>JBLNBX010000001.1:0-3052 GCA_050260275.1 bacterium
GCGCGTCTCGAAGTCCTTGGGATTTTGTGTGAGCACACCTCGCGCGACCTGCTTCGCTTGGGTGGGCGCATCGTTGTCGAGCAGCATGCGGGCGATGCGCCTCTGCGCGTCAGCGTCGTCGCGCGCCTCGTCAGCAAGGCCGAGCAGCTCCGCGGTGATGCGCGTCGTTTGCCGTGTCTTGGAGAGCAGATCGATCAGCTCCCAACGCGCGCTGAGGCGGTTCGCCTCCGGAGCCGTGCGCCAGAACCCGTAAACGGCGCGGTGGTAGAAGTTGTACGCCTCCTCATCCTTGCCTTCGGTGGCGGCGATGCGCGCTAACAGCAGATTGGGCAGCGCCTCGGCGGGATCGGCGCGCAGCACCTCACTGAGCTGCAGCGCGGCCTCGCGGCTCTGGCCGAGCGCCATCAAACTCTGCGCCAGCGCCAGCCGGCATTCGGCCGATTCGCGCGAAATGGCCAGCGCATTGCGAAACTGCTCGATCGCGCGTTCGTGCCGGCCCTCGCGCGCCAGCTCCGACCCGCGCTGAAAACTCGCGGCGGCGCGCTTGAGGCGCTGATTCTCATACCAGTGCGCGAGCAGCGTTGTGCCGGCGAACAGGAGCGCCAATGCGGCAAGAACTGCCGTGAGGCCGCGGATCTCGACCGGTGAACCTTTCACTGTGCGCTATTTTTCAGGATAGCCACTGATGGCCGGGAAGGCACCTCTGGAAGCCCTCGGACGCCTCGGTTGAAGTCGGCCCATGCCCCTCGATATCATGGAAAATGCAATCAGAAGTGGAGGCTTCCAATGCTTGGACCCCTGGGCTGGCAAGAAACGATCTTTATCTTTCTTCTTGCCTTGCTCCTGTTCGGTCCCAAAAAGCTGCCTGAGCTCGGCAAGACGGTCGGAAAAGCCTTGACGGAATTCCGGCGCGCATCGAGCGAGCTGAAGGCAACCTGGGACCGCGAGATGAGCAGCCTGGAGCGGGAAAGCGAATCGCTGAAGGAAGTCACGCAGGACCTTGATCTGAGTTCGTTGAGCTGCGACACATTGGGCCCCGACCCTTACGACTCCTCCTACTACGACGCAGGTCAGACCTACCCGTCGTACGATTCCACCGCGACAGAACCGTCGCCAGTAGGCGCTTCCGCAACACAGGGCGCCGAAGTCGAGCCAGGACCGGCTCCGGAGCCCGCTCCGGAGGAAACGGCCTCCGCCGAACCGCCCGTCGAACAGCCGGTTGAAGCGGCGGAAGAATCCGGAGAGCACCAACCCAGAGCGGCCGAGGCCTGAGCGTATCCTAGAAATCACGAGGTAGCAGTTGCAGGACGACAACAACGCGACGCCCGTGCCCGAACAGGCAGAAGACGCGGCCATAGCTGAAACCGGCATCGTGCCGGCAGAGGCCGCCGCGGCCGCGCCCGCGAAGGCGGCGGGCGGCGCGGCGGAACCGCCACCAGAACTGCCCGGCTCCGAAAAGGGGAACGATGAAGAAGACGAAGAAGAGGGCATGCTGCGCATGTCGTTCCTCGAGCACCTGGAGGAGCTCCGCAGCCGCATCATCAAGTCGCTGATGGGGATAGGCGTTGCGTTCATCTGCAGCCTGGTCTTCGCCAACCAGATGTGGGTGGTCGTGAGCGAGCCGGTGATCCACTCCCTGAAGGAGCTCGGCTATACCCCGCAGCTCGCCATCACGAAGCCGATGGAGAGCTTCAGCATCGTCTGGATTAAGCTGCCGATGCTGGCGGCGATTTTCCTGGCCTCTCCATGGGTGCTCTACCAGGTATGGGCGTTCATCGCTCCGGGCCTGTACAAGCGCGAGCGGCGCTGGGCGGCGCCGTTCGTGATCTGCTCGGCCGGCCTGTTCATCACCGGCGGGCTATTCGCCTACTTCGTTGCGCTCCGCTTCGGACTGACTTTCCTTCTGGGTATCGGCCGCAATATCAATATCATGCCGGTGGTGACCATCACCGAGTATTTCGATCTGTTCATAAACGTAATGCTCGGTGTCGGCATCGTGTTCGAACTCCCGGTACTGGTCTTCTTCCTGACGCTGTTGCGAATCGTATCACCCGCGTTCCTTGTGCGGAACAGCCGGTACGCCATCCTGGCGATCGTAACACTGGCCGCGGTGATCACGCCCACCCCGGACATATTCAACCTGATGATGTTCGTGGTGCCCATGCTGGTATTGTTCTTCGTGGGTGTTTTTGCGAGCTATCTGCTCGTGCTGCACCGCGAAAACAGGCGTTTCCCGTGGCTCAAGCTGCTTTACGTTCTGGTGGCTTTCCTGGTTGCGCTGGTGGGTGCGATGTACGTAGCGGTGGTGCGGTACGGGTACCACCTTGTGCCGGCATGGCCCTACCTGACAAAATAAGCGTCCTGGTTCTAACAAATACTGACTTGACATTTCGTTGTGATGTAGGATAATCAGGCGGTCGTTGGAGGGCGCAGTGGACCTTTATAAGGCCATCCGTTCGCTCTACGAAGAGAAGAAAAGGCTCGACCGGCTGATACAGTCGCTGGAAAAGATCCAGGCTCGCGCTGCTGCCGCCGAACTGGAGACGCCGCGGTCCCGGCGTGGCCGGCGCGGCATGAGCGCCGAGGAACGGCAGCAGGTCTCCGAGCGCATGAAGCGCTACTGGGCGAACAGGCGCGCGCAGGCCGCCGCACGCGCGCACGCCGGGCAGGAAGCACCAGAGCTCGCGGTAGTGGACCCGGTTGCCACTCCAGCCGCGGCAGCCGCGGCGGCGGGCGCAGCGGGACCTGCGGCCCCCCAGACAGGACTGCCGGGAGCTCCGGCAGGTCCCGACGCTCCCGCGACCGAGGCGCAGCCCTAAACCGCTTGCCGCCCGTGCTATAGTATTGACGACAGACACTTGCCGTGGGCGGCTAGCTCAGCTGGGAGAGCACGGCGTTCGCAACGCCGGGGTCGTGGGTTCGAATCCCATGCCGTCCACCACCCTTCCTGTACGCTATTTCCCGGACGATCCGAACCCGTTGTCGCCCCGCGCCGAGTCCGCAAGCTCACCCTCTTCCCACTCCACGCGCTCGTAGCGCGAGACGACGAGCT
>JBLNBX010000002.1:0-28542 GCA_050260275.1 bacterium
GGCATGCGACGGCCATGGTACGGCAGGGTCATGCGCAGCGCTGCTATGTTGAAGCGGTTCAGCAGCTTGCAGAGGCTGATGTGCCCCTGCTCGTCGGCGTTCCACTGCGGCAGGACGAGTACGGCCCGCCCGTCGGCGCCGGCAGCCGGAAAGTACGCCGCCCGGACGCAGTTGTTCTCCGGAAACGGGCTCGCCAATGGGCTTGTGAAGGTTAGGTTACCGGCATCGAGCTTGTAGTCGGCCACGGGCGCATAGCCGAAGAAAGCATCGGAGTCCGCCAGCCAGCCGCGTGCGGCCTCCGAAATGGCGCGGGCCGGGTCCGGCGCGGCCGTACCGAGGCCCAGCCACTCGAGCCCCCACTCGAAGGGGCGCACCACGCGGTCGTTGTCGCGGCTGGCCAGCCGGTTTTCCTGCCTGTCGATCCACCGCGCGTAGGGATTAGGCATTCCGGAAGAGACTTAGCGTAGCAGGGAAAGGCGCCAAAGAAAAAACCCCGTCATTGCGACGGGGTATGGGGAGAGCTTACGAGAAAGGCAACTACCCCCAAAGCGACCAAAACCTCTCTAACCCCGCAGGCTAGCATGCACGCGTGTCACCAAATTGCAAGCTATACAAAACAAGCGCCCAAACGCTGGGAGGCGACCCCCGCAATATGGGTTCCTGAAGCGGCGCTACGCGTTTTGGGAGCGAACCGCGCCTGCGCCGTCTTCTGGTTACAATACGTTGGTGGCAGTAACACCGGCCAATGTCTCCGCTGGCGCGTCGCCGTTCGAATCGGGACTCGTCCGCAAGACGCTGGTTGGGTGGTTCCTGTCCGGCGTGCTGTCGTCGTTCCTGGGCGCCATTCTGCCCGTCTGGCGGTATCACCTCACCGAGGATTTCCTCATTGTCGGCCATTTCTTCCTCGCCATGAACGTAGGCATCCTGGCGGCGGTGCCGCTGTGGCGCTACGTGCTGCCGAAGCGGAACCTCTCGCTGGTCCTGAGCTGCGGCTGTGGCATAGCCTGCGTGTCGCTGCTGTTCCTTGCGGAGCTGTCTCCCGTGACGCTGTTCTGGTGGCGCATGGCGGGAATCGCCGGCATCGGCTTCGGGAATGGATTGCTCAATCTGGCGCTTTTCCAGGCACTTACGCCGGTGTACCGGATGAATCCTTCGGCCAGCCTCTCGCTCTCGGGCACGTTTTTCGGCCTGGGATGCGCCGTTACCGCGCTGCTCGTCGCGGGCACGTTCTTTATGTACACCGTGCCGAGCATACTGGTTTTCCTGGCGGCTCTGCCGGGCTACGGCGCTGGCATCTTCGCCATCGGACGCCTCAAGATGCCCGAGGAGCCGGACATCTCTTCGTTCCGGCGAAGGTTGGTTGAGTTTCGCACGCCCGCGGCTGTGCTTCTGGCGTTGCTCCTGTTCTTCCAGTTCGGCAACGAATGGGCCATCGCCGGCTGGCTGCCGCTGTTTTTGACGCGCCGCGTCGGGACGAGCCCGGAGGGCGCGCTCATGCTGTTGGCCGTCTATTGGCTGGCGCTGGTGGTTGGCAGGGTGGTGGTGCTCTCGATTCTACCGGCCATCAGCCATGCGCGGCTGCTCGGCGCAAGCGTCCTGGCCGCGTTATTCGGATGCACGATACTTTTCTCGACCAACAACCGGTTCGGCGCGACTACTGGCGTGCTGCTCGTAGGTGCAGGATTCGCCTCGGTTTACCCGCTGGTGGCGGAGAAGATCGGCAAGCGCTTCCCGGACTACCAGCCCAGTTTCTACAGCGGCATTTTCTGCCTCGGGATGACCGGCGGCATGCTCGCGCCCTGGTCTCTCGGACTGTTCGCACACCTCTGGGGAATACGCGTCGCGATGATCCTGCCGGTCTTCGGGAGTGTCATGGTTTTCCTTCTCGTCCTGGCCATCTGGGCCGAGACAAAATTCTCTTTTTCAGCGCAATCCCGCATTTGAACTGCCCGCAACGGACTGAGCCTGCTCCATTTATTAACAAGTTTTAACCGCGTGATATAATCGGATCAATTGCAGAGGGGGCCTGAGAGGCTTTGAGCACCCACGAGGATTTCACCCGCAGGGAAGAAATCAGGGGGCCGTCGGAGCGATCGTTCGGGCTGGTGTTCGCGGCGGCGTTTCTGGCGGCAGGCGCCTGGCCGGTTTGGTCGGGCAGTCCGCCGAGGATCTGGGCGCTGGTGGCGAGCGCCGCTATTGCGGTGATGGCGCTCGCTGCGCCGGGCGTGCTGCGCCCGGCGAACCGCGCGTGGATGAAGCTGGGGCAACTCATTGGCCGCATCACCAATCCGATCATCACCGCGTTGTTGTTCTTCCTCGTCTTCACGCCGGTGGCGCTCGTGATGCGGCTGATGAAGAAGGATCCGCTGCGGCTGGGCCGCTCGCCGGATGCCGCCAGTTACTGGATCGAGCGGCAACCGCCGGGACCCGAGCCGGGCTCGATGACGCGCCAGTTCTAGGCCTCCGGGATTCTTGGAAAGCGCGCGCCGGGGGTACGGCCGCGCTTCAAGGGGGTTGCAATGTCGATAGTCGCTGAACTGTGGGAGTTCATGCGCGCTCGCAAGAAGTTCTGGCTGCTTCCGATCGTCGTCTTGATGCTGGCGTTCGGGACGCTGCTGCTGCTGGCGCAGAGCACCGCCGTCGCGCCGTTCATCTACACAATCTTCTGAGGAGGCGGCCGACATGCGTGTGCTCGGCATCTCCGCCTTCTATCACGACAGCGCGGCGGCGCTGGTCACCGATGGCGAGATCGCCGCGGCGGCCCAGGAGGAGCGCTTCAGCCGCAGGAAACACGACGCGCGCTTTCCCCGCCACGCGGTGCAGTTCTGCCTCGAGCGGGGCGGCGTGCGTCTGGAGGACCTCGATTTCGTCGTCTTCTACGACAAGCCGTTCCTCAAGTTCGAACGCCTGCTTGAGACATATCTCGCGTTCGCGCCGAAGGGGCTGCGGTCGTTCCAGATGGCCGTGCCGCTGTGGGTGCGCGAGAAGCTGTTCCAGAAAGATGTGCTCAGGCGCGAACTGCGCGAGTACGGCCCGCACTTCGACTGGAAGAACAGGCTGCTTTTCGCCGAACACCACGTCAGCCACGCGGCGAGCGCGTTCTTCCCGTCGCCGTTCGCCACCGCGCTGATCCTGACGATGGACGGCGTGGGCGAGTGGGCCACAACCTCGGCGGCGCTTGGCCGCGGCAACCAGGTCGAGGTGATTCGCGAGATCCACTTCCCGCACTCGCTCGGCCTGTTGTACTCGGCATTCACTTACTACACCGGCTTCAAGGTGAACTCCGGCGAGTACAAGCTGATGGGCCTTGCGCCGTACGGCCGGCCGCGCTACGTGCGGCACATACTAGACAACCTGATCGACGTAAAGCCCGACGGCTCATTCCGGCTCAATCTCGAGTACTTCAATTACTGCACCGGGCTAACGATGACCAGCCCGGCGTTCGATCGCCTGTTCGGCGCTCCGCCGCGGGGCCCTGATGACAAGCTGCAGCAGTTCCACATGGACGTTGCGGCGTCGGTGCAGGCGGTTCTCGAGGAAGTGGTGCTGCGGATGACGCGCTCGCTCCAGGAGCAGACCGGCGCGCGCAACCTGTGCCTGGCCGGAGGCGTTGCGCTGAACTGCGTCGCCAATGGCAAAGTTCTCCGCGACGGGCGGTTCGACCGCATCTGGGTTCAGCCCGCCGCGGGCGACGCCGGGGGCGCGCTGGGTGCGGCGCTGGCCGCCTATCACATGCACCAGGGCCACAAGCGCGCGTTCACGGCGGGAACCGACGCCATGCAGGGTGCGTATCTGGGCCCCGACTTCGCGCAGGAGGAGATCGAGCGCCGGTTGATCGCGGCCGGAGCCCGCTTCGACGTGCTGCCCGATTCGATGCTGCTCGACACCGTCGTGGAGGCGCTCAACGCGGAGAAAGCCGTCGGCTGGTTTCAGGGCCGCATGGAGTTCGGCCCGAGGGCGCTCGGGAACCGCTCGATTCTTGGCGACGCGCGATCGCCGCGCATGCAGTCGCTGCTGAACCTGAAAGTGAAGTACCGCGAATCGTTCCGGCCTTTCGCGCCTTCCGTGCTCGAGGAAGACGCGGCGGAGTGGTTCGAGCTCGACGGCGACAGCCCGTACATGCTCATGGTGGCCGACGTCGCCGAACGGCACCGCATTGCGATGACGCAAGAGCAGCAGGCCCTGTTCGGCATCGACAAGCTCAAGGTGCCGCGCTCTTCCATTCCGGCGGTGACGCACGTGGACTACTCCGCGCGCATCCAAACCGTCCACCGCGCCACCAACCCGCGCTATCACGCTCTGCTCACGCGCTTCAAGGAGCGCACCGGGTGCCCCGTTCTCGTCAATACGAGCTTCAACGTGCGCGGCGAGCCGATCGTGTGCACTCCAGAGGACGCTTTCCGGTGCTTTATGGGGACCGAAATCGAGGTTCTGGCCGCCGGCAACTGCTATCTGCGCAAAGAGGACCAGGCTCCCGAGTTGAAGGTCGCCTACGCCCACAGGTTCGAGCTGGACTGAGTAGCGCCATGCATCAGACGCTCAAGAACGCAGGGCTGATGACGGCAACGGTGGTTCTGGGCCTCGCTGCCTCCGAAGCCGCACTGCGCGTGGCCGGCATCTCGTACCCGCAGTGGTACGTCGAGGACGCCGATCTCGGCGGGGCGCTGCGGCCCGGCGCGCGGGGCCGCTTCGATAAAGAAGGCAACGCGTGGGTGGAGATCAACAGCGCCGGCATGCGCGACCGCGAGCACACGGTGGCGAAACCGCCGGGCGTGTTCCGCATTGCCGTACTGGGCGACTCTTTCGCCGAGGCGATGCAGGTGGACCGTGAGCGCGCCTTCTGGGCTGTTCTTGAGCGGCGGCTGCGCGGGTGCGCTTGGCTTGGTGGCCGGGAGCCGGAGGTGCTCAACTTCGGAGTCTCGGGCTACGGCACTGCGCAGGAACTGATCGCGCTGCGCACCCGCGTCTGGCAGTTCGACCCGGACCTCGTGCTGCTGGCCTTCTTCACCGGGAACGACATCCGCAACAACAGCCGCGCGCTGAATGGCGAAGCGGGCGTGCCGTACTTCGTGCTGAAGGACGGCGCGCTCGTCGAGGACGAATCCTTCCGCGAGCGCCTGGCTTCGGCGAACGCTGGAGGACCGGGGCTCTCCATACGGTCCATGCTGGCCTCGGCGCGAAATCATCTGAGACTGCTGCAACTGGCCACGCAGGCGCGCGTTGCGCTCGGCCACTACGGCGCGGCGCTGCCCGAAGCGCGGGCCGCTGAGAAGCGCGAGGTAACCGGCGAGGAACCTGGTGTTGACAGCGAGATCTACGCGCCGCCCCGCGATGACCGCTGGCGCGACGCGTGGAACGTGACGGAGGCGCTGATCACCACGATGCGCGACGAGGTGCGCGCGCGCGGCCGGCAGTTCTGGCTCGTAACACTCTCAACCGGCATACAGGTTCATCCTGACCCCGCCGTGCGTCGGGCATTTGCTGAACGGCGCGGCATTCAAGACCTTTTCTATCCAGACCGGCGCCTTGCCTCACTCGCATCCAGGGAAGGCATCCCGACTGTCACGCTCGCTCCGGAGATGTCGGCGTGGGCCGAAACGAACGGGGTGTACCTTCACGGCTTTCCTAACGCCGCCGAAGGCTTCGGCCATTGGAACGAAGCGGGCAACGCGCTCGCAGGCGAGTTGATCGCCGCGCGGATCTGCGGCGCCGCGTTGCTTCCGGCCTCAAGGATAACTTCACATCACCGATAAGCGCTAGTGACGGGATCCGAGACCGGCGGATAGGCCCGGAGCTAATCCGAACACAAGGTGTGTGAACCATGTCCACTTCGTTTGTAACGAACGTTGCTTCTCTGCAGGCGCAGGATAACCTGAGGATCAACAGCGAATTTCAAAACAAGACGATTCAGCGGCTAACCTCGGGTTACCGCATCAACGTTTCCGGCGATGACGCGGCCGGTTTGGCTGTGGCCAACGAGTACCGCAGCGATATCACCGAGATCACGCAGGGCGTACGCAACGCCAACGACGGCCTCAGCGTGTTGCAGATCATCGACGGTGGCCTCAACAACATTTCCAAGATGCTCGATCGAATGAGGACGCTCGCGACGCAATCGGCATCCGGCACCTTCACCGGCGACCGCGCCACGCTGGAGGCGGAGTACTCGGCGCTCAAGACGGAAATTGACCGCCAGGCCGCCAACATCGGCCTCGGCACGGGCACAACGACCGCGGGCCGGTTCAACAAGCTAATCAGCGTGTTCATCGGCGGCGGTGCGGGCATGGCGAACTCGCAGGTCATGATCGACCTGTCGGGCACCACCTCGCTGGTGACCACGAACGCGTTGGGCCTCGCCGGGACGAGCATCGACGGAAAGGCGACCAATACCACGCTGGTGGCAGGCACTTTCGACGACGGTAGCAAGTACCTGGAGAACAACTCCAGCCAGACGTTCCGGTTCGCCACGGCCACCTCCAGCTACACGGTTACCGTGCAGGGCGACGTGGACGGCATAACTGGAGATGAAATCGTCACCCAGCTCAACGCGGGCCTGGCCGGCAGTGGTATCGCGGTATCCATAGACTCCAACTCTCACGATCTGGTGCTAAGCTCTTCGGGCTCGTTCGCCGTTGCCATCGACGCCGTGACGGGCACCGGAACGCAGATCAGCGCCGCTGTCGCCGACAACGCGGCCATCGTCAACACGGGCCGGTACCGGTTCGCGGGCGGAACGGTCACTGCGGCAGGCGGCACGGGCGTAGGAGAGGTGACGTTCACCCAGGGCAGCGATACCTACACGATCCAGATCGACGGCGACGCTACCGACGGCGTCGATGTGCTGTTCAACAAAGCACGCGCGGCCCTTGCCGGCAGCTCCATCGAGGTCATCCGGCTCGGGAACCAGATCTACTTCCAGTCTGCCGCGGACTTCAGCGTATCGCGTACAACCGACACCGTGACCGGCGGGTTCAGCAACATCACGAGTGGTATGGCCGCCACCAGCGCAGACGACGCCGAGGCTGCCACGGATGAGACGGCGAACGCGAGGGCCGCGGTGACGGCGCTCGCGACGGCTGTCCGCTACCTCGGCCGCATTCAGGGCCTGATCGGTACCGCCCAGAACAAGCTTCAGTACGCCATCAACCTGGCGCAATCGCAGATAGCAAGCTTCTCGGCTGCCGAATCGCGCATCCGCGACGCCAACATCGCATCCGAAGCGGCCAACCTGACGAGGGCGCAAGTGACCCAGCAGGCCTCACTGTCGGCCATGCTCCAGGCCAACCAGGCCCCGCAGCAGTTGCTCACGCTTCTGCGCTCGTAACTGAACATTCTGCGTGACTCCGGCCAGTGAGGCCGGCCGCGGGCCAGGGGGGCCGCAACCGCCAGACGCGGCGGCGGTAGCCCTGGCCCGCTGTGCTGAAGCGAGGCGCGAATGAGCAATATTTTCTCGGGCGTCAGCCGGTACTCCAGCGACTTACGGGCCATCATCGACCGCGCTGTCGCGATCCAGAGCCTCCATCTCACCCAGTTGTCCCAGACGAAGATCAAGCTCAGCGACCAGTCGAAAGCTTTGTCGGCGCTGCAATCGAAATTCGATTCGCTCGCGAACTCGCTGACGGCGCTCAAGACGGCTTCGGGCATCGACTCGTTCTCATCGTCGACCTCCACTGAAGGAGTCGTGCAGGTGAACTTGAGCGAGGGCGTGGCCGAGGGCTCGTTCATGGTCCACGTGACCAGTTTGGGCGCGCAGACCGTCACGATGAGCACGAACGGGCTGGCCACCGTGTCCGATCCTGGCAAAGACAATATCAGCGCCGCCACGGAATTCACGTTGACGGTGGATGGCGAGTCCTTTACCATCAGTCCGGCCGCGCAGAACCTCAAAGCTCTCGCAGAAGCCATCAACGCCGCACACGCCGGCGTGCGGGCGACCCTCGTCAACGTGGGCGCGCCCTCCTCGCCGGATTACCGCCTGTCTATCACGAGCAACGCCTACGCCGATGTCGCCATCACGCTCTCGGACGGAGAAACGGAGCTGCTCGAAACACTGACCTCGGGCGCGAACGCCAAGTACAGCGTGAATGGCGTGGCGGTCTCCTCGGACTCGCGCAAGGTGATCCTCTCCCCCGGCGTTTCGATCACACTCGTGGGCGAGAGCGCCGCGGGCGTGGACACCACGGTGACCGTGGGACGCACGACGGCTTCGGCCAAGAACGCGCTCTCGGCCCTCGCGACAGCCTACAACACAGCGATGTCGGCCCTTGACGAACACCGCGGGGAAAACGCCGGAGTGCTCGCCGGAGACATGCTGATCCGTACACTCGCCGATGCGCTCAGAAAGGTAGCCAACTACGAAGCCGATTCCGGCGGCATCTTGAGCCTGACCGCCTTAGGCTTCATGTTCACCGATACCGGCGAGTTGAAGTTCGACGGGTCCACGTTCGATGCGGCGGTGCAGGGCAAGACGGACGAGCTGATCGGTTTTCTGGAGGGCTTCAAGCAGTACGCGCAATCGGTGATCGAGGCGGTAGCCGGCTCCGGCAGTGGCGCGATCAGCACGGCTTCCGATCTCGTCACGTCGATGATCGCAGAGCAGGACAGGCTCATCCAGGCCGAGCAGGAGCGGGTGGACCTGTTTGAAGAGAACATCACGGCCCGCATGAACGAGGCGGACGCGCTCATAGCCTCCCTGGAGCAGCAGGTCGAGTACTACACGAATCTGTTCGAGGGTATGCGGAACTACAACAAGTTGTACTCATGATGACGGCGCTCCAACTCATAGCCGCCGGCAGATTCTCCGAGGCGGGGGACGTCTTGAGCGCCGAGCTGGCAAACTGCGGCGATCCGCGCGAGGCGTTGGCGCTCATCGAGCGCGCGAGGAAGGTGGCGCTGGCGGCTCGAGCCGCGTACGCGGACGAACTGATCCGTGCCAGGCGGAAACGGCTGGTCCGCGCCTACTGATGCTCTGAGTGCTGCGGCTGCGGCGGGTTCAGCCTGACGGTGATGGTTTTCTCTTCTTCGTTCACGTCGAAGACCTCGCCGTAGGTCTGATAGCCTTTCGCGATCACCTGCACGCGAATCTTACCCTGAGGCAACTCCAGCGGAACTTTGGCGATGCCTTCCTGGTTCGTTCGCAGTTCCCAGTTCCTGATGACTTTCTTGCCGAGCTTCTTTATAGAGCGTCCCTCGACGAACCGCACGACGACGCTGGCGCGGTCCACGGGCTTATCGTAGTGGTTCTTGACCTCGACCGTAAGCCTCGTCATCTCGTCGTCGGCCAGGGCCGGCGCGGCGAACAGAGCTAGAACGGCCGCTACTGATGCCAGGCTGCGCATACGCCAATTATCACACGCGCAAACGGGGCGGAGGCATACTGGCCGTGCAATGAGTCCGTTGCACGCCGAAGATGGATCATTCCTCGGGTTTCAGCAGAATTGCGGTGAGCGGAGGCAGGAGCAGCCGGATCGACTGCGCCCGGTTCCGCGACTGGATCTGCTCGACCGGCGCCCGGCGCGCCGCGCCGCTGCCCTGGCCGCCGAACATGAGATCGCCCGTGTTCACCACCTGTTTCCAGACTCGTCCGAACGGCACACCCACGCGGTAGTCCGCCTGGCCGGACGTCGAGAAGTTGAAGACGGCGAGCAGCGTGGCGTCGTCAGTGCGGCCCCGGCGCAGGAAACTGACAATGTTGTTCGCCTCGTCGCAGCAATCGATCCACGTGAAGCTGCGCAGGTTCGTCTCGTCTTCATGCAGCGCGGATTCCGCGCGGTAGGTCCGGTTCAGAACCTCCACGAGCGTGCGGACGCCATAGTGGGCGGCGCTCTCGAGCACTCGCCAGTCTAGCCCACGGTCATGCTGCCACTCGCCGGGCTCGGCGAACTCGCCGCCCATGAACAGCAGCTTGGCGCCCGGCTGCGCGTACATCCAGGCGAGCAGCAGGCGCACGTTCGCGAACTTCCGGCCGCTGTCGCCCGGCATCTTGGACAGCAGCGAACCGAACGGCGGCTTCACCTCGTCGTGAGAAAGCGGCAGCACCCAGCGCTCGTTCCACATGTACAGCGGCCGGAAGGTCAACCTCGAATGGTGCGATGACCGCGCCGAGGCGGGGCTGCTCATGTAGGTGAGCGTGTCGTGCATCCAGCCCATGTCCCACTTGCGGTCGAAGCCGAGGCCGCCTTGGTTCGCCGGAGCCGTGACGCCGGGCTCGGGGCTGGAGTCTTCGGCAATCAGAACCGCCTGCGGGAACTTGCGGGCGAGGCCGGCGTTCAACTCCCGCAGAAACGGCTTGCCGCCGGGACGTTTGCAAATAGCCGCGACGGCGTCAAGCCGCAGGCCGTCCGCGTGATACCGCTCCAGCCAGAAGGCTGCGCTGCTCCGCAGGAAACTGCGCACCTCGCCGCGCGTGTAGTCGAACGCGTGCCCGCCCCACGGCGAGGATTCGCCGCCCTCATACAGGCGGGAGCCGTCGAACTCGGCGAGCCCGTGGGCGTCGCCCGCGAAATGCGAGGGCACCCAGTCGAGGATCACTCCGATTCCCGCGCGATGCAGCACGTCGACCAGATACATCAGGTCCTGCGGCGAGCCGTAGCGATGCGTGGCGGCGAAAAAGCGGGTGATCTGATAGCCCCACGACCCATAGAACGGGTGCTCCATCACGGGCATCAGTTCGACGTGCGTAAAGCCCGTTTGCTTGACGTAATCGGCCAACTGCGGCGCGATCTCGCGATAGGTGAGCGGGCGCGCGCCTTCTTCCTCCGGCGTGCGGCGCCACGATCCCAGGTGGACCTCGTAGATAGCCATGGGCTCGTCGTTGCCCTTGCGGCGCCACCTCATCCAGTCGCGGTCCTGCCAGTCGAAGTCGAGCGGCCAGACGATCGATGCGGTTCCTGGGGGAGCCTCGGAGTAGAAAGCGAACGGGTCGGCCTTCCAGAACTCGCGGCCGCTCGCTCTTATGCGGTACCTGTACTCCGAGCCCGGCCGCACACCCTCCACTTCGGCGGACCAGATGCCGGACGGGCCTCTTTCGAGCGGCAGCGCCTCGCCGCCGCTGAACGTGCCGGCAACTGCGACTTCTTCAGCGCCAGGAGCCCAGACGGAGAATTGCGCGCCCCGCCTTACAATGTGCGCCCCAAAATGCTCCCACAATTTGTCGTGAGTGCCCCCGTGAAAATGGCGAAGGTCGTCCTCAATTAACATCCCCGCCCCCACGTTTTTCGTGATTCAAGTGTAGCGGACCTGCTGTGTGGTACATCATGGATACATGCGCGGTTAGACCGCTAGGGGCCAATCCGCGCGCAGGAGGATGCATATGACTCGTTTTGCGCTCGCCATCGCGCTGTTCGCCGTGCCGCTTCTCGCGGATGACAACACGGATCGCCTCAGCAAGGCCGCCACCGTTCTGAGCGAGGTCATGACCGCACCAGACCAGGGAATTCCGCAGGATCTGCTCAACAAGGCCGAGTGCGCTATCGTCGTGCCCGGTCTTAAGAAGGGTGCTTTCATCATCGGAGCCAAGTACGGCCGCGGATACGTTTCGTGCCGCAAGCAGCAGGGGCCGGGCTGGAGCGCTCCGGCGGCTGTGCGCGTGGAAGGCGGAAGTTTCGGGTTCCAGATTGGCGGCTCCGAAACAGACGTCGTGATGCTCGTCCTCAACGAGCGGGGTGTGGAGCGCCTGCTGTCGAGCAAGTTCACTCTTGGAGGGGACGCCAGCGTTGCGGCGGGACCAGTGGGGCGGACGGCGGAGGCACAGACAGACGCGTACATGACGGCCGAGATACTCACCTGGTCGCGTTCGCGCGGAGTGTTCGCTGGAATAGCACTCACCGGCGCCACGCTCCGGCAGGACCTCGACGTGAACCGCGCCCTTTACGGCAAGACCCTGGAGAATAAAGAGATTCTGCGCGGCGACCTGGCTGCCCCGGCCGCGGCCTCCGAGCTGCTCTCGATTCTGAACAAGTACTCGAGCCGGAAGTAGCAGCGGTGAGGCTCTGAGCGCCAGGCCGGGCCGCCGGCCCGCGCCGCAACTGTGGCGCGGCCCACCAAGTCATCGAGGGGCACTTGCGGGTGGCTTGCACCGGCGGCCGTGTGCTGCGGCCGAGACTGCTGGATTTCATTCCGGCCGCGGATGGCCAACGGAGCCTGCGGGACCTTGTCCGCATCAACCGGATCTTCGGCGAGCACCGGCTGGCGCGGTCGCTGTTCCGCGAGTTCGAACCGGCCGGCGCCCGGTTCACCGTTCTCGACGCGGGAGCGGCGTCCGGCGACATGGGCGCCGCGATCCGTTCCGCGTTCCCCGGCGTGCGGGTGACTTCGCTCGACCGCGTGCCGCATCTCATGGCCTGAAGCCGCCGGAACCGCGCGTTTCCGCTTCCGGCGGCGCCTGTCTTCGCTCCGCCTTTCCCTGACAGCCGAACCGTAGCTGTTATTCTCAAATCCTGTGAGGAAGTACTTCGCGATCGCCCTCATGGCCGTTCTGGGCGCCGCCCTGTGGGCTTGGCGCGAGCCCCTTCGCCTGGGAGGGCTCTGGGCGGCTGGCCGCGCCAAGGGCTGCTCGTTCTCCCGGTCCCTCGCAAGCGCGCAGGCCACGCGCGACAACACGGCCATAAAAGACCGCATACTCGCCGCCAGCAAGGAAATCCGCAAGGACGACGCCGCGGGCCTCAGCCTGTGGAACACGCCCCGCGGCCAGTATTGGATAACGGCTGGCAGCAAGTGGGATCTGCCTTGGAACCTCGCCGAGCAGGAGCGCGACATCTACGGGCAGGACGGGCACGGCGTCAAACCGGGCGATATCGTCCTAGATTGTGGCGCCAATGTTGGAGTCTATACGCGGAAGGCGTTGGAGGCCGGAGCGAAGCTCGTGGTGGCCATCGAGATCGCGCCCGACAACATCGAGTGCCTGCGCCGGAATTTCGCCCCCGAGATCGCCGCCGGGCGCGTGATCGTCTACCCGAAGGGCGTGTGGAATAAAGATGACGTCCTCACGCTCAACCTGCCGGAAAACAAGGCCGCCGCAAGCGTTGTCATGAAGCCGAGCGCATCCAGGGAAGGGCCCAAGGTGCCGCTAACCACCATAGACAAGCTTGTGGCCGAACTGAATCTGGAGCGCGTCGATTTCATCAAGATGGACATCGAAGGCGCGGAGGTTCCGGCGCTCGAAGGAGCGCGCGAAACGCTGAAGCGCTGGCGCCCGCGTATGGCGCTGGCCGCCTATCACAAGCCGGACGACCCAGAGACCATTCCGGCGATGGCGCGTGTGGCGGTCTCTGATTACAACGTGGTTTGCGGCCCTTGCGCGGATGTGGGCTCGTCTATCCGCCCGGACGTTCTGTATTTCTATTAGGTCCGCTTCCGGGAATGCTGTTCAGCGCAGCCGTCACGAAGTGTAGGGCGGCTACGATGTGATACGAATAGGCACACTCACCCGGCTGGAGACGTGTGCGGAAACCGCGAACCTATCCCAGCGCCGCGAAAATCGAGTCGCGCCAGCCGGCCGGCCCGGGCCGCGACGTCACCACCGCATGGGGCAAAGCCCGGCTGAGGGCGGCTGCCTGCTCCGATGCGATCACGAACGCACGTCCCACGCGGCGCAGGAACGAAATGTCGTTGCCCGAATCGCCTAGGCCGATCGTCTGCGTTTTTCCGAACGCCTTCTCGAACAGGCCTGTCAGGAGGTCCACGGCTCGGGCTTTGTCGTTATCGCCGGTGATGTGGTGATAGCGCCCGCCGATGTGCCAGCGGCGCCCGAGCGCCTCGATTGCCGCGAGAAGGCGGGGCGCTCCGTCGTGGTCCAGAATCGTGAACGGCTCGTCGTAGCCGCGCAGCAACGCGAGCGTGGCCAGTTCGAGCGACAGACCGCACTCCTCGGCAACCTGCTCCGCAGTCATCTGGTGAAACCCGCGCGTGGGCACGCCGGTTGTTTGCGAAGCCTGCCGGAGCGCGGCAACCAGGCTTGTGTAGCTTTCTCCGAGCTCGATGACCTCGTAGCCATCAACCGCCCGCGCTCCCGGAACCTGAAAAGGGAAGTACCCCTGGGGAACGAATACTGCTCCGCCGTTCTCGACGATGAACGGATCGGGATTATCCAGCCTGGTCCGCCAGAACTCGACCTCAGCCCGGGTCTTGCTAGTGACAAAGACGAGTGGCACGTCGCGGCGGCGGAGCAGTTCCAGAGCAGGGACGGCTTCATCGCAGCCGTAATCGCTGCGATCGAGCAGAGTGCCGTCCAGATCGGAGAAGACCACTTGCATGCTGTCTACACCATAGCGAATGCCGCTCCGCCAGCCGATACCGGAGTGGCAGTAATTGGGCCCGGAAAACCCAGTATGCTGCTTCAGCGCGGGTAGGGATGGCCGCGCATCGCTGTGGCCGCGCGGTAGATCTGCTCCAGGAGCACCACTCTCGCCAGCTCGTGCGGAAACGTTAAGGGCGAAAGAGACAACAGCATGTCTGCCTGGGCGATCCAGCTCGCGGGAGGTCCGTCGAAGCCGCCAATCAGGAAGACCAGGTCGCGCCCCTGCATCTCGGCCTTCGAGAGCAGCTCCGTGAAGGCGACTGAATCGAAGGCTCGCCCGGCGGCGTCCAGGACTATTTTTGTCGCGGATGGATGGCGCGCCCAGGCGTCAAAGCGGGCGGGGTTCACTTCGCGCATCTCGCAACCGAAATAGCGCGTAGTGCGCTTTACGTACTCCTCGCACATCGCGCGCGCGTTCGGGTCCTTGGGCTTGCCTACGAAATAGACGAACACGCGCATCGCTGCTTCGAGGATACCCCGGGGCTGAACAGGACCGCCGCCCCGCGGAGGGCGGCAGAGCCAGGATCGCGAGTTTTCCTGTTCTGGAGCGACTGGCAGGCGCTGAGGGGCAGGGCGGCCCGGGGGCCACGGACCATGCTCCGCCTCGTCGTGGCGGAACCCGAAAACCCCGGGAAGGGTATGGCCCCCCGGGCCCCGCCCCACTCGCCGCCTTCAGGAAACTAGACCCATCCGGCGGCGCGGGTCTGCGGAACCGGATCTTTCGCTGCGCGCCGTGCCGCTTCCCGGCGCGCGCGCCAGGCGGACTGGAGTACTGCAAACAACTCTTCCTGGTTCAGGGGCATCCACAGCACGTCGTAAGCGCCGAGTTCGATCGCCCCAGCCCAGAACGTCACGTCCGGATCCCTGGCGGTAACGATGACGGCAGGCGGTTCGGGCATGTCCCAGGCGGCTCGAAGTACGGCTCGCCAGCCGCCTTCGGGCGCGTCCCGATCGCACAAGATGACCGATGCGGGCCTCGCTGCGAGGGCCAGCACGGCCTCTCCCACCGTGCGCACCTGCCGGAGTTCCCAACTGGAGTGGGCCAGAGCGTTCCGCACAGCAGCCCGGTCCGCCTCGGTCGAGGAAACCTGTATGACAGTCATTCCGGCTTGCGCATCTCTAAACATTGAAACCCGAATCCCTTCTTTTCGCTCGCTTCTGCACTTTGCGCCAGGCAGTTGGCAACCGGCCGGAGCGGGGGAGGATGAACTTCAACGGCTGCCGTCGCGCTAGTGAATTCCAATTTATATTAAAAGGTATTCAGGATCAACCACCGGGACGTCCCGGCGGCGCGGGGCTTACGAGCGGCCCGCTCTCACCGAGCCCACGGCCGCCGCTCGTGTGCGTAAACCGTTCGCTGCGCGCGGCGATGGTTCGACATGGGGCCGGCCTGAGGCCCGGAGCTACGCCGTGCGAGCGATGTCCACCAGGTCGCTGAGCAGCCCGTAGGCGGTCTGGTCGATCGTTGGGTTTATCGAAACCGTGCCTACAGTGCCCATCAGGTCCGTGTGGAACAGCAGCAGATTGGAGGTTCCCGGCACGGTGGCGAGCAGGTCGGTGTCGTCGAGCACCTCGGCGCGAACGCGCAGCTTCACGGATCCATCGCGGACGCGCTTGGCGCGGCTCACGACGCGCACCGTCTTGCGCTTGGCCCTGAGGGCGATGACGCGCTCGGGCGTGAGGCGGCCGATGCCGCGCGGCTGGATGTCCTGCGGCCGGACGCGCGCGTCCATCAGAACGTTGGCGAGCGCGGCGGTCTTTGCCGCCGAATCCCAGCCGTCGATGTCGTAGGAGGCGTCGGTTTCGGTGATGCCCATCGCCCGCGCGCGCTCGATGCCCTCCTGCATGGAGAAGCCCTCGGCCATGGCTTCGACAACCACCTTCGTGGTCGAGTTAAGCACGCCGGTGAAGCCGAGCACCTTGCAGCCGGGCAGGCTATTCCGGAGCATGTTGTAGACGGGCGCGCCATCCATGCAGCTCGCCTCGAAACGGAACAGGACGCCGGCGGCTTCGGCTTCGGCCTGAAGCTCCGCGTACGCGTGCGCGATGGGCCCCTTGTTCGCGGTTACCACGTGCATGCGCCGCCTGAATGCCTCGCGGATGTGGGTGATGGCGGGCTCGCCCGTGGTGGGGCTAAGCGAGGTGATCTCGATAGCCACTTCGGCGCCGGATGCATCGAGGAATTCGCCAACGGAGTGCGCGGCCGGGCCGAACGCGGGCTCGGGCGGCAGCCCGCGCTCATCCACCGCCGTGCCGTGCCGCGCCGTGTGGATGCCCGTGATGCGAAACGGGAAGGCGGAGCGCTTGCGCTCCAGCAGGCGCGCGAACGCCTTCCCCACGTTGCCGTAACCTATGAGTGCGACATCCATCAGAACTCGAGATTGTCGATGAGGTTCTTCAACTCCCGGTCAGCTTCGGCGCGCTTGCGCTCGGTCTCGTGGATGCGGTCGCGCAGCGCGGCTATCTCGCTTTCCGCCGCGGCCAGCCGCCGTGCGTAGTTCTGCACCTGATCCTGCTGGCCTGAAACGTTGCGCAGCGTGTTGATGTTCTCGCGCAGGCGGACTTGCTCGGCTGCGAGTTCCTTGCTTTCCGCTTCCAATCGTGCTGCCTCTGAGGCCAGGGACGCGATGGCGGACTTGCGGCGGACAATCTCGGATATCTGGTCGCGCGTCCGCTGCGGCAGGTTCGTGTTCCTTGCGAACACGGCAAGGAAGTCGGGCGTTGCGCTCGTGATCGAGTACGTGCTGTCGACGTTCCCATCTTCGACTACCACCAGCTTTTCGGTGGCGCGCGGCCCGACCTTCACCTCGAAGCGGTAGACATCCTTCGCGGTCTCGACGGGCTTCGGGCTGACGAGCTGTGTGTCCTTCTTGATGGGGTGCTCGATGTAGAGCGTCTTCGCTTTCGCGTCTGCGTTGCGGATGGTGTAAGTGGTCGTGGTGCGCTCCGCGTTGCGCGCTGTCAACACGCCGCGGGAGAAATGCAACTCGCGAACCTCGGAGCGGTTGCTTTCGGCCTGGTCCGAAACTGTGGCGCCGAGGTCGATGGCGTAACTGATGAGGCGCTTGTCTCCGGCTTTCAGCGTGTCCATCAGCGCCTCGCCCGCGTAGGAGCCGCTATCAAAGACCGTGATGGGGCCGCCGTCGAGCGTCTTGCCCGTGCTGTTGTCCAGTTCGACCGCGTTCCGTGGATGGCCGGAATCGCGGTCATCCTGGGCGCTGTAGACCAGCAGTTTCCGCGCTCCAACCGGCTGCTGCACGAACGGCAGCATCGCGGACTCGCCCGCGCGCACGGTGACCGGGGTGTCGAAGCGGTACTCGAACAGCTCACCGGCTTCGCGGGCGATGGTGGTGCGGGCGACCGTGGAGGTGACGTTCGAGAACGCGCCTGCGTAGTCTGCAGAACCCGTGAGCGGCCTGGCCGCCGCGGGCGGCGGCGCAGCAACGGCACGGCGAGCCTCGGCGGCGGTACCGACTGTTCCTCCGGCAACCCCGCCAACAGTGCCACCGGGCACCCCCGCCACGTACACCTTCGGCTTCGCTGCCGCCATCTCCTCCAGTTCCGCCTCTTCCCGATCCACGTAGCGCGGCTCGTACAGGTTCGTGATGAACGACACCGGCTTGCCGGAGACCACGGCCAGCTTCACCTTGGTCCAGTCCTCGCCGGTTGTGTTGTCAACGATGGCCCAGCCCTCGAGCACCGGCTGGCCGCCCGCCGGTTTGAGCGCGAGCCGGTAGGACGATTTCCACGCCGGCACCGGGATGACGTACAGCGCGTCCACTTTGCGCATCTTAGTATCGGCCGAATCGATGTACACGGCGCGCTTCTCGCGGCTGCGGCTGCGGGCTATCGTTGCGAGGAACTCGCGAAGCTGCGCCTGAAGGGCGGGCTCGGCGAAGCGGATCGCAGACAACCCGGACAGATCGAAGATGCGCAGATCGCCCGAGTCGAGCATCACTGTCAGGTCCTCGCGGCGCGGCCGCGTGGGCTCGGCAGCGGCTTCGCGGGCGGCGACGATCACGCCCGAGATGGTCTCGGCGCCCGCCTGCAGCTCGACACGCGCGCCGCGAAGCTGGTCGAGGAACGCCGTGAGCGGCGCTCCGTTCGGGTAGTTGAACGGAAACTCAGAGAGGCGCTCGCTGAGCGGTTCGCTCGAATCGTAGCGCAGGCCGGTGATGCCGCCGCCTTCCTCGACGATGCGCAGCGACTTCAACACATCGTTCATGTGCGCGGCCTTGAACTCCAGGCGCGCCGATTCGCCGCCAGCAAGCTGGCCCGAGCGCTGGAAGTACCCAATGCCGTTCTTGTACAGGACCACTTCTGTTACGGGCAGGTCGGCCGCGAGTGCCGCCGCTCCGATAGCCGCAAGAGCAAGAGTCGAGATCCGCATACCTGTCAGATGCATCTAGCCGGCGAATCATTTCAGTCGCCGGCGGACTTAGGTTCACTCACCCATGACTTTCACGATGACGCGCTTGGGCCGGCGGCCGTCGAACTCGGCATAGTACACCTGCTGCCAGGGACCGAAGTCGAGGCGGCCTGCCGTAACCGGAATGATCACCTGGTGGTGCACCAGGAGGCTCTTGAGGTGCGAATCGCCGTTGGTCTCGCCGGTGCGGTGGTGGCGGTAGTCGTCGCGATAAGGCGCGAGCTTTTCGAGCCATTCGTCAATGTCGGCGAGCAAGCCATCCTCGGCGTCGTTCACCCAGACGCCGGCAGTGATGTGCATGGCCGAAACAAGGATCATGCCCTCTCTTATTCCGCTCTTGGCGAGCGCGGCCTCCACCTGGGGCGTGATGTTGATGAACTCGCGATGTTTGCGTGTGTTGAAGGTGAGGTATTCGGTATGGAACCGCATGACGGGAATCATACAGAAACCGGTGGTGCTGCGCACGTGGGGCGCGGTTTCCGATTGGGGCGTGTTTGCGATCTCGGCCCGAGCGTAGTACTTACAAACTCGCCGCCTTGGGGCGTTGGAGGGAAACGGCAGGGATGGGGCCGCATCGCCGGAGATGCAGATCGGTGATGCGGCGCTCTCGCGATTACTTCTTCTTGGGCGTTTTCGTCTTTTTCTCAGATTTCGGCGCGGGCTTCTTGCATGCCATCGAACCTCACCTCCCTCTCACGCGGGCACTTGCCCGCGAGGATCATGGGCGCGATTGTAGCGCAAGCGGCAGCGCCCCGGAGAGGCGCACCTCAGGCGGCCCGGAACCGGGTGGGTGTTGAGAGGCCGCAGACGGGGTCGAAAGGCCTTCCCACGATGAACTGCGGCGCGGCGGTCACGATCTGGAAGGACCCGTTCTGGGGCGAATCGTGGCTCGGGCTTCTCGGATCAGCGCGGTGTTCTAGATGCCAGCAGCGGCTGTTAAGCCGTGCGCAATTAGATGCTTAGCGGTGTACCAAATGCCTGCTTGACGCCGCAGGCTGATTGTGTAAATATTCATAGTGCTGAATAAAGATTCAGCGCGGAGCCGCACCATGCAAGCCAGTATGCCCGTTGAACGGTTCGTGAAGGTGGCCTCGAAGGACGTCACCTGCGACCTCGACCTGACCAACGACGAGGTCTTGAGCCTGATCGACCTCGCGCAGGACGTCAAGAGCCATCCCCACAGCTACGCGCGCGCTCTCTCCGGCCGCATCGTGAGCCTGCTGTTCGAAAAGCCATCGCTCCGCACCCGCATGACGTTCGAGGTCGCCATGAAGCAGCTCGGCGGCGACGCCATCTTCAGCAACGGGATGATCGGCGGCCGCGAGCCCATCAAGGACGTCGCCCGGAACCTGGATCGCTGGACGCAGGGCATCGTGGCGCGGGTATTCTCGCACGAGACTATCAAGGAACTGTCGAAGTGGTCGTCCGTGCCGGTGGTGAACGCGCTCTGCGATATGTACCATCCGTGCCAGGCGCTGGCGGATGCTCTGACGCTCAAAGAGCGGTTCGGCGATTTCGCTGGGTTGAACGTGGCATTCATCGGCGACGGCAACAACGTGGCGCACTCGCTGATGCTCACCTGCGCGCGGCTGGGCGCGAACTTCACGATCGCGACGCCGAAGGGCTACGAGCCGAACTCCAATATCGTGGAGCAGGCGAAGGAACTGGCCGCTGTTTCGGGTGCGAGCGTGAGGCTGACGCATAGCCCCGAAGTCGCTGCCGCTGACGCAAACGCCATCTACACGGACGTCTGGACCAGCATGGGCAGCGAGCACGAATCCGACTGCCGGAAGAATGCCTTCGCGGACTATCAGGTGAGCGGAAAGCTGTTCTCGCTGGCCGCGCCTGACGCCGTTTTCATGCACTGCCTGCCCGCCCACCGCGGCGAGGAGGTCACCGAGGAGGTGATCGAAGCGCCAAGCTCCGTGGTCTTCGACCAGGCCGAGAACCGGCTGCACGCGCAGAAAGCCCTCCTGCTGATGCTCTTGGAGTAGACTTAGCCTTACACCACCATGCAAGTGAAAAAAGTGGCGCTCGCCTACTCGGGCGGGCTCGACACCTCCATAATCATTCCCTGGCTGAAGGAAAACTACGGCTGCGAAGTGGTCGCGGTCTGCGGCAACATTGGGCAGGGCGACGATGAACTCGCCGGCCTCGAGGAGAAGGCGCGGCGCACGGGCGCGTCCGAAGTGTACGTCGAGGACATGCGCGAGGAGTTCGTCCGCGACTACGTGTGGCCGATGGTCCGCTCGGGCGCCGTGTACGAGCACAAGTACCTGCTCGGCACCTCCATCGCGCGCCCGCTGCTCGCCAAGAAGCAGGTGGAGGTTGCGCTGAAGACCGGCTGCGACGCCGTGGCGCATGGCTGCACCGGCAAGGGCAACGACCAGGTCCGGTTCGAGTTGACCTACAAGGCGCTCGCGCCGAAGTTGAAAGTGATCGCGCCGTGGCGGGAGTGGGACATCAAGTCGCGCGAGGACGCCATCGAGTACGCCGCGAAGCACAACGTCCCGATCTCGCAGACGACGAAAAAGATCTACAGCCGCGACCGCAACCTTTGGCACATTTCGCACGAGGGCGGCGCGCTCGAAGATCCTGCAAATGCGGCTCCGGACGACATCTGGATGCTGACAACCAGCCCGAAGGACGCGCCGGACACGCCCGGAGAGGTTGCCATCGGCTTCGAGCAGGGCGTGCCGGTATCGGTGAACGGCAAGCGCATGAGCGGGGCGAAGCTGGTCGAGATGCTGAATTGCATCGGCGGCGAGCACGGCATCGGACGCGTGGACCTGGTGGAGAACCGGTTCGTCGGCATGAAGTCGCGTGGCTGCTATGAGACGCCCGGCGGCACGCTGATCCTGTACGCGCACCGCGAGCTGGAGGCGCTCACGCTCGATCGCAGCCTGTTGCACTACAAGCAGCGGCTGGCTTTGGATTACGCGGAGCTGGTCTACAACGGCCTGTGGTTCACCCCGCTGCGCGAGGCGCTCGACGCGTTCTTCGCGAAGACCAGTGAGGTGATCACGGGCGAGGTGAAGCTGCGCATGTACAAAGGCAACCTGGAGCCGGTGTCGCGCAAATCGCCGTACTCGCTGTACTCGCTCGACATCGCCAGCTTTACAATGGGCGCCGGCTACGACCAGCAGGATGCGGCGGGCTTCATCAACCTCATCGGCCTGCCAATTCGCGTGCGCGCCGCGGTAACGGGGAAAGGCTGAGGCTCCCGGTTCAGGGGCCAGAGCCCTAGGTTTTCCGCCTTGTTCGGCCCGGCTGGAGCCGGGGCCTGATGCGAGGCTCTGGATTGCCGGATGCGGGGTATCAGATGCACCGGCGAGAGCGGGCCGGAGTGCATTTGCATTTCGTATCAGGGTTTTTGAGCCGTACCGCCCGGAGCCCCGTTAAGTGAGGGTTTAGCCTCTGTTTGCGCATGCCCCCGAACACAGGGGCTAGAGCCCGTAGGTTTTCCGCCCTGTTCGGCCCGACTAGGTCGGGCCTGCTATCGGGCTCTGGATGGCCGGATCCGAGGCGTCGGACGCACCGGCGAGAACTGGTCGGAATAGGGCGGTTCGCGCCGGGTTAGTGAGGCCGGATCCGGCCGCCAGACGCACCGTTGAGGACTGCGCTGGATACGTGACAGGATCTGCGGCTACTAAGTGCAGTTCGCATCTTGCCCGCTTCTTAAGTCAATATGGGAACTATGAAACTTTGGGGTGGCCGCTTCGAGCAGGGCCCTTCGGAGGTGTTCGAGCGCTTCAGCGGATCGCTCCGCTTCGACAAGCGCCTGCTCGAGGCTGACGTGCGCGGCACAATCGCATGGGCCGGCGCGCTCGAACGCGTGGGCATACTGACTGCTGACGAGCGTGCGAAGATCGCGGAGGCTCTCACGGCCATTGCGTCCGAACCGGTGGGCGACGCGACAGACGAAGACATTCACACGCTTGTCATCCGCAAGCTGAAGGAGCGCGCGGGCGCGGTCGCGGACAAGATCCACACCGGGCGCAGCAGGAACGAGCAGGTGTCGCTAGACACGCGCTTGTGGCTGCGCGGCGCGATCGACGCATCGCGGGCGGAACTGCGCGCGCTCATGTCCTCGCTGCTCGACCTGGCGGCGAAGTGGCCCGATGCCGTCATCCCCGGTTACACGCATACCAGGCGCGCACAGCCGGTGCTGTGGGCGCACTACCTGCTGGCGTACTTCGAGATGTTCGCGCGCGATCACGAACGTCTCGGGCAGGCCAGGGCGCGGGTGAACTTGATGCCGCTCGGCTCGGGCGCGCTCGCGGGCGGCGGCTTCCCGTTCGACCGCGAGGCGCTGGCGCGCGAGCTCGGCTTCGACGGCATAACGCGCAATTCCATGGATGTCTCGGCCGACCGCGATTTCGTGCTCGACTTCCTGCACGCCGCCTCCATGTGCATGATGCACCTGAGCCGGCTAGCCGAAGACTGGATCCTGTACTCCTCCGAGGAGTTCGGCTGGATAGAGCTGGGCGACAGCGTCACGAGCGGCTCGTCGCTCATGCCGCAGAAGAAGAACCCGGATTCGCTCGAGCTGATCCGCGGCAAGTGCGGGCGTGTCGTGGGCGCGTACGTGTCGCTGATGATGACGATGAAGGGGCTGCCGCTCACGTATAACCGCGATATGCAGGAGGACAAGGAGCCTCTGTTCGAAGCGGCCGACCAGCTCGCCGGCTCGCTCGAGATGGCGCGCGTCACCGCCGAAACGGTCGAGCTGCGTCCCGAGGTGCCGCTCGCCGCGGCCGAAGAAGGCTGGCTCGTGGCCACGGACTTGGCCGAGGCGCTCGCGCGCGCCGGCACGCCGTTCCACAAGGCTCACCAGATCGCGGGGAGGCTGGTACTAGAGAGCGTACGAGCGGGCAAGAAACCCGCCAATTGGACGCCCGAGGCGCTGGCGGCTTTCGCGCGCGAGTTCACGCCGGATATGGCCCGGCTGCTCGATCCGCGCGAAGGTATGCGCAATCGCGAGCTGCCGGGCGGAACCGGCCCGCGGGCGGTGGCGGAGGCCCTTGACGAGGCGCGCCGCCGTCTGGCTACAATGGCTCGCACCACATGAATAAGGCTTTCCGCCAGGGCCAGATCCTGAAGATCATCCGTTCGCGGCCCATCCACACTCAGGAGGAGCTCGCGCAGGCGCTGCGAGAAACGGGGATTCAGGCGACCCAGGTCACGCTCTCGCGCGACATCAAGGAGCTGCGCCTGGCAAAGACGCCCGACGGATATCGCCAGATTGCTCCCGAGCCCACGGGGCCGGATTTTGCGACCCTCGCCGCCAGCTTCGTGTTGGATGTTCGCATGGCCCAGAATCTGATGGTCCTGAAGACTGCGCCGGGACACGCGAACTCGGTGGCGGTGGCCCTGGATCGGGAAGACTGGCCGGAAGTCGTGGGCACCGTGGCGGGCGACGACACCATCCTGGTAATCATGCCAGACGATGAAACCGCAGAGGCGGTCCGGAAGAAGCTGCTGGAGATCGTACTCTAGCGCACGAAGCCCGGGCGAATTCCTCCACACTGGCCGGCGTTGGCCTGAGATTTGCTGTCATTCTCACGGGACCCGCCAGCCCGGCGCATGGAGATCATCACAAACGGCGTTCTGGTATCGATCATTGCGCACGGCCTGATCGGGTTATCGCTCATCTGGGACAAAGTGCTGCTGCGGCAGCCCGAGACAAAGAACCTCATCTCGTACGTGTTCTGGCTCGGCTCGCTGAGCGTGTTCGGGCTGGTTCTGATCCCATTCGGGTACGAATCGCCCGGTTGGGGACTGGCGCTGTTCGCGGTTGGCACTGGCGTTCTGGAGCTGCTCTCGAACTACTTCTACTACGCTGCGTTGAAGGCCGGCGAGGCCAGTGAGACGCTCGCTGTGATGGGCGGGTTCTCTCCACTGGCGACGGTGCTTTTCGGGGTGGCGCTGCTCGCGGAGCCGCTCGCCGGAGAGAGCGTGCTCGGGTTCGTGCTGCTCGTTCTGGGCGGCTTCGTGATGTTCGCCGCGGAGAACATGGACGTGCGCGCCCTGCTGCCCATGGTGCTGCTTGCTTCGGTGAGCTTCGGCCTCACGAACGTCCTCGAAAAGATCGTGTTCAACCGGACCAACTTCGTGACGGGCTTCGTGCTGCTCACTATCGGCACATTCGCCGGCTCGATGGGGCTGTTGATCCGGCGCTCGTGGCGCGTACAGATCATCGAGAGCTCCGGGGGAGCGTCGCCGCGCAACAAAGCGGCTTACATGACCAACCGCGTGGCCGCTGGTTTCGGCTCGTTCCTGATCTTCTATGCGATCAGCAGGACGAGCCCGGCTGTGGTGGATGCCATCTCGGGGCTGCGGTACGCGCTCGTGTTCGTCGTCGCGTGGACGTTGACGCGGTTCAAGCCCGGCTGGCTGGTCGAGGACTTCGGCCGGAGAGTGGTGCTGATGAAGACGGGAGCGACGGTGCTCGTGATCGCCGGCCTCGTGCTGCTGGCCGCCGGCGCTAGTCTGGATAGCGGCGCGAGCGCCGGGCCGTAGGATTCGAGAGTGCCGCCCCGGCCCGATCCGTGGTAAGCTTTGGTCAAACGTGGATTGATTTAGGCCCCATGCGGGGCTGGCTAATTGCAACCACGTAATAAAAAAGTGCTAAAGGCGTGTCGGCTGTTCGAGACGCGACCCTGCGGCGCCTAGCCTCAGGGTTTTCGTGTTTCTGGGCCGATTGCGCTGGCGGAATAGCCCTGGAGGTTTGCATGACCGCTCGGCCCGGCCCGGAACACCCGGCCCCTACACTAGCCGGATCTGACGGCGAGCTTGTTTCCATACACGTGACTATCGAGCCCCGGCTGCTCGAGCGCCTGCTCGACGCGCTTGCGCACCTCGACTTTCCCATTAACCCGGAAATCCGGCACGCCGCCGGACCGCGCACTGTCGTGGAGTTTCCCGCATGGAGCGCGCGTGTGGACTCCGTCCGCGAAGCCATCGCTGCTGCCGGCCTCGACTCCGCCACGGTCACCGTGCGCAAAATGCTCGACGAGATCACTTCCACTCCTCCGGACGCGCTGCCGGTGGTGGCGTAGGCAAACGCGCTCACAGGGGGCGTAGGCGCGGAAAAAACCTGAGGCGGAGGGAGTCTGCGCGGGGAACCGGCTCTCAGGCCACTCACGAAATCGGAAGGAATACGCGAAAGACGCTGCCTCTCCCGCGTTCGCTTTCCACTTTGATCGTCCCGTCGTGTAAGTCGACGATCTTAGAGACAATCGCGAGGCCGAGGCCTACGCCATCCTTCTTAGTAGTAAAGAAGGGGTTGAAGATATTCTCGATATCCGGCGCATCTATGCCTGAGCCGCGGTCTATGATGGACACCTCGGCCATGCCGTCGAGCACCCGGGTTTTCACCGTCACCGCTCCGCCCGGGGGGCTCGCCTGCGCTGCGTTGAGAATCAAGTTGTAGAACACCCGCTCCATCAGCTCCGCGTCGAAGGCGAACGGACGGACGTCGGGCGAGTAGTTGCGGTAGACGGTGATCTCGCACGGCGGCGAGCGGCGTTCGAGGTCCGCTATGGCGCGGTCGATCGTCTCGGCGAGGTCGGCGACCTGACGGCGAAGCTCGAGCGGTTTTGCGAACTCGAGGAACCGCGTCACGAGAGAGTTGGCGCGGTCCACCTCCGTCGCGATGAACCCCGCAAGCTCGGAGGCGACGTCGTTGTCCTCCGGCAGGTTCTTTCGCAGCATCTCGGCCGAGGCGCGGATAGTGCCGAGCGGGTTGCGCAGCTCGTGCGCGAGCCCGCCGGAAAGCTGCCCCAGCGCGGCGAGCCGCTCGGAGCGCCGCACCGCGGCCTCCGCTTCCTTGAGGTCCTCGTTGGCCTTGGCAAGCTGGGCGGCCGCCTCCTGCGCGCGGCGCGCTTCCAGCCTATGGGCTTCGGCGAGGCGCTGCGTCAGGTAGCCGATCGCGATGAAGAACAGCACGCGGACGGCGAGCTCGGGGACCTGGTCGCTCGGAACGTACATGTCCGGCCCGAGCAGCAAAAGGAACGACAAATAAGTGCCGCATGCGAGAACGGTGAACAGCATCGTCGCGCCAACGCCGAGCGTTGTGGCGGCCGACACGACGGGAATCAGGAGCGTCCAGTAGTAGCTGCTCGTCAGGCCGCCGGACTGCTGAACGACGATAAATCCGAGCGCCATTTTCAGCAGATTGGCGGTGAAGCTGCCGCGATCTCCGGAGAAATATCCGATGCGGCGTTCCGCGATCTGGAAGATGGCCAGCGCGAACAATACAGCCACAAATCCGGGAGTTCGCACCGGGCCCGTGATGGCCAGGGCGACAAAAAGCCCCAGCCAGACGAGGTCCTGAGCGCGAACCCATTCCCATATGAGTGGCCGCGACATATACCAAACGATTCTGGCACGCCCGCGCCGCGGCGCCCAAATGCCTCAGGCGCCCTCGCCTGCTGCCTGGGAATGTTCGGTTTGTCCGAGTGCCTGCTTTACGGCTTCGATTAGCGCGGCCGGAGTGAAGGGCTTCATGATGAACGGATCGTCGTGCCTGAGCCCACCGTGGGCGGCGGCGACCTCGCGCGGGTATCCCGACATGTAGAGCACTTTCAGGTCGGGCCGCACGCTCCGCAGCTCCGAGATGCAATCGTCGCAGCGCATCTGCGGCAGCACGACATCCACCACCGCGAGATCTATCGCGCCCTCGTGACGACGCATGGCCTCGATGGCCTCGGACGGGCCATTGGCGGAGATCACGCGAAAGCCGTGCCTGACGAGCGTCTCCTCGAGCAGGTCCCGCAGCGCAGAATTGTCGTCCACAAGCAGCAACGTGGCCATGTGGAGCAGTGATCAAGCAATCGCACTGCCAGACCCGAAATACTGCGAATGCGGGACTTTGTTGCGTCCGCCGGGGGTAGAATTTGCCGCTGGCGCGGGTGGGGTGTGTCGAAACTACTCGGGAGTGGACATACCAGAAGCTTGGATACCTGGATCCCGGGGGCGGGTACGCCGAGACTCCGATCGCGCCGGCTTGCGCCGGCACAGGCGCATCACCTCGGCCCGCAATTGCTCCAGACGGAAAGGTTTCCGAAGCACGCCGATGTCAGGCAGTTTGCGCAGGATGTTCGGGTCGGGCACCGCGCAAAGGTAGATAATGCGAGCGTCGGGCCTGACGGCGGCCACCTGCACCGGATCGTTGGTGAGGACGAGCGTCACGTCTACCGCCTGCAGGAGCCGCACGGCGCCCGCCGGGTTGGGAGTGAGGACGCGGAAGCCTTCGTTACACAGCGCCACCCTCAGGAAAGTCTGAAGCGCGGGCATTTCGATAACCACTATCGTGCCCTGCGGAGCCCTCACAGCCGCCCGCGCGCCAGGGTTAGCGAACCTGAGCGCGCACAGCACCTCCATCCTGTCGAACGGCCTCAGAATTATGTCGAACGCGCCGCCTTGGATCGCATCGGCCCAGAGGTAGGTATCGGTCCTGGAGCAGGCTAGCAGAACCGGCGGCTGTCCCCGAAGGCTCGCAGAGTTAGCGAGCAGGTTCTTCCAGCAGCCGCGAGGGTTCAGGTCGCAGTCCGCCAGGATCACGCCATAGGTCTTCGCTTGCGCGGCAGCCAGCGCATCTTCCACAGTGTACGCCTGGTCGATCCTCCAGCCCGTGCCGCGCAGGCACGCCAGCAACTCCGCATGCCTCGCACGGACGCCGCTGACGAAGAGGAGTTCCGTAACCTGCGAGCCCATGAGTGTCAGTGCCTGTACGTGAACGTAATTTAATTTAGCACCCATTCGGGTGCAGGGGACGTTTTTTGTGCGCTCTATGCCAAAAAAAGCTTGGACG
>JBLNBX010000003.1:0-6693 GCA_050260275.1 bacterium
ATCGCGAGCTGCTCCACGACGGTGACGCTCTCGGCCTCGAGTTCGGCTGCCGCCGGCTTGCGGAACGTCACGGTTTCGGCCAGTGGCGGCCAGGCAACTGCTTCCGCAAGCGTGGCCGTGACTGTTACAGCGGCCGCGGCCCAGCCGGCTCCCGAAACGCCGGCCTCGTCCGGTCTTGCGGCGCGTTGGAAATTTGACGAGGGCTCCGGCACGTTCGCTGCCGACTCGAGCGGGAATCACAACGACGGCATATTGAGGGGCGCCACGACCTGGAACACCTCCGGAGGCAAGACCGCAGTTCAGTTCAGGAACACGGGCGATCACGTTGAGATCAACACCGGCCAGGCATTGTCGTTGACGCGGGAGATTACGGTCTCGTTCTGGATCATGGCGCAGGACGTGGCCAACGTTGACGAGCGCATCATCGCGAAATCGTACTGCTGGGACGTCAAGCTGAACGGATCCAAGCGTATCATCCAGTTCACGGCGGGAGGCAAGTATGCTCAACTGAACTACTCGCTTCCTGTCGGCTCGTGGAAACACGTTGTCATAACCTACTCATCCGGAACGGTCACGGGCTACGTGGACGGAAAGAAAGTGGCAGTGGCGACGAGCACGTTCGGCCGGTCCGACCAGCTTCCGAATTCCAACTACGGCCTCGTGATCGGCAGCGACGCGTCCCGCACCAACTCTATGAAGGGCATGCTGGACGACGTGCGAATCTACAGCCGCGCGCTGAAGAACTCGGAAGCCGCCGCCCTGTACTCGGCGGGACGTTGACAGATCACTCTCTCTCATGGCCTGCCGCCGCCAAGGCGGCAGGCCCTTATGCCGCTGCTGCGGCTGTCCGGGGCCGGAGCAGGCGGGGAGGCCTCCAGCCGCGAGAACCCAGGGCAACCTTCAGCCGCATCAATCCCTTAGAGTTCTCCTGGTAGAGCGGGATCCTGGGCAGCAACCACGGATTTGCGCCATCGACCCTGCCGGGCAACATAGCCGCAGCCGAATCGTAGTAGAGCCGGGCGGTTCGGATGGCGCGCTCCCCGATGCTCTCCATCCCCCCGAATGGATACGCAAGATGGCGGCACGGGCGGCCGGAGTGGGCGGCAATGATATCGCGGCTCTGCTTCATTTCGGCGGCCAGTTCATCGTCCGTGAGTGCCGACATGGCGGTGTGCGACATGCCGTGGCTCTCAAAACAGATGAGACCGCTCCGGCTCAACGATCTAACCTCTTCCCAGCTCACGGCATCCGCAGGCTTCAGCAGCGCCGCATCTACGTTGTGGTCACGGATCACCGTCTCGACAAGGCGCATGGTCAGCGGCATATACGCGTCCGGCCTCGCCGTCCGCCAGAGCCGGTGTAAAGCGGCCGAGAGTCCGGCCAGGTCTGACACGCCGAGGGCCGGTTCCAGCCGCGCGAAGAAGTCCGGCGGGTAAGATCGCAGGTACGGCTCGACCTTGCGCCACCACTGGAACTGCATCCCCCCGTTCCCCCCGACGTAATCAACGGGAAGGTAGAACGTGGCAGGCCAGGCGCGGCGGAGCAGAACGCCGGCGAGGCCCCGCACGTTCTCGCCGACGCCATCATCGACTGTGATCGCAAACAAGCCTCTGGTGCTTGCTCCGCGGGAGGCACGTTCGACCAGTTCGGAGAGATGAACGGGCCGCCGCGCGCCCAGCGAGTCGATGGCTTCTGAAAAGCGCTCCGGCGTGATCTCGTGGAAAGCGAGCACGAATCCGCCCGGGCGCACGGTTTCCATGAACCGTACACGGCGGCTGAGGTCACCCATGCATGGCTCTCCTTTCAAGCCCGCTGGAAAACTGCGCTGCGGCGGCAGACCTGCGGGCGCTCACACCTGCGAGCTTTGCGGCGGCGTACGTATCGTACTCGGGCACCAACGCTGCAAGGTGCGCCTTCGCGACGTGCGCCCGGCGCTCGGCCACGATTTGCCTTAGTTCATCGATCCACCGCGCGACCTCGAATGCCCGGGGCGCCTGCGTGCGAAACACCCGTATTTTGTCGTTGGTGGTGGGCAGGACGTCCTCATCGTTCAGCTTCAACTCCTCAAAGAGCTTCTCGCCCGGACGCGCGCCCGTGAAGCGAATCTCGATATCCTCGTCCGGCTGCAACCCCGCGAGCCGGATCATGTTGCGCGCCAGTTCGACAATGCTGACCGGTTCGCCCATGTCGAGCACGAAGACCTCTGAGCCCTTCCCGATGGTGGAGGCCTCGAGAACCAGTTGGACTGCCTCCGGAATGCTCATGAAGTACCGCCGCATCTCGGGATGTGTGACCGTCACCGGTCCGCCGGCCGCGATCTGGCGCTGGAAGATCTGAACGACGCTTCCGGCGCTCGCGAGCACGTTCCCGAAACGTACCGACACGTACGTCGTCACGTTCGGGGCGCCGTCGAGCGGCATAGCGGAGACTATGATCTCGGCGGCGCGCTTCGTCGCGCCCATGACGCTCGCCGGATTCACCGCCTTGTCGGTCGAGATAAGCACGAACTTGCGCACTCCGTACCGGTGAGCGGCGCGCGCTACGTTGTAGGTGCCGAGCACGTTGTTTTCCACCGCTTCGATGACATGCGTTTCCATCAGCGGCACGTGCTTATAGGCGGCCGCATGAAATATCACATCGACCTCGTTTGACTCCACGGCCTCATCGACGCGGTCCGGCCTCCTGATGTCTCCTATCTCCTGAACGATCTCGACGTAGGGGAACCGCCGCCGGATGTCCATGGCAAGCATGAACATCTCGCTCTCCGCCTGGTCGAATATCACGAGTTTCCGCGCGTTAAAACGCGCCACCTGCCTGCACACCTCGGACCCGATCGACCCGCAGCCGCCGGTTACCATAACCGCTTTTCCGGAGATCGAGGCTTTCACCCGCGCTTCATCGATCGAGACGGGCGCGCGTCCGAGAAGGTCGTTAACGGAGACGTCGCGAAGCTGCCGGCTCAGCACCCGGCCTTCCAACAACTCGCCCAGGCCCGGAACGGTCCTGAAGGGAACGCCGGCCGCCCGGCAGTTTGCGATAGCTGCGCGCATCTCGCGGCCGCTTGCGGATGGCATGGCGATGATGATCTCGGAGATGCAGCCGCCGGCGCGGCTATACCGCGCGACGACGCGGGCCGCGTCGCGGCCACTTCCGACAACTGGAAGGCCGAGCACGGAGCCGCCGCGCTTCCGCGGATCGTCGTCAAGGAAACCCACTACGCGCATGCCCAGTTTCGGATTTGAGCGGATCTCGCGCGCCAGGGTTTCTCCCGCCGCGCCGCAGCCGTAGATGAGGATCGTCTTGTCAGCTCCGCCCGGGCTGGCCGGACGGACCGCCTCCCTGTAGATCCGGGCGATGAACCCGACACCGCCGACCGCCAGAAAACAGAGCAAGCAGTCGATAATCCAGATCGAAGGAGCAAGCGCGAGGCTGGTCAAAAGAGTGGCCGCGGCGAACGCCGCCACGGACGCGAGCAGGCTAGCGCACACGATGCGGAGCAGATCCAGTATGCTCGCGGAGCGCCATGAGATGCGATCGACTCTCATGGCGTGAAAGACCGCGGTCTTAGCCGAGACAACGACCCAGAGCCCCGCTCCAAGTACTTCCGGAAACGGGGAGACGACCGTGAAATCCGTCTTCACGAGAACAGCCAGCGGCAGCGAGACGGACGCCACCGCGACGAGTAACAGCAGATTGAGTAGCATTGCGAGTGCTCGAGTGCGGAATCTGAAAATGAACGACTAGATGGTGGTCGCGATGACGGTTCTGCCGGAAGCCGCCTGCACTATGCCGCGCACGGAATCAGCTATGTACTCGATCTGCTGCTCCGTCAGCCCCGGGTATAGCGGCAGTGAAACGACGCGCGGGTACAGGGCTACAGTTTCCGGACAACGATCGCGCTCATGCGACAGTCTTGAACGGTAGTAGCTGTGGTCGAAGATGGGTATGAAGTGCACGCTGGCGCCGATGCCTCGGTTGTGCAGCTCATCGATAAACTCGGCGCGGTTGATACGCAGGCGGTCGGTTCTCAGTCTGAGGACATAGAGATGCCATGCGTGCGTCGCCCCGGGCGATTCGGGCGGCGTCTCAAGCTCGTCGAGATCGCGGAAGCGGGACGTGTAGTAGGACGCGATCGCCTTCCGCGCCTCGAGGAACTGGTCCTGCTTGCGCAACTGCTCGAGGCCGATAGCCGATTGGATATCGGTCAGGTTGTACTTGAACCCGCACTCGACGACGTCGTAGTGCCACTTCCCGTGCTCCGCGTACCTGTTCCAGGCATCCTTGCTGATGCCGTGCAGCGCCAGGATGCGCATGCGGTCCATCAGTTCGGGATCGTGGCAGGTGACCATGCCGCCTTCGCCGGTGGTCATATTCTTGGTTGCATAAAAGCTGAAGGCGACGGCGTCGCTGTGCATGCCGCGCGCGGGATCGCCCGCGCCGATCGGGTTGCCGGCATAGCGCGCGCCCGTCGCGTGCGCGGCATCTTCAATAACCCTCAACCCGTGCGAACGGGCGATGCTCCAGATGGCGTGCATATCACAGGGCAGGCCGGCGTAGTGGACGGGTATGATGGCGCGCGTCCGTGGTGTGATGCGGTCGCGAATCGCCTGCGGTGAAATGTTGCCGTCAGGGCCGATGTCGGCCAGAACAGGCGTCGCGCCGGTGTGGAGAATGCAGTTGACGGTAGCGCAGAACGTCATCGGCGTCGTGATAACCTCGTCGCCCGGGCCGATCCGCATCGCCTCGAGAGCCAGGTGGAGAGCGGCGGTGCAGGAGTTGACGGCGAGGGCGTGGGGAGCGCCGGCGTACTCGCGGAAAGCGGCTTCGAAAGCCGCAGTTTTCGGGCCGGTGGTCAGCCATCCCGAGCGCAGTGTGTCGGCGACCGCTGCGATCTCGGCGCCATCGATCGACGGCACGTGGAAGGGTATGAATTGGCGTGGTCTGGTCAATCCTGTGCTCCTGCAATCAGCTTCAGAATGCGTGTCTGATCGAGACCGGACGGAAGCAGGCTGTACCTGATGGTCAGCATGACCAGGCGGCAGTCGGCCGCCAGGGTTCTCCGGCTCATATAAGCCGCGCTGAGGCGCAATTTGCGCGGCAGTATCTCCTCGCGATAGGCGCGGTCCGGGTCGGCGAATTGCGCAAGCACCTCCTGTTCGCTCCGGTAGATAAGCGTCGCGACGTCGCTCAACCCGGGCTTCTCCGACAGCACAGCCTGCCAGAGCGGATCGCTTGCATCCACCATCGAAGGCACCTCAGGCCGCGCGCCTATGAATTGCATGTCACCCTTGAGCACGTTCCAGAGCTGCGGCAGCTCGTCGATTTTGTACTTTCTGAGGAACGCGCCCACGCGGGTGATTCGCGGATCTTCGCCCGCCGTGATTTCGGGACCCGCAGCGCCGGCGCGCATCGATCGCAGTTTCAACAGAGTGAAAGGTTTTCCACCGCGGCCGACTCGCACCTGCCGGAATAGCACCGGAAAGCCGCTTTCTATGGCGAGACATGCGGCTGCGACGGCCAGTATGGGCAGCACGGCGGCAAGCGCCGCGGCGGCGAGTAGAGATTCGGCGAGTTCGCGAGCGCGCCGCATCCGGCGCGAGTTGTTTTTCATGTGAAGTGAGCTATGCGGCAGTTGAGACAACGGAGGCCGGAGGGGCCGAGTAGCTGCGCGAACGTCCGGCAGCTTCAAAGGCTCCGGCCAGTTCACCGGCGATTCGCCGGATGTCGTGCAACTCGATCGCGCGGCGGCGGCCGGCGGCGCCGACGCGAACTGCGAGGCCGGGATCCGAGATCACCTTGCGCATGGCGCCGGCGAGCTCCACGGAATCGCGCGGCGGAACCAGGAAACCGCTTCCTGGGGCAACAAGCTCCGGAATTGCGCCGGTCGGGGTAGTAACGACAGGCACGCCATAGCTCATTGCTTCCACCAGCGCCACGGGAACTCCTTCGTGCCAGCCGTTCGCGGCTTCGATGCTCGGCAAGACAACGGCCGAGACGCGATTGGAGGCATACATCGAAAGCAGGCGTTCGTGCGGGACGGCCCCGAGAAAGCGGACGCGGCTCTCAATACCGAGTTCGCGTACCCGTGCTCTGAGGGCGGCATCGAGTTCGCCCGCGCCGGCAAGCCAGAGCTCAGCATCAGCGGCGCTATCGCCGAGCATCGCCCACGCATCGATCAGAAAGCGATGGCCCTTGATTGGCGTGAGATTCGCCGGGCATAGGAAGACGGGTTGCGAGGGTGGTTTGAACTGCGCCGACGCTGGGATAGGGACGCCCATTCTGATAACCCGGACGTTCCCGCCACCGCCCCCGCATGCCTGGCGCGCGAGGCGGAGGCCATCATCCGAGATGAAGCGTGCGAAGGACGCCGCGGCCATTTTCGCCGCGAGTGCGTTGTTCTCGACGATGTCCCATCGGTGCGCGGTGAAGCTCCAGGGAATGCCGGCGATTGCGGCAGCCGTCCACGCCAGAGACGCCGTGGTGCCTGCCCAGTGCGCGTGGATGTGTTCGGCGCCCCACGTCTCAGCGACGCGGGCAAGCCACAAGGCTTTTGGCAGTATCGAGCAGTTCTTGACGAAACACGACAGACGCACGCGCGCGCTCGACCACAGCAGAGCGGCGGCGCACCCTGCCGCTCGCAAGGGTTGCGCTGTCGCAACGCGTGTTGCCGCCAGGGCAACCAGCGGCGAGACG
>JBLNBX010000004.1:0-6262 GCA_050260275.1 bacterium
TGTGTTCTTCAGCGCGATGCGCGAGGGAGAGTGCTGGTTTTACGAGCGCGGCGCGCCCTTTCTCCTCGCCGAGATGGAAGATGGCCGCATCGTGCGGCAGCGCGCTATGACGCTGCGGGCGCTTCGCCGCGCGCGTGCGCTGCGGGCGCTCGGAAGGTTGTTCAAGTATCCGGTTCGATCCATCTGGCGCAACCGCAGCCTCATAGCATCTTTGGTGCGCCGCGACATCTTGGGCCGCTATCGCGGCTCCTTCGCCGGCCTCTTCTGGACCGTTCTCAACCCCGCGCTGCTCATGGTCACGTACTTCTTCGTCTTCGGCATTGTCTTGCAGGCGCGGTTCGCGGGCGACCCGAGCCGTTCGGGATTCGCTCTGTATTTCCTGTGCGGAATGCTGCCGTGGCTCGCGTTCAGCGAGACGGCGGGACGCGCCCCGTCCGTAATCTTCGAGCACGGCGCGTTTGTAAAGAAACTGTTGTTCCCAGTCGAAACGCTTCCGGTTAACCTGTCTGCCGCCGGGTTGGTTACGGAGGCTTTCGCTCTCGTGATCTTTGCCGCGCTGCTTCTTGCCACGCGCGGTACTGTGCCGGCGACGGTTGCCTGGCTGCCGCTCATCGTGCTGCCGCAATTGCTGTTCACGATGGGGGTTGCCTGGTTCCTCGCTGCGGCGGCGGCTTACGTCCGTGATCTCGCGCACGTGAATGGCTTTCTGCTGACGCTGTGGTTCTTTCTAACGCCCATCTGCTACCCCGAACAATCGCTGCCGGCGGCCGCGAAGGGCCTCCTCGTGCTGAATCCGATGTACATTTTCGTGCGCGCTTACCGCGATGTTTTACTGGAGGGCCGCGCGCCGGACCCGGTTTCGCTGGCCGCGATTTTCCTCGTCTCGGCGCTGGTGTTTCTGCTGGGCCACGCGTTCTTCTACAAGCTGAGGAACGGATTCGCTGATGTGATCTGAGCGGCGGCATCGGCGCGCTGCACCTATCTGCCTGACCGCGCCGCCGGTGATGTCCGGCAGCGTTCACACCGCCGGTTCGACGCGCCGGATGGCAAACGCAAGGTCCGTTACGATGCCCGGGGTGTCGAAACTCAGCGCGCCGCCCGCGTGCTCAACCGTGAACTCCGCCACGCCCGTGCCGGCATATGTATCCCAGGCCGTCACGCTGTACCGGCCCTCCTGGAGTCCGGGCACCGCTACGTTCGCGCGAATGGGCTCCGCATCTCGCGGGAGCGGGCACCCGCGCGCGTTCTCCTCCAGGCGCCCCTGGTACACCCATTGCCTGCGCAGCAGCCATACCACTGCCTGCCTGTCATCGCCGCACGCCGCGACGGCGAGATCGTCATTGCTCACGCGCGTCTCTTCGTTAAGGTTCCGGCGCCTGAATGTCCGCCAGTCGATCAGCCCGGCGAATCGCGCCAGCCCGCGCTGCGCCCTGTGCATGCCGGGCGTCAGCACGTGTGGCTGCCTGTTGGGCCAGCGCATCCCGCCCCCGGCTCCGCCGGAGGCGAAGTGCGCCCACTGCATGTGGCGGAACACTTCCTCGTCGTAATCGGCTTCGAGCGTGATGTGCCAGTCCTTGTAGCTGTGGATCGGCCCCGACTCGCTGTCGAGAAACGGCCGCCCGTCGCTCAGTTGCGCGATGGCCTCGCGCACCAGCCGCGCGGTGCTGATTGCCGGGTCCACCGTGTTCCATGGAAAGTCGATCGTGCCCTCTTCGTAGATGTGCGCGCTCGCGAAATCCAGGCACGGGTGGCGGTACACGCACTCGGAGATGCGCTGCGGGTCGAGCGCGATGTGCGGCCCGAAGATCGAAACGGTCTGCGGGTGGGCGCGCCCGTGCTCGCTCGTCTCCACTTCCCGCAGGAACGTGCTGAGGTCGGTGACGAACCTGTCGAACGCCTCGGCGGAATCCTGCGCGTGCGAGGGGTGAATCTCGTTGTACAAATCCCACGCGAACACCGCCCCGCTGCCGGACCACCTGCGCGCGGCGAACTCCAGGCGGGCTTTCATAGCTTCGCGCGTAGCGGGGCAGAGCAGCAGGCGCGAGCGGTCCTCGCACGGCCCTCCGTTGCGCCTGTTGTACGGGTGCGAGTCCCATCGGTTCCACATCCAGAAGGTGTCCCAGGGAGTCAGCAGCAGGCGCACTCCGTGCCGCTCGCACATGGGGATGAAGTCGTCCCAGAACCGGACTACATCGGGATTGATCACGCCGCAGGGTTTCTCGAAATAATGCTCGTCGAACTCGCAGTACTCGAGCATCACGCGAAGCACGTTGACGCCCTCGGAGGCCAGCATCGCGACGTACGCTTCGACGCGGGCGGGATCGGCGCGGCGGAATAACCCGGCGAGCGACTCCCAGGGGATCGCGTCGTTATGGCCTATTGGCGTCCAGGCCTCTCCGCTGGCGGTCGTGAAGTACGGATGTCCTTGCGGAAGTGCGATCCAGTCAAGCGCCATTGTGCCGCTCTGAGTGAGGTGCTCCTGGTTCCATTTTAAAATTGAGTCAGCAGAGGGGAGCGCACGTGCGCGACACGGAAGCGGGCAACGCCTGGGAACTCGCGGGGAATTCAGGCCTGGAAACCTGGATTATTGCCACTGCACATCCTGGTGCTGGAAGACGGCACTGCTCGAGCCAGGCGGTTCTGGGAACTCAATCAATGCCGGCTTCGGCCGGTGGACAGACGTATCCAGGGACTCAGATCAATTCCTTCAGGCGCAATCTGGCACGGCCTGCGCCGTGCCGTGAAATGCTGCTCTGGCGGCCGCCCTTGCTCCTGCGTCGCGCATCCGCACGCACGCGCGTGATATGAGGGTACTCGAGCCGGCATCCGAAAACGAACGCCATCAGTATCCGAGGCCGCAACTCCGGCGCTCGGAGTGGTTCTCGCTCAATGGCGAGTGGGACTTCGCCATTGACGCCGAGGCTAGATGGTCCGCGCCTGAGCAGGTGGAGTGGGATTCGAAAATACTCGTGCCGTTCGCGCCCGAAACGCCCGCCAGCGGCATTCACAACACCGGCTACTTCAAAGCCTGCTGGTACCGCACCCAGTTCATCGCGCCAGACAGCTCCGGCGGCCGCCTTTTTCTCCACTTCGGGGCGGTGGACCACACCGCCACGGTATGGGTGAACGGCAGCATCGCCGGAAGCCACGCCGGCGGCTATACGCCGTTCACTCTCGATATCACGGACTTCGTTTTCGGCCCCGGCATGCAGACCATCGTCGTCCGCGCCGAGGACGATCCCATGGACCTGACGAAGCCGCGCGGCAAGCAGGACTGGCAGGTCGAGCCGCATGGCATCTGGTACTACCGCACCTCCGGCATCTGGCAGACCGTCTGGCTTGAGCGCCTCCCTCCGAGCTGGATAGCGCGCCTGCGCATGACGCCCAGCGTCGCGCGTTGGGAAATCAAGTTCGACGTGCATATCGGTGGTGTGTGCCCCGATGGCCTGCGGTTGGCAGTGGAGCTTCGCGCGGGGGATCGCCTGCTCGCGCGCGACGATTACGCCGTCATCGCGGGCGAGGTCAACCGCGGTGTAACGCTCTCCGACCCCGGCATCGACGATTCCCGCAACGAACTGCTCTGGAGTCCGGAACGGCCCACCATCATCGATGTCCATCTCAAGCTCCTGGCCCCCGACGGCAGCGTACTCGACCAGGTTGAGAGCTACACCGCACTGCGCGTTATCGGCGTTCAGGGCGACCGCTTCGTTCTCAACGGCCGCCCTTACTCGCTGTGGATGGTGCTCGACCAGGGCTACTGGCCCGACACCGGCCTCACCGCCCCGGATGATGGCGCGCTGCGCCGCGACGTGGAACTCGCGCGCGCCATGGGCTTCAACGGCGTTCGCAAGCACCAGAAAGTCGAAGACCCGCGTTATCTCTACTGGGCCGATCATCTCGGCCTGCTCGTGTGGGAGGAGATGCCGAGCGCGTACCGCTACAACCGGCGCTCCATCGAGCGCCTCACCGAGGAGTGGGTTCAGGTGATCGAGCGCGACGCCAGCCATCCGTGCGTGGTCGCCTGGGTGCCGTTCAACGAATCGTGGGGCGTTCCGGACCTGCCTGACAGCCCCGCTCAGCGGCACTATGTGCGTGCGCTGTATCACCTGACGAAGACGCTCGACCCCTCGCGCCCAGTCATCGGCAACGACGGCTGGGAAAGCGTCGCGACGGATATGCTCGGCATCCACGACTACGATGACGACCCGGCGCGCATCGGCCGCCGCTACGGCGCGCCCGAAGCGCTGCCGCGCCTCATCCAGCGAGAACGGCCGGGAGGACGCCTGCTGGTCCTTGAGGATGGCGACGGCGTGGGCCCCGGCCTGCCGGTCATCCTCAGCGAGTTCGGCGGCATCGGGTATCACCCGGACTGGGAAGGTACCTGGGCATACTCGCGTTGCAGCACACCGGCCGAGTTCGCCGAGAAGTTCATGGACTTGCTGAGCGTAGTGCGCTCGCTCGTGGTGCTCGCGGGCTTCTGCTACACGCAATTCACGGACACTTACCAGGAAGTGAACGGCCTGCTCTTCATGGACCGCACGCCGAAGATGCCCATCGACGACATCCGCCTGGCGCTTTGGGGCCCGCGCACAGAGCGCGAGATTCGCATCGAATGGGCGTGGCGCTCGCGCCTGATGGAGCGGCAGCAGGGCGGGTAAGGTTTAGGGCGGGGCGGCTCACCGCTTTTGTGGGGGAAATCCGCCACAAGTCGGGGGAATTCCCTAAAAACTCAAAGCCCCAGGCTGGGGACCTGGGGCTTCACTCAGAGGGGCTGGCGACGGCTGGGTCCGTCGCCGGGGATGCTATGTGTACTAGTTGGTTTCAGTATACACATGATCCCGATCTTTGTATCCTTTTATAAATTAACTTTAACAATTAACTGCATTTAAGAATAAGAACTCGTCGCTCCAGCTCCGGAGTTCTTATCGCCCGCACAGGCAGCCATGGGCTGGTGCAGGGCAGCGCCGTTGGCGACCGGTAAGCAACACATGCGTGTCGCAGCCCCCGCCGGGGCGGCGGAAAGTAGCCCACGGCGCAAGCCGCCGTAGTCCCAGGCATTGGGAAGAAAGCCCCCGGATAGGGCAAAAGGCTTTGGCCCCCATGAGCAACCTCTAAGGTTGCAATTTCCACAAGTATTTTGTGCCAGGCCGGACCAGGGGGTCCGGCGCGGGCGAGGGCGCCCGCCCCACTACCCCCGCGCATTCGGAGACTACTGCTCAGTGGGGCAGACTCTTGGCCGCAGCCGGCCATCTGGAGGCTCCTGCTTCGTGGGGCGTGCCCATCTAGTCCACGGACGACCATTTCGAGACTCCTGCTTTGTGGGGCGGACCCCCTGGTCCGCGGGCGACCCCCGGTCGCCGATCGGGCTGGACCCGGTCGACTCCTCTTCGTTCGCTGTGCGCGCCCTTACGCCCCTTCTCAGAGTTGCCCGAACCTTGCCTACACCGTACTGGGGGGCGGGCTTGAGCCCGCGCAGGGCTTCAGCCCTGCAGCAGAATCAGGACCGGAGTGTGCGGAGCTGAAGCCCCGCCGCGGACTGAAGCCCCCCTTGATGTCTAGGCGAACCCCGTGTCACAAGCCTTGCCGCCCCCTCGGCGTTCCCATAGCTCGCGCTTGGGCTGTTTTCTTTCACCCTGCCAGGCTAGTCGCCCAGAAACCGCCCGTAAGGCTGCAGGCTCGGGATGTTATCGCAGAGCGCTTTGATGGCCGCGGTGAGGGGGATCGCCAGGATCAACCCGGCCGCGCCCCACAACACGCTCCAGAACATCAGGGCGACAGTCACAACCAGCGGGTTCAGGTGCACTCGCGGCCCGACGATCTTCGGATAGAGCAGGTTCATCGCCAGCAGGTGGAAGACAGCCACAATTCCCAGCAGCAGCACAAACGGCCCCATTGTGCTGTAGACCGCCAGCGCGCCCAGAAACGGCGGCACCAGCGCCAGCGGCATGCCGATGTACGGTATGAGGGTCAGAAACCCGCTCAGAGGTCCGGACAGAAGCGGGTAAGGGAGGTCAAACAACCAGAACACCCCGGTGCTGGCCAGCCCCACGAGGAGGCCCAGAACGAAATTCCCCACCACGAAGGCGCGCACCATGATGGCGATGCCGTCGAGCGTCTTCTCAGCGACGGCGCGGCCGTGGTCCTCGAAGAGCTGGAGAAAACTACGGTGGATGTGATCCTGCCAGCTCAGCATGAAGTAGACAAGAAACGGCACGAACGAGGCCATCAGCAGCACCTCGTAGACGCCGCCCAGGTGGGAATA
>JBLNBX010000005.1:0-39311 GCA_050260275.1 bacterium
CGAGCAGAAGGTCCGTATACTGGCGCTGGACTTCAGTAAGACGGCGCTGCTCGTTGAGGACATCGATCAGCCGGATCTCGCCAAGGTCGTAAGCAGCGCGCAGTATGCGAACGTTTTCGCGGGACTGTTGCACAACGCCGGCATCGAAAATGTCCAGCGCGCGGGCAGCCGTCTGATAGCGCTCCATCGCCGCACGCACCTGCTGCCGGATCGCCTGTTCGAGGTGCTGCCGGCGGAGTGACGCGGCGGACCGTCTTGCAACCGCGGATTCGATGTTGCCCTGGTTACGGTTGCGTAGCGGCAGGTCTATCGAGAGGCCGCCGGTCAAGAGGTTGTCCGTTGCGCGGATCGGCACTGGCGAGCCACCGGGAGCGCTCAGTCCGTACTGGTCGAATCCGGCGTTGACGCGCGAGTAGCGCGCGTATGCGACCACATCCGGCGATGCTTCCCCTTTGGCGAGGCGCACTTCGGCCTCGGCCGCCGACTCCCGCATGCGCGCGGCTTTCAGGTCGGGGCGCGCCGCTAGGGCGCGTTCGACGAGGTCATCGAAGACGGGAATCGCTTTAGGAGCGAGCAGGGAGCCGGAGAGTGTCAGCGGCTCGTCCACCCTCATGCCCACCAGAAGCTTGAGTTCGAGCAGCGCGCGCTCGGTCTGATTGGCGAACAGTAGCCGGTCCGAAGCGATGCGGTTCAGCTCCACTCGCATGAGCCCCACTTCGAGCTGTGTGCCTTCGCCCTCACGTGCGCGCGCCTCGGCGATGTCGCAGACTTGGCGATTCAGGTCGTGCAACTCCTCCGCCGAGGCCAGATTGCGGGCGGCCGCGAGCGCTTCAGCGAAGCGTGTCTTCACCTCCGCCGTAAGCAGACGCTCGCGGTCGGCGATTTCGAGCGTTGCAAGCTCGATGCCGAGTCCCGCCACCTCGATGCGCCGGTCGCGCTTCCCGCCGAGCTCGAACGTGTGGGAGTATCCGATGGAAAACTCGTTCTCGCCCGGACTGTTGAGCACGCGTCCGTTGGTGTAACTGGCATCGATGGATGGGTTCACGCGCAAACGAGCCTGCGTGAGAGCGCCCGTGGCTTCGCCGATGCGCTGTCGTTCGGCGAGCAGATCGACATTGTTCTTCAGCGCGGCTTCGACAAGACTGCCGAGCGTCGCACCGTTTGCTTCGGAAACGTACTGCGAAGCAGGGGCCGCGGGCGTGGCCTGGCCCCGGGCGGGTGCAGGCGCGAGGAATGCGGTCCCAGCCAGGAACGCGAGTGTATATCGATAGCGTAAGTGCATACCCAAGCCAACTGTTTGACTACTCGAACTTACGGGTGCGGACGCATGGCTCGGACGCCGGAATGCGGCGCCAGCCTACGCAGGGTCGGATTACTGGATCAGCAGCGGAGGGAAGTCAATAACGGCGGGGGGACGCCTTGTATTCGGGGCGGGTAGCCGGAATAGTCGCCGGCCGTAGCCGGCGCACCGGGATCGGTCCAGGGATTCGGACCAAGGCACGAAAAACCAGCGGGTTGCTCCTGTGCGCTGCTCGCCTCAGCGGCGGCGCTCAGCTCGTAGTCAGTGCAACCCTGGCATAACGTGGGTGCGGCGAAACCCGCACCGTCCGGCCGCGGCATGGGCACACAACAGTCGCTTCCCCAGTCCTCAACCTCGTGGTGGCCTTCCGGGGATACGCAAAGCACCTTGGACGCACTTGCCGGCGCTCCGAGCAGCAGAACGGCCGCCATGAGCATCGCCAGCATGGCCCCGAAATTCATCGAGCTCACGGCCTTCGGGTCATCTTAGCAGCTTACGAGGGCAATTCGCCATCGGGCAGGGCTGCCCGGTGCCGGTAGGCCAGCCGCGCTCTTGCAGGCAGGAGTTGAACGGCGCACCAACACAAACGCCGCCTGATAGCGCTATGTCCAGTAAGGCTCTCCGGCCGGAATGTGTTTGACCGGCACACCGGTAACAAAGCCGCGGAGCCAGTCGGCAAACTCTCCCATGCCATACTCTTCCGACACCTGATGGCCCAGGATGATCTGGCCCTTCGGGAAGCCCAATGCGGCGGCGTCACGCACGTAACTGGTGTTGTCGAAAAAGCTGTCGCTTTCCTGCGCCTCCCCGCCAATCACAAAATCCGCATCCGGGGTCAGCCGTGGAGTGGCGTACCCGGGCCCGGCAACGATCCTGCTGACTCTCGCCTTCGGATCGCCCACGACGCGAATGGCGCGCGCTCCGGTGCGTTTCCTGATTGCCGACGCCAGTTCTCCCAGGGTGGTCTCGGGGATGACGTACACCTTGCCACCGCCGATGGTAGCCTGCTTGTCTTCAATGCCCAGCACCCCGCGCAGCAGGCCCACCACGATCTGATCCGGCTTATTAGCGTGCTGATGATCGTGAATTCGCCAGATCACGATCCCGTTCTGCCGGCAATAGTCCGTCTTCAGCTTGTACAGCCGGTTCTCGCCGAGGTTCTTGGTATCATCCGGGTCGTTCCAGAACGTATCCTCGTGAGTGATGACGAGGTTCAGCTTTGCTTCGTGCGCGCGTTTGAGCACGTCGAAGTTCGACATGAACGTGGTCGCGATGCCCGTGACGGTGGTGTCCGGATCGCCAACCTTGAACGTGTCCCGATAGCTTCGTTCGATCCAGGGGATGCCCACATTCTTGCGAATGAGCTCGACAACTTCACGCGCTGTCATCAGGCTGCCCTCCAGTACGGATCACCCGCCGAAATCCACTCAACCGGCATCGCCTTCACAAGCGTCTTAAGCCAGGCCGCACAGGCGCGCATGCCCGGCTCCTCGGAGGCCACCCTGCCAATGGTCACCAGGCACCGCTTTTCGCCCGCGGTGTTAAGGTCGGCGACATAAGGGACGCACTCCCATTCCCGAACCTCGCCCGCGAGCAGAAGGTCCACGTTATCGAAGTGCTCTAGCAGCGTTTCTATGGACATATGGCCCGGATGGAGCCATACGCGCCGGACCTTGGCGCCCGGATCGCCCACGGACCGAAGACCGCCGCGAAGGTTCAGCCTTTTCCGGATCAATGCGACCGCATCCGCCAGCGTAGTTGGCGGAATATCGTACATCGTGGATTGGCCTGAGACCTGGTACGACTTCCATCCCAGCGATTCAGCCAGCGCCGTCACGAGATCGTTTTCTTTTCTCGCACGCCAGTGGTCCCAAAGCCGGAAGACTACGAGGCCGTTCTTTTCGATGAGTTCCTTCTTGGCCTTGTATACCGGGTCATCGGTTATCGACGGCATCGGCGGCATCGGCGCACGGCCGCCTCCGCCGCCGGGCCGTGCTGGAGGCGGAGCGTCTTCGCGTGAACCGAAGAAAGTGGGTTCGTGGGTCACAACGAAGTTCAGCCCCATCTTCGCAGCCTGGCGGAGAACATCCACGGTGGCCATCGCGGTGGTGCAGATTCCGCGAACGCTTGCTTCAGGATTCCCGGCTTTGAAACCGTCCGGGCCAGTATCCGGCCAGTCGCCACCCAGGGCGGCGCGAATCTGCTCTGCAATCTCTCGAGCTGCCAGCGCGGGCGCGCCATACAACGGCAAAGCCGCCGCAGCCGTGCCTGCGATGCGCGCGAAGTCCCGGCGTGAGGTCCCCTTCGATGCCATATGTGCGGATCCTTCTCGGGGAGGATATCACCCGGCGGTTTTGGGCGGCAAGGCTCCGCGGGGCGCATCAAGTTGCTGATCCGCGGGCACAGTCAGGGGCCACGGGTATGTTCTCCCCGACCGGCCGTTCCGCTCGCCTTGGGATATATTAAGCGCTATGCGGATACGCTTGACACTATTCGCGCTGCCGTTGTCTCTCGCACTGGCGGCGCCTGTTTGGGCGCAGGTACAGACCGAGGTTCCGCCTCCGGTTCCCGGCGCCAAACCTGTGACTGTGGAGCGCATCAAGATTCACGGCGCTGCATTGGAGGGAAACCTCGAAGGCAATGCTGTTGACCGCGACGCTATCGTCTTTCTGCCGCCCAGCTATGCCACGCAGAAGAACCGGCGTTACCCGGTCGTGTACGCCTTACACGGCTACTCGATAGGCGCCGAGCAGTGGACCGGCGAAATCCACGTGCCGCAGACCATCGAGGGCGCCTTCGCGAAGGGCGCTCAGGAGATGATCGTGGTGCTTCCGGATTCCAAGACGGTTCACAACGGATCGATGTACTCCAGTTCCGTGACAACCGGCGACTTCGAGCGGTATGTCGCGCGGGACGTCGTAAGCTACATCGATGCTCACTACCGCACCATTCCCCGGCGAGAGAGCCGCGGGCTGGTTGGCCATTCGATGGGCGGCTACGGCGCGACCCGCATCGGCATGAAGTACCCGGAGGTTTTCGGCAGCCTCTACATCATGAGCCCATGCTGCCTTTCGGCGCGCGGCGCCGGGCCCACCAACCCGGAGACGGAAAAAGCGCTCGCGGCCGTGAAGACGCCTGAAGATTCGGCAAAACTACCATTCGGCCTGCGCGCGCAGCTTGCGTCCGCCGCGGCGTGGTCGCCCAATCCCAAGAACCCGCCGCTGTACCTCGATCTACCGGTGAAGAATGGCGTTGTGCAGCAGGAGGTGCTCGCGAAGTGGGCGGCCAACGCACCGCTGGCGTTTGTCGATCAGTACATTGGAAACCTGAAGCAGTACCGGGCGATAGCGATCGACGTGGGCGATAAAGACGGGCTTCGGGCCGGCGCGGCCGCCTTGCATGAGGTTCTCGATCGCTACGGCATCGCCAACACGTTCGAGGTCTATTCCGGCACGCACACCAGCGCGGTGGCAGTCCGTTTTCAGGATTACGTGATGCCGTTTTTCAGCAAGACCCTGGACGCAAGCGGCGGCCGCAGGTAACGAGGAGGCGGGAGTTGATCCCGCCTCCCCTCACCACGATAGGGTCAGCAGAGCCACGCCCTGGCGGGGCAGCGCGAGCTTGAGCGCCATCTTGCCGTCCGCGACATTCCGCCACTCGGGAGATCCGGCCAGCTCCAGTTGGCCCGCCCGCTCCAGTTGCGCGTACTGCGCATCGCTGGGAGATTGCGGCGAGCCCATCTTCTTCCACACCTCATAGGAATTGCTGTGGTCGGCATCGATGGCGTAATGGTGCATCAGCACGCGCCCGGCCGGTACTCCCGTTACTGTCACATCGATATCGGCCGCCGGCCCGGGCAGATCGTCGTCATGGTAGTTCCACAGCATGATCGCGATCTGCCGGTCGTCCCGCGTCGCGAACACGCCGATATCCGGGCTGTCCTTCACGCCTTTCTCGAGCATGCTGTCGAGGGTCGCCATCCCGGAACTCTTCGCCTCCAGCCGATTGCCCCGCATCATGCCGAACATACGGAACACGTTGAGCACGGGCTTGTCGATTCCGTTTGTGGCGAGGTCGCGGAAGCCGGCGAAGTACGGCTGGTCTTCGAACTCGAAGGCCCACGTTAGCGCCCCTTCTAGGTTCACCTTGTGCCGGGCGGCAAGCTCGTGCTTTCGCGCGAACGTGGCCGCTGTGTAGCTGGAGTACATGGTCCCGTTGCGGTACGCGTTCTGTGGGTGGTGCTCGACGGAGCAGGCAGCGCAGCCCTCCGGGTCGGACTCGCCCAGTATGATGGGGAGCTTGTTCAGTTCCGGAAACGAGGCCACGATGCGGAAGCCCGCGTCAATGTCGCGCAACTGGAACTCGCTTCCCATGCGCACGTGGCCCTCGACGACGCGCGGCCGGCCTTTGGCGTGGAAGCTGATGAAATCGATGGGCGAGCCTGTCTTGCCGGTTACGTAGTTCTTCCCGCGCGTGACGTGCTCCAGGAAGCCTCGCAGGAATGCCGCGGCTTTCTGGCTGCCAGGTCCCGTGCTGGTGGGCCCGCCAACCCGCGCCTCTGGCAGCGCGCGCCGCACCGCGTCCACAGTGTAGTCGTAGAGCTTGTAGTACTCCTCCGGCGTGGACTGCCAATAGCTGATGTCCGGCTCGTTCCAGACCTCCCACGCCCATGTGACGACTTCGTCCTTGCCATAGCGTTCGATCGAGTGCCGCACCCACTGGTAGATCAGCTCCGACCACTTCCCGTAATCGCGCGGCGGGTAGGCCCAACCCGCAACGATCTTGCCGCCGGCCGGCGACCAATTGTGCTTGTACGGTTGCGGCTTAACCGACAGCGCTTCGGGCATGAATCCGATCTCGACCAAAGGTTTCATGCCGCGCTCGACGTAGCAGTCGAAGATGCGGTCCAGGATGGTCCAGTCATAGCGCGGGTTCCCGGCGGCATCCTCGGTGTACGCGTTCGTGGATCCCCACTTGAGCGCGGGAGTGCCGTCGCCGGAAGTGAGCAGGTTGTGCACTCGCATGTAGACCGGGAGCGGGCTCAGAGCCGCGAGTTCGGACAGCAGCTTGCGCCCGTCCTTCATGTATGTGTAGTTTGGCTCGTCGTGGCCGAAGTACCGCCAGATTGGCCGGACCGGCCCCATTGAGCGAGCTGCATCCACCGTGACGGTAACCGTCTGCGCGCTGGCGGCGCAGGCGAGAAGGGCAATCAGAAACGCACGCATTGTCATAGAAATTACACGCAGCCGGGGCGATTGTCCACCGCCGGGAGGAATGCCGCTAGTTCAGCCCCCGCGTTTCACGCTGCTTCAGCCAGCGAGCCACCTGTGCAATGAAGTTCCGGAACATCTGCGGCCCATCGTAGACGGGTTGCGGCTCCGCGCGGCGCGCCTCCGCCCAATCGAGGGCCAGCACGAGCGGCACCCACCGGGTTGTCTCGTTACCGATACCGTCTCCAAAGCAGTAGAGGATCTGCGAAGGCTTTACGGGCAGGCTGATCATTCGCAGTGTGAGTGGTCCCGGCGTGCGGCAGTTCTCGGGCGGGGAACTCACCAGGTACTCGCGGCAGGCGGTGGGCCTGTGTTCGTGGATGGAGCAGCTCTCGTCCTCAAGAAACGGGCAGGGGACCTGCCGCCCGAAATACCGGGTATGGAGAGCGCGCCGCTTCTCGATATCTTTCAACGCGGCGGTGTCGCGCAGCGTTGCGACCAGCGATTTGCCGAGTTCAGCGAGTGCGTCGCAGAAGCGCTGCCGTACGCAGGCCCGCCGCTCGGGCGGCATCGCGTCCACCAGTTCGGCCAGATACAGAGCCTCGCACTCCGCAATCGGGACAACCTGGCGGCAGCACGCTCCACAGCCGGCACGGCAGGAAACCGTGCGCCCCTCGCGCCGCGCGCCCTCGATGGCTAACGCGGCCATGGCGTCGGTAAAGCCGAACAGAATCGGCAGTAGGTCGGCCGGGCGCATCTGCACATCCGGCACGCGGGCGGTCGCGTCGATAGCCGCGTCGCCGAACTCGATCGTTACAGGAATGTTGATCTTCCGCATTTCGATGATCTCTGCGCTGCGGCTCCTCCGGCTCCGCGCCGGCTTCCGCCTGTGTAGGTTATCATGCCCTCCATGCGCGTGGACTTCGGGCACGCTGTGTTGGGGCGCACCGGCATCACGGTGGGCCGCTTGGGAGTCTCGGCAAGCTACGGCGTACCCGCGGCGGCCGTCGAAGAAGCGTTTGAGCGCGGCGTGAACTACCTGTACTGGGGCAGCCGGAGGACGGGGGAGTTCGCCGCCGCGCTGAGGAACCTGCGGCCGCGGCGCGCGGAGATGGTGCTGGTGATACAGTCCTACTCGCGCGTCGCGGGCCTTGTGCGGTGGAGCGTGGAGAGAGCGCTGCGGGCCATCGGCTACGACTCGGCGGATGTGCTGCTGCTGGGCATGTGGAACAAGATGCCACCGGCCCGGATCATGGATGCCGCGCTCGATGTGCAGCAGAGCGGACTGGTGCGGTACCTGGCCGTCTCGACGCACAACCGGCGGCTTGCGCCGTCGCTCGCGGAGCGCTTCGACGTGATCCATTTCCGGTACAACGCCGTGCACACGGGCGCTGAGCGCGACATCTTTTCCGCGATGCCGCCCAATCCGCCTGGCCTGGTGAGCTTCACTTCCACTAGTTGGAGGCAGTTGCTGCGCAGCCGGAGAATTCCCGCGGGAGAGCGCAGGCCTACGGCTGCGGACGCTTACCGGTTCGTGCTATCGCGGCCCGAGGTGGACGTGTGCATGACCGGCCCCGCGAACGCCGAACAGATGCGTGAGGCGCTGCGCGCGCTCGAACTGGGTCCCATGAGCCCGGACGAACTGGCGTGGATGCGGCGAATCGGCGACGCCATCTACGGCAAGAAACGGGCTCTCTAGCACCTGGCGGCGCAGCAGCCGCAGCCGCGCCTCGCATCTTTCTCGGGGAGGCCCGACAGGCCGCCACGGCGCGAAGCGCTGGAGGGCACGCGAGGCACCTCCGATGCTATGTACGCGCAGCCGCGTCGCGGCCGGCTCCGATGCGTTAGCCGTTGCTACGTCCGTGCGGCGCGGCGTGCGAGCTACGCGGTCTGCTGCTCGAGCGGCGTTACGGGATCGATGAACACCCAACTCAGCGCCGCGAGCACGTAAATGCCGGACATTATGTAGAAGTTGGGCAGCGTCTCGGCAAAGGATACCGGCGAGCCCGGCTGGTGCATGTAATCGAGGAGCAGGCCGAAAAAGAACGGCGCGAAGCCGCCGGCGAAGTTGCCCATCATGTTCATGGAGCCGGAGAGCGTGCCGGCGTACTTTCCGCCGACGTCCATGCACGCGCCCCAACTGCACGGCATCGTGAGGTCGTTCGCGAAGCTCGCCAGGCCCATGATGATCATGCCGGTGAGCGGATCGGCGATGCCGGTGTGCATGAGCATCAGCACGGCGGCTCCGGAGGCGCCGGTTATGGCAACGGTGCGCCGGGCGCGCCCGACTCCGCCGAGCACGCCCGCCAGGCGGGGTGTCACTATCCCACTGACGAAACACCCGATGCCGCCGAAGAAGAGCGGGAAGATGGCGTACTGCGCCGCCGTGGTGGGGTCGAGCCCGCGGTATTCCTTGAGGTACGTCGGCATCCAGGTGATGTAGAAGTACCAGGGGTAGGAGATGCAGAAATACTGAACCCAGAGCATCCACACCGTGCGTGAACGCACCAGCTTGCCCCACGGCACGTCGGCATGTCCGGAGGCGGTTTCCTCCGCGCCTTTCAGCAGCGCGAGTTCGGCGGCGTTCACGCCCTTGTGGTCTTTCGGATTGTCGCGATACCACCAGTAGAATATGGCCGCCCAGACCACCCCCAGGCTGCCGAAGAGCATGAAGGATTGCCTCCAGTCCATGAACTGGAAGACCCACACGACGAGAACCGGCGTGAACGCGCCCGCCCAGCGCGCGCTCATCCACATGATGCCCTGCGCCCGCACGCGCTCGTTCTGGGGCAGCCACGTTGTGAACGCCTTAGTCAGGTTAGGGAAGCAGCCCGCCTCGCCCGCTCCGAACAGGAAGCGGATGGCGGCCAGAGAGAACCGGCTCCAGGCGTATCCCGTGGCGGCCGTAAAGAACGACCACCAGATAACGATCCGCATCAGCACGCGTCTCGGCCCGAGCCAGTCACCCATCCATCCGCCCGGGATCTCGAATAGCGCGTAGCCCCAGGCAAACGCCGAGAGCACCATGCCCATCTCGGTCTTCGAGAGCCCGAGCGCGGCGCGCATGTGGCTCTCTGCCTGCGAAATGCAGACCCTGTCGATGTACGTGATGATGGCCAGCATCACGGCGAAGGCGACCACCCAGTGCCGCGTCCGGGTGGGCTTCATGGAAAGGTCCGGCGTTGCCATGGCGAACCGCTATCAAAGCACGGCGGATGATCGAAGATCAACCCGAGGTCTCCGAGTCGATCCAGGCAAGATAGGCCTCCGATCCGTCCACAACCGGTAGGGCGATGCACTCCGGCAGTTCGTAGGAGTGCAGACGCGCGATGGCCTCGCGGACTTCCGTGAACAAGTCGCGGCGGGTCTTTATGACCAGCAGCCACTCGCCCGCCTCCTCCACCGTGCCCTTCCAGCGATAGACGCTCCGCAATCCGGGGGCGATGTTCACGCAGGCGGCGAGGCGCCCTTCCACCAGTCCATGCGCAACCTTCCGGGCCTCCTCCTCGGAGCCGCAGGTTGTAAACACCACGATTTTTTCGGTCATAACGACCGGATTCTGCCAGATATCGTGGCGCGGCGGCTAAAACGGGTCTATAAAGAAATGTAGATATGGACTCACGGATGCTCCGGCGCGGCGCGTTGCTGGCCATTCTCGGTTTTGCATGCGTAGTTTTCGGGCTCCGCGTGCCCCAGGCCTACATGAGCCTGCGAGCGAAGCAGGAGAAGGTCCGCGAGCTGGAACAGCGCAACGAGCAGCTCCGCCAGGAGAACGCCAAGCGCCGCCAGTGGATCGAAGATCTAACGAAGAACTCCTCCGAGCAGGAGAGCGTTCTCCGCGAGCGGTATCATAAGCAGCGCCAGGGAGACACGACGTTCATCATCAAGCAGGAAAAGTAGAGCTGCCGGCGGGTTCACTCCGCGCTTTCCGGCGCGCTCTTCCGGGGCCTACTCCGCCGACAGCAGCTCGGTTACCCGGCTGTAGAGCGCGTCCACGCTCTGGGGGCTGCGCGTCTCGACCGCCATGCGCACGACAGGCTCAGTGTTCGACGCGCGGACGTGTATCCATCCCTCAGACAGCGTGAGTTTCAACCCGTCGGAGCGGTCCAACTCGGCGCCTGGGAACTCGTCCTCGAGCGCCTGCATGAGCGCCGCGAGCCGGCCGTGGCGGTACGCCAACTGTCCGAAGCTGCGGTAGTAGCGCGGCAGACGCCCGGCCAGCTCCGAGCAGCGCAGTCCGGTCGCCGCCATTCGCTCCAGCAGGAACGCCATCCCCGTATAGGAATCGCGGCACAGGTGCACGGCGGGAAATATGATGCCGCCGTTCGAGCCCTCGCCGCCGATGCACGCATTCACGGATTGCATGGTCTCGACAACGTTCGCCTCGCCAACCGGCGTGCGGTACACGCGCCGGCCGTGCGCCGAAGCGACATCATCGATCACTGATGACGTCGTGAGGTTTACGACTACGTCTCCGGGCATGCGGCCGAGCGCCGCGTCCACCGCGAGCGCGAGCACGTCGTCGTTGTCGAGGACGCGGCCGGTCTCGTCCACAACGGCCAGGCGGTCGCCGTCGGGGTCCTGAGCGAAGCCAATGTCGCACTTTTCGCGGACGACAAGCGCGGCCAGATCTCCGAGAGTGTCCGGGCGCGGCTCGGCGACGCGCGGGAAAGGCTTCGCCGGATCGACGGAGATGGCCCGGAGGTCACAGCCGAGTTCGTCTCGGAGAAAACGCGGGCTCACGACCGCGCCAGCGCCGTTCACGGCATCGAGCGCCACGCGGAAGCGGCGTTCCCGGATGCGCGCCGCGTCTACGTGCGCCAGCACGCGGCCGATGTGCAGGTCCGCCGGCCGCCCGTATTCCGTCACGATGCGGCCGATCTCGTCGTTCAGCGCCTGGCGGAACTGGCTCTGGTGGTACAGGTCAAGCAGCTCGTTGCGCTCGTACTGGTTGAAGAACAGCCCGGCGGAGTTGAACAGCTTGAGCGCGTTGTACTCGGGCGGGTTGTGCGAGGCGGTTACAGCTATGCCGCCTCTGGCGCGCGTGGCTGCGACGAAGATCTGGATAGTGGGTGTCGGCAGAATGCCTACATCCACGACGTCGCAGCCGGCGGCGAGCAGGCCGCACGTGACGGCGCGCTGCAGCATGTCTCCGCTCGCACGCGTATCGCGGCCCACCACCACGCGCCCCGCGTTCACGTATGTCCCGAACGCCTGCGCGAACGCGGCGGCCAGTTGAGGCGTCAGGAACTCGCCGACAACCCCGCGGATGCCCGAGACGCCGATCTTCAGGAGATGTTCGCGCGGCATCAGACAAAGCTCCTGACGTGTTCCATAAGGCTGTCGAACAGCGCCTGAGGCGGGTCGCCGCGCTGTTCGCAGATGACGCGAACCAGCGGCTCGGTCTGAGAAACCCGCACGTGGAGCCAGCGGCCGTCGTAGTCGGCGCGGACGCCGTCGAGCAGGTTCAGGCGTGCGCCGCGGTTGCGCTCGCGAATCTCCATGAGCAGCGCTGGGATGCGGTGCGTCACCAGCGGCACCTCGCCCTTCAGCATCGAGTAGCGCGGATAGCCCGCCAGAATCTCTGACAGAGTGCGCCCGCGCTCGCGCATCATGGTCAGGATGCCGAGCATGGAGGCGATGCCGTCGTAAACAAACCGGAACGCCGGCATCATGACCGCGCCGGTGCCCTCGCCCGCTATGGCGATCTGTTCCGGACGGTACATTGCCAGCGCGTCCATCGCAGCCTGACGGCCAACCGGCACGCGCACCACGCGGCCTCCATGCCACGCGGCGATCTCTTCGAGCAGCGCCGTCGAGGAGAGATTTGTGAGGACGATCTTTCCGGGGCCGCGCGGCAGCAGCCAGTCGGCCAGCAACGGCAGGACGAGTTCCTCGGATACGGCTTCGCCGTGCTCCGTCGCGAGCGCGACGCGGTCGGAATCCACGTCAAACAGGAAACCGGCATCGGCCCCGAGCGGCCGGATCAGCGGCGCGAGCTGCAGCCCGACGGTGCGCGCATTCGTCGCCGGCTCGTGAGCGAAGGCGTGGCCCTCGATTTCCGCGTTGATCAGCAGGAATTCCGTGTCGAAGCGCTCGTTCATGCGCCGCAGGATCAGCGACGAGGTGCCGTTGCAGCAATCGACGGCCACCTTGAAGCCGCGCACGGCGTCGAGGTCGAAAACGGACGCGAGTTCGTCGAGGTAAGGGTCGATGGCGTCGGGTTCGCGGCGCAACACGCCGAGCCGGTTCCATTCGGCGAAGCTGAACTTGCGCAGATGATAGATGTCGAGCAGCTCGCTGGCTTCTGCCGTCGAGAGATAGACGCCCTCCGGCCCAAAAAACTTCAGCGCGTTCCACTCGGCGCTGTTGTGCGACGCGCCTATCGATATTCCGCCGGCCGCGTGCAGCCTGCGTATGGCGTGCTGAATGACGGGAGTGGAGACGATGCCGAGGGATATAACGTCATGCCCGCAGGCCATGAGCGCGGACGCCACGCCCTCGTGGAACATCCGGCCGCTCGCGCGCGGGTCGCGGCCGATGACCACCGGCCCGGGGCCGGCGAGCGTGCCGAAGGCGGATGCGAAATCGAGCGCGTGGGCGGCGGTCATCCCCGAGCCCACGATGCCGCGCAACCCGACGTGAGAAATCCTGAGCTTCTTCACGGCAGGCATTCGTCCGAGACCAATATAGCCGTCCCGGCATCGGGCAGTACAATGGCAAGGATGGCTCCGCAGGTCTATAGAGGTAGCGCGTGGATCGAGTAATACCGGGCATTCTGCACCTTCATACCTATTTCTTCTTTCCTTTTTCCATCGATAAGGCAGCCGTTCTTGAGGAGCACGGCGCAGTGTGGGCCTCGCGGCAGCACTGGATTGACGGGCTCGACGATTGGCTCGCGGAGCACCAGAAGGCGCCGGCGCTGAAGGCGCTCGGCGGCTGGAGGCGAGCGGCCTACACGCGTTTCGATATGGAGTCCGTCGCCTACCAGGACATGGTGTTCTTTCACCCGTTCGTGCGGCGCGTGTTCTTCGACGTCAGCGATAGCTCAGCCCAGGGCGCGGACGCGCTGCTGCGCTGCTACGCCATGCCGGTTCCCAAAGGCAAGAAGTTGTGGTTCGAAGCGGAGGACCGCAAGGGGCGGCGCGCGCGCGTCGAGGTTACGGACCTGCGCCTGTTTCTCTTCGCGAACGGAATCGGCATACTGTCGATCGGAGTGGAGGCGTTCCACATCTCCGCTTCGGATGCCCTGTGGATAAACGAGGCCCTCCGCAAGGTGTACCCGTCGAGCGGGCGGCAGATCCGCGAGAGCCGCGTCCCGTGCCGGTTTGCGCTGGTTGTCGAGGGCCGCGACTATACGGAGATCCTCGCCGAAGAGCGCTTCGAAACCGGTGAGATGAAGGGCTTCCTGCCGCCGCTTTCGAAGACCATCACGTCGCTGCTCTACTTTGCGGACTACACGCGGCAGGAGTTCGAGCCGGTGCTCGACGAGCGCATGATCGTTTACACGTATTTTGCTATCGACCCGGCCACCGTGCTTCCCGACTACGTCCACTCGGAGGACTACCAGATTCTCCTCAGCCGCTTTCTTTACGTGGATCGTCTGGGCGAGGACTACCGCTACAATCCCGAATTCGTGCGCCGTCAGATGGCGGCGCAGCTATACACGCGCTGGGCGCACCAGGGCACTTACTTTGGCTGCACGAGCTACAGCAACATAACCGGAACCATCGGAGCTTTCGACTGCGACGAGCACTTGCTGCGCGAGGGTTTCCTCATACACCGGATGTTCGACACGCGCTACTACCTGATGTCACTGGTGGCGCTGTTCTATCGAGCGACGCTGCTCATGTTCGCGGAGCGTACGGCGCTCGTTGCCAAGCGGCTCTACATGGATCAGGAGGACGGCAATCTCTCGCTCGAGAACCTGCGCCTGGCGAACGATCTCGCGACGGAGTTCCTGCACTTCTCCAACTACTGGCACTTCGAGGAGCTCGCGAACAAGGACGAGGAGATCGAGCACTTCGAGTTGCAGTGCCGCGAGTACCGCATTGCCTCGATGCGGGCCGAAGTCGAGCAGGAAATCGAGAAGATGAACGCCTCGCTGAACAACTATTACCAGTTCCACAGCAATGAAGCAGTCAACCGGCTGGCTGTGGTGAGCCTGGTAATGGGCGCGGGCGCGGTGCTCACGGGTTTCTTCGGCATGAACTTCGGCCGCGCCTTCGGCGAGTGGGTGTTCAGTCCCGAGCGCGTCTCGCCGGCGCTGCACTACTCGCTTCTGATCGCAGTGACGCTGCTGGCCTTCGGCGGGCTCTTGTTCGGTACGTGGGTGATTGCCTCGCACTGGCAGGACTACCGCGATACGCTGCGCAGAAGTTCAAAGCGGCCGCGCATCGGCGGGGCCCCGCGGCACGTGCTGGACGAGCTGGATTCGGCCGTCGCGGAGCGCACGGCGCCGCGCGACTGATCCGGCTCTCGGGGCCTGGAAGCCGCACCGCCGGCTCAACAGGGTGTGCGAGTTGCTATATCCTGAAGCGCGGTTTCCTTAAGCAATTTCGATACGCGGCGCAGATCGATCGTGGCCGTGAGACAAGCGGGGACTACGGCCTCGCGAGAACCGCCGCCCACTGCCCGCCGCTTTCCCAGTAGGCAACGCGCTCCACACCGAAGCGGCGCTCGATGTACTCCGGTTCCACCGGTGGCTGCCAGTGGTAGGCGCGGCGCATCAGTCCGTAAACGAATGGAACGCGGCGCAGGTCGCCCGCGCGCACCCAGTCGCGCGAAAACAGCACGAACACGTCCACGGACTTCGGATCGAGCGCGCCTATGGGTGGCGGTGTGAAGTCTTGCACCCGCTGGATGCGTATGCGATGGCCCACGTATCCGAGTTCGGGAAGCCAGAGCGCCTCTGTGAGCGGCCACGCGGTTGTCACGGTGCGCCCGGGGTACTGCTCCTCCACGTAACGCGCCGCCCTCTGCTGCAGCCGCACGAAATCCACCATGGCGAGGTTGTTCTCGTACGGGAACGGATACGGTGGATTCCAGAACAGGCCGATGACGAGCGCCACCGCGAGCGCCACCTGCGCCAGGCGCGGCATGGCCGCGGCGAAAGCGATGTACATGATGACGAGCGCGGGCAGCAGATAGCGCTCCAGTACAGCGCCCCCGAATACCGTCACCACCAGCGCATGCGCCAGCGCAACCGTGCCGGCTACCTTCCATGCTCGCGTGCGGAACATGCCCGCGCGCCACGCGAGGAACACGAAAACCCACCCGAGCAAGTGGAAGTGCTCTATCCCGAGGTAGAAAGCCCGCCGCGCGAGCGCGATCGCGAGCCGGATGGGATGCAGCGCGAACGTCACGTTGTACCCCGCGAACTCGCTGTTGCCCAGCGGATTCCCTGTGGCGTTCCACAGGAAGCCGATCCAGGCGGCCAGCGCAACCGCGGGCAGCGCGAACCATGCGGCGTCCCGCCATCGCCGGTCTTTCAGCAGCCACAGCGCGAACACCGCCGGCGCCACTATCGCCGTCTCTTTGACGAGCACCGCCGCCACGCACACGGCCGCCGCGGTGCGCGTGCGTCCTTGCAGGAACAGCAGCAGCGCCCAGGAGGCGAGCAGCATCGCGGGCATGTCGAGCTGCGCCAGCATCGCCTGCGTGTAGAACAGCGGCGAGGCTAGCAAAAACAGCACCGCCGCGAACGCCGGCGCGCCGCGCGCTCCCTTGGTCAGCTCAATCGCAAGCAGGAAGACGACGAATACCGCGAGCGAGGCCAGCAGCAGCATGGCCGCGCGCGTCGCCTCGTTCGAGTATCCGAACACGCTCCAGACGGCGGCCAGGTACGCCATCACGCCCGGCGGATGCACGTTCGGCACGGTGCGCTGCGGCACCCACGCTCCGCGCTCGTAGATATCGAGTGCGGCGGGAACGAACTGTCCCTGCTCGTCCCAGTAATACGGCAGGTCCAGATAGCCCGCGTGCGTCAGGAACACAACGAGCGCGAACGATACGAAGAAGAAAAGGTACGTGTCGATCCGCACCCGGTGCGTCCGCTCCGCAAGGGCGGGAGCTGTGGCAGCCCTATTGCAGCGTTGAGCCTTGGACACGCGGCTCCAGGTTGATCTCGCCGAATGCGGATTCGTACTGCTGCACGTTCTGTGTAAGCACGTTCAGTAGCGCCTTGGCCTGCTGCGGGCTCAGGTACACGCCCTGGAACATCTGTATCGCGACCGCGTCTGGAGCGTTCTGCGTAATGATGCCGAACGACAGGAAGAAGTCCCACAGGTTCACTCGAACCTGGACGCTGTTTGCGTAATTCTCCCGGTATTCGGGCGTCTTGACGATCTGTATGTGCGGTGGCTGCGGCGTTGTCACTGGTCCCCCTTTGGCAATCTGACGGATCTGCGAGACAGCATACTACGCGACGGCGTCTACCGAGGCGCGCTGCATGGAGCGCGCCGCCGAATTGATCACGTCGGCCGCTACTCGTAGCGCAGCGCCGTCATCGGGTCCACGCGAGACGCGCGCCGCGCGGGCAGCAAACACGCCGTCGTCGCCGCCACACCTAGCGCTGCCACGGCCGACGCGATGATGCGCGGATCCGTGGCGCTTACCTCGAACAGCGCGCTCCGCAGAACGCGCTCCAGCGCCAGCGCCGCCGCTACGCCCACGAGGAGGCCCGCCGCTACCGGCGCGAGTCCTTGCTTGAGCACCATCGCCATCAGGTTCCCCGCAGTAGCGCCCAGCGCCATGCGTATGCCCATCTCGTTCGTGCGCCGCGCCACTGCGTGCGCGATCACGCCGTATATGCCCAGGCAGGCCAACGCCAGCGCCGTCACCGCAAACGCGGCCACCAGCCACATCTGGAAGCGCCGCCCAGCGGCAGCTTCAGACACCAGCTCGCGCATGGTCACCATCTCCGGCACGGGTATGCCGGGGTCCTCCGCCCAGACCGCGCGCCGCACCGCTTCCGCGGCAGCGCGTGGATCCATTCCGGTCCGGACCAGGATGTAGAACTGGCTTCGGACGTTGGCCCAGTACGGGTAGTAGATCATCCGCGGCGGGTCTTTATCGAGGTTCGCGCGCACGTCTCCCGCGATGCCGATCACCTCGGAATCCGGCTCGTGCCACCCTACCAACTTGCCGATGGGGTCCTCGCCCGGCCATAGCGCCTCCGCGGCTCGCGCTGAGAGGACTACCACCTTCCGGTCCCGGTCGCGCTCCTCGAAGCCGCGGCCCCTGATGATAGGTATGCCCATCGTCTCGAAGTACGCCTCGCTCGCGAACCGCATATTCGCGGAAGGCCGTTCTAGGAACGGGCGCGTCTCGCCGCGCGTGGTGAGCGTGTTCACCCACGTCTCGCCGGTCAATGGCAGCGCGTGCCCCACGGCCGCGGACGTCACGCCCGGGATGGCCTGAATGCGCGGCAGCACTCTGTCGATGAAGGCCGTCCAGTCCTTGGGTTCCCGATATGTGTTCTGTGGCAGCCCCACTCGGGCCGCCATCACGCGCTCCGGCCGGAAGCCCTTATCCACCTGCATCAGCTTGATGAAGCTCGTGGCCAGCAGGCCCGCCACGATGACGAGCACCGTGCTGAGGCACACCTCGGCGGCGACCAGCGCGTTTCGCAGCGACACGCTGCGCCCGCCTTCGCTCATGGACCGGCCTCCCGCCCTCAGCGAGTCCTGCGGATCCGCGCCCGAAATGCGCCACGCTGGCGCCAGCCCAGCCAGGGCCGCCGTGAGCGCCGTCACGCCGAGCGCAAACAGCAGCACCGTGCCATCGAGCGTGACCTCATCAAGCCGCGGCAGGTTTACCGGCGCGCTCCTCACAAGCGCGCCCAGTCCCGCATAGGCGGCCGCCACGCCGAGCGCGCCGCCAGCGGCCGAGAGAAGCGCGCTCTCGCACAGCGCCTGCCCCAGCAGACGCGCGCGGCTCGCTCCGAGCGCCGTCCGGACCGCCGCTTCCCGCCCGCGCGCCGCAGTGCGCGCCAGCGTGAGGTTCGCCAGGTTCACGCAGACTATCAGCAGCACCACTCCCACCGCCGCCAGCACCAGCACGAGCGCCTCGCGCGACTTTCCGGCCACCTCGTGCGCCAGCGGCACGATCACGGCCGTCGTCTCGTAGCGGTCTTGCTTCAGGCTGGCCACGAAGTTCGCGAGGATCCGGTTGAGGTCCGCGGCCGCGCGCTCGATGGTGACGCCTGGCTTGAGCCGCCCTATGCAGGCGTAGTTGAACTCTCCCATCGGTGAGGTCTTGCCGAGGTCCAGCCCCATCGGCAGCAACACGTCTGGCACCGTTGCTTCGCGCGACAGCGAGCCGGAGATCTGCGGGTACCTGAAGTCCGCGGGAAGCACGCCCGCAACCACGTGCGGCCTGCCGTCAACCGTGATCGCGCTTCCAACCAGCGCGGGGTCAGCGCCGAAGCGCCTGCGCCGTAGGCCATCGGAGAGCAGAACCACATCGGCCCGCCCCGGTTGGTCTTCTTCCTCGAGGAAGGCCCGCCCAAGCCGGGGCTGTACACGCAGTATGGACAGCAGCGACGCCGAAACCCGCGCCGCACGCAACCGTTCGGGCGTGCCCGCGCCCGTCAGGTTCACCTCCTGGGCCTGGAGCAGCGCGATGTCCTCGAAGGTGCTCGATTTCCTGCGCCACTCGTCGAAATGCCGCGCGTTGACGGGCACCTCTGGGTACAACTCCTTGAAATTCTCGACCGTCTCCTGGATGTACACCAGCCGTTCGGAATCCTGGTAGGCCAGCGGCTTCAGTACGACCGCATTGACAATCGAGAAGATTGCCGTGTTTGCGCCGATGCCAAGGGCGAGCATCAGAACGGCGATCGCTGTGAAACCGGGTGCGCGCAGCAGGCTGCGGAGGGCGTAGCGGAACTCGATGCTGCTCATGGCTCTGTTGTAAATACGCACTAACCAGCCGTTCGTTCGCAGGAATATCGCCCCAAGGGGCCGGTGCGCACGCCGTCGCAGCCGGTTGAACGTGCGGCCGGGTGTCCCCTGTACCGCTCCCGTGCCGGTGCGGCCCCGCCCTGATCGCACGAGCCGGACACGCCGGACTCACCGGCATCGACTGCGGAAGCGCAGGTGATAGGTACGGGCAACCGGGCTGAAAATTGCCGTTGCAATCCGCCGCCGCTGGGCTAATATACCCCGGAAGGAGGCCTATGCATAGCTGTCGTGTAGCTCTGTCTGCCGCCGCTCTTGTTGTGCTATTCGCTGTGCTCGCTTCCCCCGCCTATGCCGCCGACGGACCCGCGCTCGGTAAGTGGGCTTTCACGGGAAAGGACAATAGCGGCCTGGTATGGAAGGGAACGCTGATGATCGAGAAAATCGATCCGGACCGTTTCCAGGATGCCAAGTATCACTCCATGTGCGATCTCACCATGGAGTCCACGGATGAAACCCAGGGAACGATGGGCGTTGCGGCCCCCTGCACCTTTGACGCGCAGAGCCGAACCATATCTTTCAGCACCGGCGCAACCAGGATTTGGGTCTTCTCCGCCGTGGTCTCGGCCGACGGCAAGAGTCTCTCAAATGGAAAGTGGACCCGCACGAACGCCAGCGATAACTCGATCATCGAAACCGGCGAGTGGTCCGCGAAGCTGGAGCAATGAGCCGGCGCCCGGCGCTCACGCCGGCAGCGTGAAATGAACCGCCGCGCCGCGGCCCGGCTCCGACTCCACATGGATACGGCCACCGTGCCGCTCGACTATCTTGCGAGCGATCGCGAGTCCCATGCCGTTGCCTGGATAGTCCCGTCCGTGCAGGCGTCTCGCAACGTCGAAAACCGCGCTGTGGTAGGCGGCATCGATGCCCTGTCCGTTGTCGCGCACGGCAAAAGACCACTCGGCCCCGAGGCCGAGCGCCGAGATATGGATCCTCGGCGGCTCCGGGCCGCGGAACTTCACCGCGTTATCGAGGAGTTCCGTAAACAGCAGCACCAGGTCAGCCTCGTCGGCCGTCACCAGCGGCAAGGGGTCGTGCGTTACGACGGCGTTGTTCTCCGTGATTGCCGGCCCTACCCGGTCCAGCGCGCAGTTGAGCGCGAGCTCGCACGGCACGCGCGAAAGCGGGCGCACGGGACCGTGCGCAAGCCGCGCGTAGACCAGCACATCGTCGAGCAGCGAGTCCATCCTTGCCGAGCTCTCAAGCACCGTCCGCAGATGCTCAACGCCTTCGGCGTCCAGCGCGTCCCCATAGCGCCGCGCCAGCAGCTCGGCGCTCCCGCGGACCGCACGCAGGAGTTCCCTCAGATCGTGCGAGACCGCGTAGCACACCCGCAGTGAATCGTCGTTCGCGCGCCTCAGCTCCTCCGAACGCTCGGCCAGTTCGCGCTCCAGTGCTTCTGCTCGTGACGGCGAAATCTCGCGCCGGAGCCCGGTGCCCCCAGCGCGCGGAACATCTGGTCCGTTAGTCATTAACAGACGTTAACCTTCTCCCGCTGGTCCATGCTACAACGCGCGTTCGCCAATGTGGAGTGCGACTATGCCGCCTGTCATCCGCCGGTAGCGCACGGTGACGAAGCCGCAGGCGCGCATGGCTGAAGCCAACTCCTCTGCTGGAGGGAACTTGCGGACTGAATCCGGAAGGTAGTGATAGGCCGATCGTTCTCCCGAAACCAGGCCTCCGACGAGGGGCAGTATCCGCCCGGAGTAGAACCGGTACAGGTTCGCGAACACCGGCCATCGGGGCTCGGAGAACTCGAGGATCGCGGCTGTCCCACCTGGCTTTAGCACGCGCAGCATCTCGGCGAGCCCGCGCTCGTAGCTGGCCAGGTTGCGGAAGCCGAAGGCGGCAGTTATCAGGTCGAGCGAGCCGTCGGCCAGGGGCAACGCGAGCGCGTCGGCCTCGAAGAGGCGCGCCTGCGGCGCTTTCGCGCGCGCCCGCAACAACATGGGATGCGCGAAATCGGCCCCGAGGAGCGGCCGCCCGGCGGCGCGCTGCATCGCAATCAGAAGATCGCCGGTGCCGCAGCACAGGTCGAGGACGCGGGCATCGGCGCGGGTCAGAACCGGTCTTAACAGCCCCACTGTCCTGGCGCGCCACCAGCGGTCGGCGTTGAAGGAGAGCAGGTGATTGAGCAGGTCGTAGCGCGGCGCGACGCGCCCGAACATGGCGCGGACCCATCGTGCGACCTCGCGCTCCCCGGTTGCCCCCGGGGGCGCCGCACCGCGCGCGGAGCTCATCCCAGCGATTCCCGGATGGCCTCGCGCACGATGGCGTCGTCGATGCCCGTTACGATCGCCACGCTTCCGATGGCCTCGGGCAACACGAACCGCACGCGCCCCTGAAGAGTTTTCTTGTCCATCAGCGTGCGCCTGACGAGAGCGTCCGCCGAGACTCCTTCGAGCGGTGGAATGGGGCCGTAGGCGTCTATTGCCGCTAGAATCCGCGCCGCAACATCAGCCTTCAGCCGGCCGGTTTTTTCGGCGATGCGCGTTGCCGCCTGCATGCCGAAAGCCACGGCCTCACCGTGGAGGAAGCGCGTGTACCCGGTTTCGGCCTCGAGTGCGTGTCCGATGGTGTGGCCGAAATTGAGAATCGCGCGCAGCCCCGCCTCCCGCTCGTCTGCGGACACCACCTCGGCCTTTATGCGAACCGATTCCGCGATAGCCTGCTCGAGCACTTCCGGCTCGCGCGCGAGCACGGCCGTTCTCGATTCGACGAGCAGCTCAAACAGCTCGGGGCTTCGGATAACGCCAGTTTTGAGTATCTCGAACAGTCCGGCGCGGTACTCGCGTTCCGGGAGCGTCGAGAGCACGCCGGGATCGATGAGCACGGCAACGGGCTGGTGGAAAGCGCCGGCGAGGTTCTTCCCGCAGGCGAGGTCCACTCCCGTCTTGCCGCCGATGCCGGCGTCCACCTGCGCGAGCAGGGTGGTGGGGGCCTGCAGCACCGGCACTCCCCGCATGAAGATGGCGGCCAGGAAACCCGCTACGTCGTTCACCACGCCCCCGCCGAAGCCGATGACGAGGCTCGAACGGTCGCCGCCGCGGCAGGCCATGTCCGTCGCGAGCGCCTCCACAGCGCTCAGCCGCTTGTTCTCCTCGCCGCCAGGGAAGAACAGCACCTCGTGGGAGCGCGCGGCGAGCGCTGGCGCGAGCCTTTCACAATGTCGCTCCCAGATGGTGCGCTCGGTTACTACGAACACGCGGCCGCAGCCGGCTGGAAAGTACTCCGCCGCGCGCGCCAGGACACCCCGCTCGATCACGGCTTCGTACTTGCGCTGGGACGTCGCGACGGCAAACGAACGCATGAATTCTTTGTACCATCGCAGGCCGCCCGGAAGCGCCGCCTGTGCCGGACTGCGATACTGGAATTTCTATGCATGCGGAGTTTCTGGTTGTTGGCGCGGGCGTCGCTGGACTGCGCGCCGCAATCGAACTGGCGGAGGCCGGGCCTGTCCTTGTCGTCGCCAAGGACGCGCTGACCGAGTCTTCTTCCGAGTACGCCCAAGGCGGAATAGCCGCGGCGCTCGGAGAAGATGACAACCCAGACCTGCACGAACAGGATACAATCGCCGCCGGTGACGGTCTGTGCGATCCGCAGGCCGTGCGCACCCTGGTCGAGCAGGCGCCGGGCGCGATCGCCCAGTTGATCGAGTGGGGCGCGCAGTTCGATCGCGAGGACGGACGGCTGGCTTTCGGGCGCGAAGGAGCGCACAGCCGCCGGCGCATCCTTCATGCCGACGGCGATTCGACCGGCCACGAGCTCGCGCGCACGCTCGGCTTGAAAGCGGCGAGCATTCCAAACATCGAGATCCGGAGCTTCTCCGCGGTTACCGACCTCCTTGTATCGGACAACGGCGAGGTCGCGGGCGTCATGGTCTGCGACGCATCCATGAGGCACGCCGTGCCTCTGACGGCCCGGGCCGTGCTGCTGGCCACCGGAGGATTGGGCCAGGTCTACCGTAAGACCACCAACCCGGAGGTTGCCACCGGTGACGGTGTCGCGGCCGCTTACTTCGCCGGCGCCGAGATTTCAGACATCGAGTTCGTCCAGTTCCACCCGACGGCGCTGCACCTGGAAGGCGCTCCGCCATTCCTGCTCAGTGAGGCCCTCCGAGGCGAGGGCGCGCACCTGCTCAACGCCCGCGGCGAGCGCTTTATGCGGCGATACCACGAACTCGGCGAGCTTGCGCCGCGCGACGTGGTTTCCCGCGCCATCGTTTCCGAACTTCGGGCCACGGGCGGGGAGAGCGCCTTCCTGGACGTGCGCCACCTCGGCCGCGACTTCCTGCGCAGCCGGTTCCCGCGCATCTACGACACCTGCCTCCGGCACGGCCTCGACCTGGCGGAGCAAGCGGCGCCGATTCTGCCGGCCGCGCACTACGCCATGGGTGGCGTGCGCACGGACATCGATGGCCGCACCAGCCTGCCTGGCCTGTATGCCGCGGGGGAGGTTGCCTGCACCGGTGTCCACGGCGCGAACCGCCTGGCCAGCAATTCTCTGCTCGAAGGGCTGGTCTTCGGAGCGCGCGCCGGAGCGGACATGCGCCGCTACGCCGGACGGCCCATGCCGCGGCCGTGTCAGCCTGCTCCCGTGCGCTTTCCGAGCGTTCCGGCTTCCGCCGTTCGCGCGACGGCGTCTGAAGCCTGCGGCATCATCCGCAGCGGCCCGGAGCTGGAGGCGGCTTGCAGGCGCCTGGAGTCCTTCACTCTAGAGGAAAGCCCAAACCCGAAACGGGAGCTTTTCGAGTTGCGCAGCATTCACGCCATCTGTCTCCTCATCGCCCGCTGCGCCCTCGCGCGTCGGGAGAGCCGGGGTACGCAGTACCGCACCGACTTCCCCAATCCATCGCCGGAGTTCCGCAAACACTCGGTGATTTCTATTAGCCGCGAACCGTGGTTTGACTAGTACTGGTACTCGCAACTCCGCAGGCGAAGGGCACGCCTGACGATATGATGGGGTAGAATCTTGCGGAAGGTGTGCGCATGAAGACGCTGAAGGTGTTTGCGGTACTAGCCGTTGCCCTGACAACGGTTTCCTGCTCGCGCGACCCCGATGTGGTGAAACGCAAGTATGTGGAAAGCGGCAACCGGTACTTCGAGAACGGCAAGTACAAAGAAGCCCACATCATGTACCGCAATGCGCTCCGCAAGGACGCGCGTTACGGGGAGGCCTACTACCGGCTGGGGCTCACCGAATTGAAGCTGGGCAACCAGCTCGCCGCCTACCGAAACTTCCTGCGTGCCACCGAGACCGCCCCCGAAAACATTGACGCCAAGGTGCAGACCGGGCGGATTGCGCTGGCGGGGTACCTGGGCAACCCATCGCGCAATAAGGGACTCGCCGACCAGATACTGCAACTGGCCACTGACATCCTTAATAAAGACCCTGACAACACCGAAGGACTGCGCCTGCGCGGCTACTACAATCTGGTGGCCGCCGGCAAACCGGCCGAAGCTCTGGCCGATTTCCGGCGCGCGAACGAACTGAAGCCGTACGACCCCGAAATTGTTCTCCCTCTGGTCGAGACGCTGTTCGGACCTTCCATCAACAAGCCGGCCGAAGCCGAGCAACTCGCGCGCGAGATGATCTCGAGGCAGAAGACGTACTTTCCCATGTACGACCTGCTATACCTGCGCCTTGCGCGGGCCGGCCGCCTTGCAGATGCCGAAGGCATCTTGAAAGAAAAGGTCGCGAACAACCCCTCGAGCAGCGCCCCGCTGGTGCAGCTTGCGGCGCACTACCAGGCCACGAACCGGCCGGCTGAGGCCCGGGCGACCATCGATCGCCTGGTCGCCGGAGCCGATAAGTACCCGAACGCCTACATGGAAGCGGGACGCTTCTACCGCCGCCTGAGCGATTTCGACACGGCGCGCTCCTTTTTCGAGCAGGGCGCCAAGAACGACGGCAAGAACCGCGTACAGTATCAGAAGGCGGTCGCCGAGATTCTGATCCTGCAACGCCGCGCCGCCGAGGCCCAGCGTATCCTTGACGAAATCATCAAGGAGAATCCGAAGGACGAGGATGCCCGGTCGATTCGCGCGTCGCTGCGCATCGATACGGGCGACCCGGCGCAGATCCAGCTTGCCATCACCGAGCTGGAGAGTTCCATAAAGCAGACGCCCAGAAATCCCGTCATGCGGTTTCACCTCGGCCGAGCGCTGGTGGCGCGGCGGCAGTTTGAGCAGGCGCGCGCGCAGTTTCAAGAAGCCATTCGCCTGAATCCGATGTATCTTGCGCCGCGACTTGCGCTGGCTGAGCTGATGTTCATCCGCGGCGAGTTCGGCGCGGCGAGGCAGGCCGCACACGAAATCCTCGAGAAGGTGGATCCGTCGAACCTTCCGGCTAAGCTTATCGAAACGAGCGCGCTGGCCGCATCCGGCGAGCGTGTTGCGGCGCGGCGTGCTCTTGAAGCCATCATGCGCGAGAACCCGGATTCCTACGACGCGCAGTTACAGATGGCCGCGCTCGATCTTGAGGATCAGAGGTACGACTCGGCGGAAGCCGGCTTCAGGAAGCTGTACCAGAGGAACCCGGCCGATCTGCGAAGTCTGATCGGGCTGGTCGAGGCCTTCGCCCGCCGCGGGCAGTACGACCGCGCGATCAATATGCTCGAGCAGGAGCTCGCCAAGACCCCCGGCCGCGACCCGATTCGCATCGCGCTTGGAAACCTGTGCCAGAAAGCTGGGAGACTCAACCAGGCGATCGAGTGGTTCGAGGGACTCCTCAAGACCAACCCGAACGCCGGCGACGTTTACCTGAAGCTGGGCGAGTGCTATCGGGCCAAGCGGGATTACCAGAAAGCGATAGAGCACTACACACGGGCGCGCGATCTGCAGCCGAACGACGCACTTACACACCTGCAACTCGCGGTTTTGTACGACTCGACGGGACGCCGCGCCGAAGCGAGGCCCGTCTACGAGCAGGTGCTGAAGCTGCAGCCCGACAACCCGTACGCACTGAACAACCTGGCCTATCTCATCGCCGACACGGGGGGTGATCTGGACCAGGCGCTCACGCTTGCGCAGAAAGCCAAGCAGAAGCTCCCGGAACACCCGGACGTCGCCGACACCCTCGGCTGGATTTACATAAAGAAGAATCTGAGCGACAACGCAGTTCAGGTGCTGCGTGAGCTCGTGGCGAAGCAGCCGGACCGTTCGACGTTCCGGTATCACCTCGGCTTGGCGCTGTACCAGAAGGGCGACAAAGCCGGCGCAAAGCGCGAGCTGACCACCGCTCTCACCAAGCATCCCGCAAAGGAAGAGGAAGACAGGATCCGGGAGCTTCTGGAGCGCATCGGCTGATGGCCGTGCCCGTTCCGGCTGCCCACCCGCGCCTGTAGCCCTTTGGATGGAGGGTCGAATCGCAGCGGCAGACATGCCCGCCGCCCAACCCGTGGCGGCGGCCCCACGCCCGGAAAGCGCGCTGCCATACGTGCTTCCGTTCGGTGTCCTGATCGCGCTGCTGGCGCTGCGGGATGTGATCCCTGTTCCTCCCGCGTACTCGTATGGCCTGCGGACCGTGGTGGCAACAGTGGTTCTTCTAGCCGTCTCGAGACCGGTCCTCAGGCTGCGGCCTGAACGCGCGATCGCGAGCATCGCGCTGGGCCTGTTCGTCTTCGTGGTCTGGATCTTTCCTGATGCCGTCGCGCCCGGCTGGCGCGGGCACTGGATATTCAGCAACGGCCTGTTTGGCCACGCGGTCAGCTCGGTCCCGGAGGACACCCGCCACAATCCTGTTTTCCTGATCTTCCGGGTTGCCGGTTCGGCGCTGCTCGTTCCTGTCGTTGAGGAGCTGTTCTGGAGGTCTTTTCTTCTGCGCTGGCTAACCGCGCACCCGTTTTGGAAGGTGCCGCTCGGGCGCCCTTCGCGCTTCGCGTTCTGGTTCGCGGCGGCTATGTTCGGCTCCGAGCACGGAGCCTATTGGGAAGTCGGAATCATTGCTGGCGTGGCGTACAACTGGTGGATGGTGCGCACGCGCAGCCTTGCGGACTGCATTCTGGCGCACGCCGTCACGAACGGATGCCTCGCCGCGTACGTCCTGCTGGCGAATCGCTGGGAGTACTGGCTTTAGCCGTGCGCCGGTCCATGCCGGCGCCCAGCGTGCAGCGTTCCCTGGGGCTTCCTCGCGCGCAAACCGCTTTCCCGAATGGTGCGGGTTCTCAGCACGCGGCGGCTTCTGCGCTCCGCCCGGCGCACTCTTCCGTCCAGGCCCGGCGCTTAGCCATCCACCTCGCCCGCACCGTCCGAAGGGTGGCACTCGTAGATCTGCGGCTCGATCGCGAAACGCTGCCTGTACCGCGCGGCGATCTCTTCCCGAAAGCGCTCTGCCGCGTCCGGACGGACGAGATTCACCGTGCAGCCGCCGAAGCCGCCGCCGGTCATCCGCGCGCCGTACACCCCCTCGATCGCGAGCGCCGACTCGACCAGGAAATCCAGTTCCTCGCAACTCACCTCGTAGTCCTGCGCGAGGCTCCGGTGCGAGGCAACGAAAAGCTCGCCCATTCGCCGCAGATCGCCGGCCCTCGCCGCCATCATGAACGCCTCAACGCGCGCATTCTCGCTGATGATGTGCCGCGCGCGTTTTCGCGGCACCGGCGCCATGCTGTCCTGCATCGTCTCGAACTGCTCCATAGTCGCGTCGCGCAGGCTCGCGACTCCGAGCGCTTCGGCCGCCTCCCGGCACTCGCGCACGCGGTTCGGGTATTCCGAGGCGCCCAGTTCGTGCTTCACCATTGTGTTGACGGCGTAGACAACCACGTCCGCGGGCAGCGGCACTATCTCGTGCTCCAGGCTGCGGCAATCGATCTTGACCGCCGCGCCTGCACGCCCGAAAACGCTGATGTACTGGTCCATGATGCCGCACGGCATCCCGGCGAACTCGTTCTCCGCCCGGCGGCACAGCTTCACCAGTTCGAGCCTGTCCATCTCGCGCCCGCCGAGCAGAGCCAGCGCCGTCGAGGTTTCGAGCGCAGCCGACGAGCTCAGCCCTGAACCCAACGGGACGGTGCTGCGGATGTACAGATCCGCGCCCGTGACCTCGAAGCCAGCGCGGACGAGCTGCTGTGCCACGCCGAAGACGTAATCGCTCCAGTCGTGCGCGGGCGTGGCTTCCGCCAGCCCGGCCGCCGGGCGCTCCGCCGTCTGGTTAAGGTTCTCCGAGTGCACCCGTATGCGGCCGCTCGAGTTGGGAGCGGCGGCTATGAACGCCGCCATCTCGAGCGCCATCGGCAGCACGAACCCGAGGTTGTAGTCCGTGTGTTCCCCGATCAGGTTCACACGCCCCGGGCCGCGGTACACGCGCACGCCGTCCGCGCGGCCCCACCGGCGCGCGAACGCCTCCGTCAGGTCTTTCGATGCGACGCCCATAGCATCACCTTTACGAATACGAGCATTGCCGCGCCGCTGCAAGAATCGATGTTGGCCGCGATGAGCGCTGCGTGCCTGCCCGGCGGCGCCACGCCCAAATGCATCGGAAGTCCCCATCGGTCGAAACACGCTTTTTGAGGAACCAGCCGATGCCGGGGACAAGCCCGACATAGCGGATAAGGATGGCAATGCCTATGTGTCCTGGTTTCACTGGATGAAGAGTCTATCCCGAACCTCCAACCCGCTGTCAACAGAATTTACAACCGGAGTTCCGCGGCCGTTCGCGCCGAATTCCCGCTTCTGGAGCGGCCCGGGCGTTCCGGACAATAGACCGGCTCGATCGGCGTGCGGCGGACGGGGTATTTGCTGTAAGTTGTCTATAGCTGATTCCGCATCGGGTTAGGACCGCTTGCGGGCAGACGGCTTCCATGTTGTCAGCATGGAGCGGAGGGGATGCAGCTTTGTTGAGGGAGCCCAGATGAGCGACTTTGTCGATTACTACGAACTCATGCAGATCAGCCCTCGCGCGGAAGTGGATACAATCCGGCGTGTCTATCGCATGCTGGCCGGCCGCTACCATCCGGACAACCGTGAGACTGGCAACCTCGATATGTTCATTCAGCTCAAGGAAGCCTATGCTGTCCTCACCGATCCCGAGAAGCGCGCCGCCTACGATGCCAGACTAATGCAGCGCGAGGCCGAGGTCGATCCAGTTTTCGAACTAAAGGACTTCGTCGTAGGTGTAGAGGCCGAAGCCAACCGGCGGCTCGGCATACTCTGCCTTCTCTACAATAAGCGCCGGACCAGCCCCGACCAGCACGGCATGTCTATCTTCGACCTCGAGAAGCGCACCGGCATACCGCGCGAGCACCTCGAGTTCTGCATATGGTACCTCCGCGAAAAGGGCTACATCCGCGCCGACGAGAACACGAACGACCTCTCGCTCACCGTGGCCGGAGCCGACTTCGTGGAGGAGCAGTCGCGCGAGAGCCACATCGCTTACAGACTTCTGAAGCGCTCGCCGCTCGACAGAGCGGCTGCGGACGCTGCCGGATCCTCATCGAGCGGGTCTTGATACTAGCGGCGCGCCTGTCACTCGTACCTTAGAGCCCACATAGGATCGATGCGGCTTGCACGGCGCGCGGGGATCATTCCGGCGGCTGCGGCTACCGCCGCCAGCAGCGCGATTCCTCCCGCCGCTATCAACGCATCGTTCGCCTCGACGCCGTAAAGCTGCGAGGCGACGAACCTCCCCAAACCTATCGCCGCCGGAACTCCGATTGCCAGCCCGATCGCCGCCAGCATGAGCACCTCGCGCATGACGAGCCACACGACTGAGCCACGCCCCGCGCCGAGCGCCATCCGGAGCCCCAATTCTTTCGTGCGCCGCGCCACGACGAACGCCATCACGCCGTATAGCCCGATAGTAGCGAGCAGCGTTGCCAGCAGCCCGAAACCGGACGAGAGCATAGCGATGAGCCGTTCCGTGAGCAGCGTCTCGTCCAACTGCCTTGCCAGCGTCTTCATCTCGAACACTGGCATCGAGGGATCGAGCTGCCTGACTTTCTCGCGAACCGCCCGGTATACCAATTCCGGTCTCAAGCCGGTTCGCACATAGAACGCCACGCTGGGGCTGCCCCAGGCTGGCAGGAAGACCTGACGCCGGATGCCCTGTCTCGGACCTTCGTACAACGAGTTCCCTACGACACCGATAATCTCGATATCCAGGTTCGCCGTTGACAACATCCCGAATCCTATGCGTCTTCCGATCGCGGTTCTGTTCCCGAAGTAATGGCGCGCGAACTCCTCGTTGACTATCGCCACATTCGGGTATTCCCTGGTGTCGCGCCGGTCGAAGTCCCTCCCCGCGAGGAGTGGAATGCCCATGGTGCTGAAATACCCGGGCGACAGCCTGTTCACGTATGCCTGCATGTTCTCGCCGTCCGCGGCCTTGTAGCCCTCAACCTGCGTTGTGTAGTCCACCTCCCAGCCGTGCAGGAGGGGAACGTCGGCCGTGGATGCCGAACGCACTCCCGGAATCGCCTTCAGACTTTCCAGAAGCTCCTGGTAGAAGGCGGCTGCTCGCGGAGTGTCGTATCCGCTAAGTATGGGCGACACCTGGAAGGTGATCAGGTTGTCGATATCCCGGAAGCCCGTATCCGTCCCCTTCAGGTTTTGCAGACTCCTGATAAACAAACCCGCGCCGAACAGCAGCACGAGACTCAGCGCCACCTGCGCCGCGACGAGACCCTTACGCAGCACCGGTGAGCCGCCACTGCCCGCAAGGGAACCCGCGGCGTCCTTGAGCGTCGTCCACAAATCCGTCCGGCTGGTGCGCAACGCAGGCGCCATCCCAAAGAGGAATGCCGTCAGGCACGTCAGCGCCAGCGTGAACAGGAGGATCCGTCCATCAGGATACGGCTGCAACTGCAGTGGGTTGGTTTCCGCCGGTATCAGCGCCAGCAGCCCGCGCGTCAGCGCGATCGCGATTCCGATTCCCACGATAGCGCCGGCGAACGACAGCAGCGCGCTCTCAATCATCAACTGCCGGATAAGTTGCATCCGCGATGCCCCTATGGACAACCGTATTGCCATCTCCTTCTGGCGCGTGAATGCGCGCGCGATCAGCAGATTGGCGACGTTCGCGCAAGCTATCAGCAGCACCAGGCCCACCATGCACATGAGCACGACGAGCGCCGTCGAGAAGCGCGTGCGCAATTCCGAGTAACCGGTAGCCGCCTTTTCAACGTGGATGGTGCCGCGCAGAAACTGCTCGCGGGCGTAGGGTGGCCAGTCCTTCGCCTCTGGCAGCGCCGCTTCGTACTCGCGAATCTGACGGAACAGAACCTGCAACTCGGCTTGTGCCGACTCTTCTGTGTAGCCCGGCTTCAGCCTCGCGAACACCTGCACCCAACTCGTGGTGCGGCTATCTATCGTGAACCAACCCCACTCCCGCAGAAGAACCGGCGCCATGAGCACAGGGACGCGAATTTGCGGCGAGGTGGCCGGGTCGAGTCCGGTGAAACCTGGCGCGGAGATGCCGATGATCGTCATCGGGTAGTTGTTGATGAGCACCTTCTTGCCGATGACGTTCCGGTCCCGCGCAAAGCGGCTCACCCAGTAGTCGTAGCTCAGCACCGCTACCGGGTGGCTCCCGTATATCTGGTCGTCATCGCGCGAGTTGAACAGCCGCCCCGCGGCCGGTTTCACGCCCAGCATGGTGAAAAAGTTACCGGACACGAGTTCGGCATCGACGCGCTCTGTCTGGTTATCCACCGTAATCGAGGCCGATATCTCGCGCCGGCAGAGCACCTCCGGCAGAGGTACAGCCTTCTGCTGGAGGTCCTGGTACATCGGGTACGAGAGCATCCGGATCCCCGTAGTGTTGCCGACGAAAAGCCCTCGCTGGTCGAGCATCACGAGGTTCTCCGGGTCCTTCACGGGCAACCGGCGCAACATGAGCTGATCTATGAGCGTGAATATGGCTGTGTTTGCGCCGATCCCGAGCGCGAGCGAGAGGATCGCGACGGATGTGAACAGCGGGCTGCGCCGCATGGCGCGCAGTGATGACCGGAGGTCGGGCGCGATGCTCATCATGCCCTATATACGATGGGCTTCCTTCAATGTTTCTCAGCAACTCACGCCGGCGCGGCTGCGCGCCGGTTTCGGGGAAGTCCCGTTAGCTCAGTAGGCTAGCCGCCACGGCGTTCTGCTCGCGCCCGTCGCAACCCGGCACCGCATCGGGCGCATCTCCATCGACAGGGAGGCGGCATGGCGCAGGTATCGCCCTGGTATTGGGGCTTCGGCTGGTATTGGTGGCTCCTGGCCGTCCTCCTGCTGTTCATCGCCGGCATCGTCATGGCGCGCCTGGTCGCTTCGCGTGCCGACGCACGGGCCGGCCAATCCGCTCTCGAGACCCTGCGCCGCCGCCATCTGGCCGGCGAGATCTCCGCCGAGGAGTACAACACCCGCAGGGCCATCATCGAACGCCGCGAGAGGCGGCGCTAGCGCCAGGCGCCGCGTAGATTGCGCCCGCTTCATTTGGAGCCTTCGCCGCACTCCCCGTATACTTGACAGTCTCATGCTGTTGTTAACCGGGCCTCCTGGCTCGGGAAAGACCCACTCCATACTGGAGCAGGTCCGCGCGTTGCTCCGGGGCGGTGGTGCTGATTTCCGGCTGGTTGTGCCGACTGCCACCATGGCCTCCCATCTACGCAACCAGCTCGCCCTCGAGGGGCTTCCCCTGCGCCCCGCCTGCATCTGCACGTTCTCCCGTTTCATCGACGAGTGGGTGGTGGACATCCCGGAGATGACCGCCTTCGAGCTCGAACTGCTCGTCGGGCAGGCCCTGGCTGAGAAGTGCCCGCCAGAGTTCGCTGCCTCAGCCTCCAAAAAGGGCTTCCGCCGGATGATGGCCGGGCTGATCGACGAGTTCTCCTCCGCCGGTTACGAATCGCGGCACGTAGCGCGCGCGCTCGGCGGCGCACCGGACGCTCCGCTCGCCCCCGCTTTTCTCCGTCTGTACGAAGACGTTGAGACGCGCATCTCGCGGCAGCTTGCGGCGCCGCGGCACCGCCGCCTCCGGCATGCCGCGGAGGACATTCGCTCGCGCGGGCTCGGCCGGGTGCGCCGCGTATTCTTCGACGGCTTCTTCAGCTTCGGCAACCCCGAGCTGAACGTGATCCGGGCTGTGGGCGCTCACGCGGATGTCACGGTCGCGCTGCCGCGGTGGCCTGGGTCTCTTGCCGCGCGCAAGGCGCTCGCCGCCATGGGGCTCAAGACGTTCGAGCTAAACTCCACCGCGTACCGCTTCCCTGTGCGGCGCGTCGTTGCAGCGCCAGGCGTCGATCGCGAAGCAGCCGAGGTCGTCCGGCGCATTCTCGATCATGTAGAGGCCGGCCGCCAGTTCCGCGAAATCGGAATCGTGTTGCGCGGCCGGGAGCCCTACATACCCGTCTTGCGCGCCGCGCTCGAGCGCTACGGCATCCCCGCGCGGTTTCACTTCGCTGAGCCGCTCCGCCACCACGCCGTCGTGCGCTACCTGGCCGGGGCTGTGGAGGCCATGCTGGGCGGCTGGAAGCACGAGGACCTCCTGGGGCTGCTCAAGATGAACGCCTCCGGCTTCGGCGGCACCGCCGCCTGCGACGCATTCGATTTCGCTGTGCGCGAGAACCTGCCCGGGAGCGGCCTTGCCCCACTCAGGAAGCTTTCCGATAGCCCCCGGCTGGGCGCCCTGCTTGACCGGCTCCAGGCTCTCGAGTGCTGGACCGCGCTTCGCCTGCCTGCATCCGAGTGGGCGGCCCGCGTGCGCGGACTCCATTGCCTGCTGCAGCCGCCGGATCTATCGGGAGGCAACTCGCGCGATACCGCCGCGGTGTTGCGTGCGCGCGCCCGCGCGCTCGCTGCGTTCCACGACGCCGCCGGCCAGGCCGTTGGCGTCCTTCCACCCGGCCGCACGCTGGCCTTCGGGGAATACTGGGACGCCCTGTCGACCGTTCTCGAGCTCGAGAACCTGCACGTCCCCGACGACCGCCGCAATGTCGTTCACGTGATGGACGTATACGAAGCTCGGCACTGGGAGCTGCCGGTCGTTTTCGTGTGCGGCCTCATCGAGAAGCAGTTCCCGCGATACCGTTCGGCCGATCCCGTCTTTCCCGATGCCGCGCGTTCACGGCTTGCCGCTGCCGGCATCCGCGTGGCTACCGCCGCCTCCGGACGCGACGAAGAGGAGTTCCTGTTTGAGGTAGCAGCGACCCGCGCCACCTCCGAGGTCGTCTTCACCTACCCGGAGCACGATGAAAGAGGCGACCCGAATATCCCCTCGTTCTTCATCGAACGGCTGATCGGCGTTGAGGCCGAGCGTTGCGCTGCACCGGCATCCGGCGCGGTCGAGCCGATGCCTCCATCGGATCCCTATCTTCACGACCCCAGGCTGCTCGACATCATCGCGCAAAGGCACGCCGTTATCGGCCCCCGGGCCATAGAGTCTTTCCTGCAGTGCCCGTTCCGGTTCTTCCTGGAGCAGACGCTCGGCCTGGAAGGCGCGCCGCCGCTGGCGCACGACCGGCTCGATGCCCGTGTCGAGGGTTCCATAGTTCACCATGTGCTGGCAGAGGCGCCGCAGGCCACAGCCGGCCTTGACGAGCTGTTCGAGCGCGTCTTCGATGAAATCTGCGCGGCCGAGCGCGTGCCTGAAGGCGGCCGTAAGGAGCTGGCCCGTATTCGCCTGTTGCGCGATCTCCGCCGGTTCCTCTCCGAGGCCCGCGGCTTGGATGGCTGGACTACCAGGACCGAGGAGCCGATTGAGTTCCCCCTCGAGGACGGCCTGACACTGCGCGGCCGCATCGACCGGTACGACATCGGTCCGAACCGCGAAGCGGTCGTTTTCGATTACAAGTACAGCAGCGCGGCCGGCATTCGGGAGCGGATACGCGGCTATGAGGAAGGCCGCCACGTGCAGGCCGCTCTCTATCTGCTCGGGCTCGAACACGCAGGCTATGTCCCGGCGGGCATGTTCTACTACGGCCTCAAACGCGACGTGACGCTGGACGGCTGGCACACATCGCTGCCGCAGTTCGAGGGGCGCGGGACGGCCTGCACCCGCGAAGCTCTTCGCGATCTGCTCGAATCCGCGCGCGCCGCGGGCGTCGCAGCCGTTCGCGAGATTCGCGGTGGGCGCGTTGGTTCGCTGCCCGCCGAGCGCGGCCGGTGCGAGTTCTGCGAGTACTTCGACGTGTGCAGCGCGGCTCCTTCGGGCGTGCCTGCCGTAGAGATGGTGGGAGAATGAGGCTCACTCCGGAACAGGTGGCAGCGATAACCCGTTCGGGCCAGGACGTCTGTGTCGTGGCGGGCCCGGGTTCGGGCAAGACGCGCGTGCTCACGGAGCGCTTCCGCTGGCGTGTCGAACAGGGCGTCTCGCCCTTGCGGCTCCTCGCGATCACTTTCACCGAGAAGGCGGCCAACGAGCTGAAGCTGCGGCTCGCGCGCAGCTTTTCGGGCTCGCTCGCACTGCGCGACCAGATCGAGCGCGCCCACGTCTCCACCATCGACGCTTTTTGTGCAGGCCTGCTGCGCGCCCACGCCATAGAGGCCGGTCTCGATCCGAGTTTCTCAGTACTCGACACCGCCGATGCTCACGCGGAGCTGTGGCAAGCCGCATCGGACGCACTCGACGAGATCGTTGCCGAGGATGCCGGTGCCGCCCGTGGCCTTCTGGCCGCGCTCGACCTCAGCGACCCCGTCGATTCGCTCGTGCGCGTGCACCAGGCCATGCGCGCCACCGCCACTGGCGTCAGAGCCTCGTCCGCTGCATGCCTGCGCGCCGCCTCCTCGGCGTTCGCGGATCTTCTCGATGCCGCGCGCGACATCGCTTCCGCCGACCCTTCCGGCGGAAGCGAGGACCAGCAGCGGACTTTCGAAGCGGTTCAGGATTGGGCGCGGCGGCTGCTGGCAATCGCTCCCGGGCCTGTTTCGCTGGAGCACTTCCGCATCCTCGGCGAGTTCGACTGCAACCTTACGAAGCTGCGCCGCTCCCACCCTGCGTACGGCCAGGTGAAGGCTGTCAAGGGAATGCTCCTCGACGCCGCACGCCAGGCGCTCGCCAGCGAGTACTACGCGCCGCAGCGGGTTGTCCTCTGGCGGCTCATGCAGGCCATCGACGAACGCTATCGCAGCCGCAAGGAAGCGCTGAACGCGCTCGATTTCGCCGACCTCGAGGAGTTCGCCATCCGGCTGCTGCGCGACAACCCGCAGGTGCGCGCGCGCGTGCGCTCGGAGTTCGACGAGATCCTCATGGACGAGCTGCAGGACACGAATCCGCTGCAGGCCAGCCTCGTTTCGCTCATCCGCGTTCCGGGCGGCTTCTTCGGGGTGGGCGACATAAATCAGTCCATCTACGGCTTCCGCCACGCGGACCCGGAAACCTTCCGGAGCTTCCGCCGGGCGCTGGAAGTTGCGCAGCAGCCGGTCGATCGCCTGTATCGGAATTTCCGCAGCCGCGCCGCTATCCTCAACGCCACGGAGACCGTGCTCGAAAACGCGGATGGCATTGAGCGGCAGCCGCTCGACGCTGGGCGCGTTTTCCATCCGTCTAAGGCGCCGGCGATCGAGGTCATCGCCGCCTCGGCTGAAACCACCGAAGATGCTGCAGCCATTGAGGCCGAGTGCGTCGCGCATCGCATCGCCGAGCTCGAGCGATCGCTTGAGATCGAGGACCGGGCCACGGGCAGCGTGCGCCGCGCGCGTTTCGGCGACATGGCCATACTCGTGCGCACCTTGAACGCCCTCGCGCCTTTCGAGACCGCGCTCGAGCGGCGCGGCATCCCGTACCTCGCCAGCCGCGGGAAGCGCTTCTATGAAGCGCCGGAGATCGCCTGCCTGGTGCACCTGTTGCGCGTGATCGTCAACCCGCTGGACGAGATCAGCATGGCCGCGGTCCTCCGCTCGCCGCTGGTGGGCATCGGCAACGAGTCGCTGTTCCGGCTCAAGGAATCCGGCAATATCGGCCGCGTGGTTGCGGACCTCGAGAGCGCCGCCCTGAGCGAGTTCGAGGCGGCGGATGCTGAGCGCCTGCGCGCATTCCAGGCGCAGTTGCGGGAAGCCCGCGCCGCGGCCGACGAGGTCTCTCCGGACCGCCTGCTCTGCCGGTTCCTCGATTCATCCCGGTACGAGGCGCGCCTGGGTGCGCGCGCCCGCGCCAACGTGGGCAAGCTGCTCGCAACAGTGCGCCAGTGGTACGCCTCACGCCCGCGGCCGCTCATAGAGCTCGTCTTCGACCTCGATTTCCGCCGCGCGTCCGACCCCGACGAGCCTGGCGCGCCGCCCGAAGAAGCGTCCAACGCCGTTCGCCTGCTCACCGTACACGCGGCCAAGGGGCTCGAGTTCCCCGTGGTCTTCCTCGCCGCGATGCATAGGGGTGTCGCGAACGATTCTCCGCCTCTCGCGTTCTCGCCCTCGGCCGGCCTGGTGGTGCGTTGGCTCGATCCGGTGTCCGGCGAGCCCATCCGCGACACAGCCTACACTGTCTTCTCCGAGGAACTGCGGCGGAAGCAGGCCAGCGAGGAGAACCGCCTGCTCTATGTGGCGATGACGCGGGCCGAGGAGCGCCTTGTGCTCAGCTTCGCGCGCGCGAACACCAAGAAGCCGCGCAACTGGGCCGCGCGCGTCGCTAACGCCCTCAAGCTCGAACTCGATGCGCAGCCCGGGATAGCCATCTGTGACGCGCCCGTATCCGATCCGCAGCGGGCTTTCAAATACCGGCTGTGGTCCGCGGCGGAAGCTCCCGACCCCGGCAATGGCGTGCGCATCCGGCGCGACGAGGCCGATCTCTCGCTCCCGCAGCGCGTTGGACGCATCGACGGCCAGCACGATTCCACGGTGACTGTCACATCCGTGGCCCTGTTCAATGCGTGTCCGCGCAGGTATTTTCTGGAGCGTTACGCCGGCTTGACCCCCGAAATCCCCTCCGGCCCCAAGGGCGAGGACGCCATCAGCGACGAAACGCCGGGCGCGGGAGAGTTCGGCCGCGAGGTGCACGACTTGTTGGCCGGGGTCCGGCTCCCGCACCCCTCGCGCGAAGCGCTGGACTTAGCCGCGCGGTTCAAGATGAGCGATCTCGGGCGCAGGGCGTCCGCCGCCGAAAGATGCGAGCGGGAATTCGAGTTTCTGATGGCCGTGGGGGACATCATCGTGCAGGGCCGCATCGACCTCTGGTTCGAAGAGGGCGGGGAACTCGTCCTGGTCGACTACAAGACCGACCGGGTGGAGGGAGCCGAGGTGCGCGAGCGCGCCATGGAGTACGCTCTCCAGATGCGGCTGTACGCCCAAGCCCTGGAGCGCTACACGGGCCGTCTGCCCAATCGGGCTTACCTGTACTTCCTCAGGCCTGACGTCATCGTGCCCGTTTCTCTCGCTCCCGGCGCTCTGCGCGCGGCGTCCAGCGCCGTGCAGGCGCTTGCGGCCGCGCAGGAAACGATGGACTTTCCGTTGCGCCAGGGAGCGCAGTGCTTCAGGTGCGGCTTCTACAACGGCTTGTGCCCAGCGAGGATCTGAGGCCCACGTCTGAACACACCAAGCCCGCTCCCAGTGGGGCCAACCCGCGCAGCTTTCGACCGAATTACCTCGGCGGGTTGAAAAGAAGGTCGATGAGAGTGGTCGTCTCCGTCGGTTTCCCGTTCAGGGTTGCCGGCGAGTAGACCCACTGGCGTACCGAATCCGTGGCTGCTGACAACAGCAGCGGCGGACCGCTCAGCGCCCGGACCGATTTCACTCTGCCGTCCACTCCGATGACTGCCTCGACGCGAACCGTACCGCTAACACGCGCCTGGCGGGCCAGAGGCGGGTAGTTGACCGGCGCGCGCCTCAGGAGCTGAGCCGGAACCACAACACCGCCCGTGACCGGGCGGTTGCTGGCTGGAGTCTGGGCGGTTGCCTGCTGGGCCGGAGGCGGCGGCGCTGAAGGCAGCGCTGC
>JBLNBX010000006.1:0-15907 GCA_050260275.1 bacterium
GGCTTTCGCGGCGGTCATCGGGCCTCTGGTAGAGGTGCCGGTGCTGATAGCGCTCGTGAACGTTTCGCTAAGATTCCGGAAGTACTTCCCGGAAGCTACTCGAACACCGTCCCGACAGGGACAACCCGCACGTTCTCGGGCTTGATGTCGAGCTTCCAGCGCTCGACGATCTTGTCCTCTCTCGTGATCTCTTCCGGCTTCGGCGAGTTGTACTTCATCGGCGAGGGATCGTTCGAGATCAGCTTCTCCGCAAACGCCTTCGCATTGTCGGTGACCACAACGATGTCGAGGTCCGTTGTGCGCAGGTGCTTGCGGATGGCCCGGTTCACGTCCTCGCGCGTCAGCTTCGCGAGGGCGTTGCGGACGTACTCCGTGTACGCCGGAATGCCGTACCAGTTGCTGTCGATGAGGTAGCCCAACTCGGCGCTTTTTGTGCTGGTGAGCAGGTTGACGTATTTCGATACGAACGTGCGCGAGCGCTCGAACGACTCTTCATCCAGACCGTTCCTGACGAGGTTGTCCAACTCGTACATAGCGAGCCTCAAGGCGAAGTGGGCTGTCGAGGGCTCCACCGGCCGGATCCACATCTGGAAGATCTGCTGCCGCCGCGCCAGGTTCGGGTCGGGCTCGAACTGGAACATGCCGCGCGGGAAGTACTCGATATACGAGTAGTCACCGTAGTTGAGGCCGCGCAGTTCGCGCATGCGCGTGTACAAGCGGCCGCCGCTGATGCGGTGCTGCCCGAAGTAGGACGATGCAACCAGCAGCGCCGGAAAGTCCGGATCCCCGCGCCTGACGTCGATGGGGAAACCGATCGAGTACGCGACAGAACGCGTGGGCTTGTCCACGATCGTCACGCGCAGGCCCTTCGCCCGCTTCGGCTGAGGTAGCGCAACGGCATCGGCTTTGCCCTGCGGCAGCGCGGCGAAATCTTTCTTGACCTTCTCCAGAAACTCAGGCGGGTATCCGCCCGCCAGCCCGATGATGAGGTTCGCCTGCGTGTAGTGCTGCTTATAGAAGGCCTTCAGGTCGGCCACTGTCAGTTTCTGAAGCGACGAAACCGTGCCCACGTTGTTCCAGCCATACGGATGCCCGGCGTAGATGGTGTTATAGAGCACCTCCTTGCCGAGTTCCTCGTCGTTGTTGCCACGGAGCGACACGCGGAGATAGTTGATGGCGTCGTCGCGCAGCCGCACGAAATCGTCCTCGCGCCAGCCTGGGTCGAGCAGCATCGCGCGGAACAGCGAGTAGAACTTCTCCAGGTTGTCGATGTGCGTGGTTCCGTAGAACGTCGTCATCTCCTTGTCAACCTGGCTGGAAACGCGAGTCGCCATGGGGAACATGGCATCGACGATCTGGTTATACGTCATCTGGCGCGTGCCGCCTTCGGCGAGCATGGCGGCTGTCAGCGCCGCGGTTCCGGGCTTTCCGGCGGGGTCGGACGCCGCGCCGGTGCGGAACACGATCCGGAACGTCACGAGCGGGCTTTCGCCCGGAAGCGCCACTGTTTGGGGGGCTGGCGCCTGCGCGGCGGCGAGCGCGGATATAAGCAATGGAGCTGCCAGGAGCTTTCTCACTTGCCACCTCCCGTGAGTGTCACGATGGTTCGCGCGTCGTCCGTGAAATACATCCGCGCCACGTTCTGGATGTCCTCCGGGGTGATGCTGTCGTAGATCTCATACACGCGGTTGATGGTCTCCGGTGTGCGGCGCAGCGCCACGAAGGGAGCAACAGTGGCGGCGACGGCCTCGCTGTTATCCATGCTGAGCGCGAAGCTGTACCGCAGGTGGTCCTTGACGGCCTGGAGCTTCGCCGCGTCAACGGGCTTCTCCTTGAACGACGCCAGCGTGGCGAGCACGTCCTTGCGCACCGAATCCATCGACTCCGGCTTCTTCAGGCGCGCCAGGATCGTGAACAGGTAGGGATCCATCCGGTTCGGGTTGTCCGCCCCGAACGCGTCCACGCTCTGGTCCCGGATGACGAGCTTCTGGTACAGCTCCGAAGTGGACGAAAAACCGAGGTATGCGATAAGGTCGAGCGCGGCCAAGTCTTTCTCCGTGTCGGAGTATGCCGGACCGCGGTACGCGATGGCCAGCCAGGGCAGCGTCGGCGTGGGCCACGCGATATGCTTCTCGCGCGGGCCGTTCTGCGGCGGCTCAGCGGGAATCTGCGCCTTGAACGTTCCTCGTTTCCAGCCGCCCCAGTGCTTCTCTACGAGCGCACGCGCCGTTCCCGGATCCACATCGCCCGCAATAACGATGGTGGTGTACTCGGGCCGGTACCAGCGGTTGAAGAACTCCTTGCTGTAGGCGTACTGGTTGGGCATGTCCTCTATGTCTTTGAGGAAGCCCATGGTGGTGTGCTTGTAGGTGTGCCTGTCGAAGGCAGTGTCGCGGAGGACTTCGTAGAGCTTCTCACTGGGATCGGCGCTGTTCTTGTTGTACTCGCCCAGGATGGCGAGCGCCTCGGTGCGGAAGTCGGCCTCCGAGTAATCGAGGTTCTGAAAGCGGTCCGCCTCGAGCGCGAGCATGGTCCCGAGGTCTTCCTTAGAAAACGTCATGTGGTACACGGTGCGGTCGTCCGTCGTGTACGCGTTGGATTTCGCGCCGGCACGCTTGAGCACATCCTCGTACTTCGCGGGCGGGTACGTCGGCGTGCCGCGAAACATCATGTGCTCGAAGAAGTGGGCGAATCCGCTCTTGCCGGGTTCCATCTCGTTACGCGAGCCTGCCGCAACGACGATGTACAAAGCCACGACGTTCGGATAGTCAGTCGGGATAGTGATCAGCCTCAGCCCGTTCGGGAAATCGTGCTGGTCGTACTTGTAGGGGAAAACTTTGCGCGGGACCGGGGCGGCCGTGGCCGCCAGCGCGGCGCCGCACAGTAAAGCCGTAAGTGCGCGCACCATAGGAACAAACTACTGACGCGGCAGCGCGCTCCGCCGTTACGATTCTATGCTCCCGGAGGCGCGGGGAAAGGCCCTCGCGCTTCCTCAAGCTGTCTCCCGAGCGCCAGCAGCAATTCCTCTTCGTAAGGCCGCCCGATCAACTGCACTCCCACCGGCAACCCGTCTTCGGTCATGTCGAACGGGATCACCAGGGCCGGCAGTCCGAGCAGGTTCGCGGCGTACAGCGGGACCATCGCTTCGAAAAGGCCAATCTCACGGGCGCCGGCGCGCCACACGCGCTCGCGGTGCCGGAACGCCGTTACGCCGCAGGCGGGCCAGAGCAGCACGCGATGGCCGCCCATCTGCCTGACGAATGAGGCGCGCATGGCGTCCCGCGCGGCCATGTTCTCAAGTACGTCGTGAAGCGTGGGCTCGGGCAGTTCGAGCGCCTGGTACATCAGTTCGGTGCCGGTCCAGTGCGCGTCCTGTTCGCGGCCAGCGATCATCGACTGCAGTTCGCGCGCGGGCAGTATAGAGAAGAAGAACTGCCACACTCGCGGCACGCGCTCCATCCCGAGAGGGTGGAAAGGCTCCACGGGAATGCCGATCTCTTCGAGTTTTGCGGCGGCTTTGTGCACCGCGGCGCGCGCGGCGTCCTGCACGGGCGTTTCGTAGAACTGTTCCCACACGCCGGCGCGCAGGCCGCTCGGCGTGGGCTCCTGGAGAGGCACCGGCGCGGAGAACGGATCGTCGGGATCGTGACAGGCAACCACCTCGAAGAGCGCCTGCACGTCGCGCACGTTGCGCGCCATCGGTCCGCCGACGCCAAGCAGCCCGCCCGGATGGGTGATCTCCGGGAAATGCCCGGCGCAGGGAACGCGTCCCGGCGTGGGCTTCAGCCCCGCAATCCCGCTGAAGTGCGCGGGAACGCGGATGGAGCCGCCGCCGTCGCTGCCCATACCGCCAGGCGAGCAGAACGATGAGATGGCCGCTGCTTCGCCCCCGCTCGAGCCGCCAGGCGTACGCTCGGCGTTCCACGCGTTGTTCGTGCGGCCGGTGATGTAGTTGTCGGTTTCCCAGTTGTAAAGGAACTCGGGCGTGTTGGTCTTCCCGAGAAAGATGGCGCCGGCCGCCCGCAGCCGCCGGACGGGAGACGAATCATCTGCGGCCCGATGGCCAAGCCGGAAGCGGCTGCCGCAGAGCGTGGGTTTGCCAGCGATGTCAAAGCTGTCCTTGATGGTGAGCGGAACGCCGTGCAGCGGGCCAAGCTCCTCGCCGCGCATCACGGCCGATTCCGCCTGTTTCGCGGCCTCGCGCGCTTCGTCCGCAAAGATATCGACGAAAGCGTTCAGGCGCGGATTCATGCGTTCGATCTGCCGCAGGTGCGCGTCTACGAGTTCGACGGGCGATACCCGGCGCGCGCGCACGCACGCGGCCATTTCGGATAGCGAGAGCCTGTTTGGCATACCTAGGAATATATGACGGCTTTGCGCGGCGCAACGGGTAAACTGGAGGTCAGCCGCATGCCCACGATGACATTCGAGGAAGCGCGCGCGTGCGTCATCGAGCAGGTGACAAAGCTGCGCCCGGCGCCTTCGCGCGAGGTTGTGCCGCTCGATGAAGCCGCGGGGCGCGTGCTCGCGGAGGCCATCGCCGCCGACCGCGACTATCCCGCCACGGCTCGTTCCCTTCGCGACGGCTACGCAGTGCGCGCGGCGGACACGCCGGGGCGGCTTCGGGTCATCGGAGAAGTGCGCGCGGGCGAGTTCCTCGGGCGCCGCATCGAAGCGGGCGAATGCGCCTCCATCATGACCGGTGCGCCCGTGCCGGACGGCGCGGACAGCGTAGTCATGATCGAGCACACTGAGCGCGACGGAGACGTGGTCACGGTGCCCTCGGCGGAATCGGGGCAGTTCGTCAACCGGCGAGCGGCCGAAGCCCGCGAAGGCGATGTGCTGATCGAGCCGGGCCGCCGCATCGGATACGGCGAGATTGCGCTGCTGGCGGCGGTTGGCAGAACGGCTGTAGAGGTCTTCGCGCGCCCGCTTGTCGCGATCATCCCCACCGGTGACGAGGTTATCGAGATCGATCAGCGGCCGCTTCCGAACCAGGTGCGCAACAGCAACGCGCATTCGCTCGCGGCCCAGGTGCGCGCCGCAGGCGGAATCCCGCAGGTGCTGCCCATAGCGCGCGACATGCGCGAGGCCACGCGCGAGTTGATCGAGCGCGGCCTGGAGGCGGACCTGCTGCTCGTCTCCGGCGGCGTGTCGGCAGGTAAGTACGACATTGTGGAAGACGCGCTGGCCTCGCTCGGCGCGCAGTTCTACTTCGACCGCGTGCTCATCCAGCCGGGGCAGCCACTCGTGTTCGGGCGCGCGCGCGACAAGTTCTTTTTCGGAATGCCGGGCAACCCCGCGTCCACCATGGTGACCTTCAGGGTATTCGCGCGCGCCACGCTGGAACTGCTGGGCGGTGCGTGCGAGACCGCGCTCCCGCTAACGCTCGCGCGCCTGACCGGAGACTTCCGCCACAAGCCGGGCCTCACGCGTTTTCTTCCGGCGCGGCTCTCGGACAGCGGCGCGGAAGTGACGCCGGTGCCCTGGCGCGGGTCGAGCGATATTCCTTCCGTGGTGCGCGCGAACGCATTTCTCGTAGCCGAGGCCGCGCGCGAATCGTGGAGCGCCGGCGAACTCATCCGGGTGCTTATGAAATGAGCGAACTGTCGCACTTTGACAAGGCCGGCGCGCCGCGCATGGTGGACGTTTCCGGCAAGCAGCCCAGCGCAAGAACCGCGCGCGCGCACGCGTTCGTCCGCATGCGGCCGGAGGTGCTCGCGAAGCTGGCGGAGAATCCGAAGGGGAACCCGCTCGAGATCGCGCGCATTGCAGGCATCATGGCAGCGAAGCGGACCTCCGAACTCATCCCGCTGTGCCACCCGCTGATGCTCACGAGCGCCGATGCCGATGTCTCGATCGAGGCGGGAGGCGTACGGATAGTGACCACGGCCAGGACGCTGGCCGAGACCGGCGTCGAGATGGAGGCCCTCACGGCCGCAGCGGTCGCTGCGCTAACCGTGTACGACATGACGAAGGCCCTCGACAAGTCCATCGAGATCCAGGACATATATCTGATCGAGAAAACCGGGGGAAAGAGCGGGGACTACAAACGAACATGACAACAGCGGCAGTGCTCACCATCAGCGATTCGGTTTCTCAAGGCACGCGCGCCGACGCATCCGGACCGGCTGTGCGGCAGCGGCTGGAGCAGTTGGGCTGGTCGGTTGCCGCGATGGAAGTGGTGCCCGACGAGGAGGCCCTTATCGCCGCGCGCATCGCCACGCTGGCCGACGGAAACCAGGTTTCCGCCATCTTCACGACCGGCGGAACCGGACTGGCGGAGCGCGACGTCACGCCGGAGGCGACGCGGAGCGTGATCGACCGCGAGATCCCCGGCATAGGCGAATTGATGCGGGCCGAAGGGCGGAAGATCACGCCGATGGCGACGCTTTCGCGGGGCATCGCCGGGACGCGGGGGCGCGTTTTGATAGTGAACCTGCCGGGTTCGCCGAAGGGCGCGGTACAATCGCTCGATGCGATCATCGGCCTGGTGCCGCATATTCTCGAGCTGCTACGCGGCAGCACAGGACACGCGGCGGGCGATTGACGCGCAGTATGATCGTGGTGGTAGAGCAATGCGAAACGGGAAGACGCCACAAACCGTCCAGATCATGATGGCACTAGTGCGTTCGTTCGCCGCCGTTCTCTTGCCTTGCGCGTTCCTGTTAGCGCAGGAGCAACCTACGCACGAGCAACCTACTTTTCGTACCGGCGTCAATATCGTGATTGCGCCCACGACGGTTACGGACCGCGACGGCAATTTCGTCGCCGGGCTCCACCCCAGCGATTTCCGCCTGACCGACAATGGCAAGCTGCAGAAAATCGAGGTCACAACCGAGTACACACCCATCTCGCTCGTGATCGCGGTGCAAGCCAACGTTGGCGCGGAACCGGCGCTCAATACCGTGCGCAAGATCGGGCCCATGTTGCAACCGCTGGTTGTCGGCGAGCAGGGCGAGGTGGCGATACTTTCCTACGATCACCAGGTACAAGTTCTACAGGACTTCACCTCCGACGCGGACAAACTCGAAGCCGCATTGCAGAAGCTGAAGCCGGGCAGTACGAGCGCGGTGATGAACGACGCCGTCATTCAGGCGTCGCGAATGCTAAGTAACCGGCCGCCGCAGCGCAGGCGCATCCTGCTGCTGATCGCGGAAGCGCGCGACATTGGCAGCGCGGCGAAGACGCGCCAGGCGCTTACGGACCTTCAGTTCGACAACGTGCTCGTCTACTCGGTTAACATGAACCGGCTAAAGAACACCGTGCTCGCCAAGTCGCCGCCGCCGCGGCCCGACCCGTTCCCGCCGGGCGCGCGCCCGGGCATCCCCGGCACTCCGAATCTGCCGAGCTACAGCGCGCACACGTACGGCCACGCGGGGAACTCGGCGAACTTCATCCCCATGTTCGTCGAGATCTTCAAGGCGACGAAAGCGATCTTCGTCGACAATCCGGTGGAAGTCTTCACGAAATGGACCGGCGGCAAGGAGCACGCATTCGCGAGCCAGCGCGACCTGGAGCGGGCGATCAACGAGATCGGCACGGAACTGCATTCGCAGTACGTCATCTCCTATGCGCCCAACAATCGCGATGAGGGCGGCTTCCACACCATCGAGGTGCTCGTCGACCGGCCCGGAGTGAAGGCGCGCACGCGCCCGGGCTACTGGGTCGCCGCACAGCCGAATTGACGTCGGCGGCTATCGGGGCGTAATCAGTCCGCCCAGTTTGTCCTGCTCCGATAGAGACAGGCGCGGCAGGCGCGTCGAGTACGCCTCCGTGTACTTCAGGCCCGATCCCGTGTTGCAGACGACTACGCGGCTGCCTTGCGCGAGCGATCCATCCCTGAACAGTTTCATGGCTGCGGCAATGCAGGCCGCGCCTTCGGGAGAGGCAAAGATGCCCTCGCGGCGCGCTAGTTCCAGGCCGGCGTCAAGCGCTTCTTCGTCGGTGACGGCCACCGCCGAGCCTCCGCTCTCGCGGATCGCGCGCAGCGCCAATTCCGCGCCTGGCGGGTCGGGAACCCGCAGCCCGGCCGCGATGGTGAACGGATGCACCAACGGAGCGGCCTCGCCGGAGCCACTGGCGAACGCGCGCACCAGCGGAGCGCAGCCTGCAGCCTGAACGGCTATCATCTTGGGGCGCTTGCCCTGCGGAATCCACTCGAGCTGTTCGAGTTCGGTGAAACCTTTCCACATGCCCGCCAGCCCAATGCCGCTTCCTGTGGGGCAAAGAACAGCATCGGGCGCCTGCCATCCCATCTGTTCCGCGATCTCGTAAGCGGCGGTCTTGTTGCCCTCCAGTCGATAGGGTTCCCTGAGCGCGCTCACGTCGTACCATCCGTCGCGCGCGGCCAGTTCTGCCGCGAGGCGCCGGCACTCGCCGATCAGCCCCGTGACGGACGTGACGCCCGCGCCGAAAGCGGCGCACTGGAGGTAGTCCGCATAGGGAGCGTCGGCGGGAAGGAACACCCGAGCCTCGAGCGCCCCCGCTGCGGCGCATGCCGCCAGCGCGCTCCCGGCGCTGCCGGATGAGCCGATGACGACTCTCCGGAGACCAAGCTCGTTCGCCATCGACGCCGCGCACGAGAGCCCTCGCGCCTTGAACGAACCGGTTGGGTTCAGCCCTTCATCTTTTATCCAGAGCTGCTCGGCGCCGAGTTGGGCGCCGATCCGGGCCGCCCGCATCAACGGCGTCATGCCTTCGCCGAGCGAGATGATCGACGAGGGTCTGCGCACCGGCAGCACGGGCGCCCAGCGCCAGATGCTCTCCGGGCCGGTGCGAATCCACTCGCGGTTCCAGCTCCGCCGTGCGAGTTCGAGGTCGTAGCGCGCCAGCAGCGGCCCGCCGCAGCGGCACACTGTCTGCGGTTCGCCCGCGTCGTACTGCGCGGCACAGCGGCTGCATTCGAGGTGCGTGATCGTCGTCATCTCTGCGGTGCTTCATCATAGCGCGTCGGCTTGCGCTTCACGCGCCGGACGCCGCCCAGCCATCCCGGGGCCCCCGCCCCTGCCCTCCCGGGAGGGCCCCCGGCGTGGCCGCCCCGGACAGGCCTCGGAAGTTTTCATATAATAAACAGCCGTGGATCAAACCCTTGCGATCTTGTTGCTGCAGGCCGGCCAGCAATCGTTGCTGTCTCTCGCGCCGGTCGACGTGGCGGTAATCGCCGTTTATTTCGTTTTTTGCCTGGCGATTGGCTTCTACCTGAAGCGTTTCGCAAAATCAGGCGAGGACTTCTTCCTGGCCGGACGCGAGATGACCGCGTGGATTGCCGGCCTCAGCTTCGTGGCTGCCAACCTCGGCTCACTAGAGCTGATGGGATGGGCGGCTGCGGCGTACCAGTATGGCATTCTTGCTACGCACTGGTACTGGGTGGGCGCCATCCCCGCCATGCTGTTCCTCGGCGTCGTGATGATGCCGTTCTACTACATCTCGAAAACGCACTCGGTTCCCGGATACCTGCAATTACGCTTCGGCGAACCGTCGCGCGCTCTCTCAGCCATTTCCTTCGCGTTCATGACGGTGCTGATGAGCGGCATCAACATGTACTCGATGGCGCTGGTATTGAAGGTGGTCCTCGGCTGGGATATCAACTTCTCCATCTGGGTATCCTCGATTACCGTCGCGGTGTACGTCGCCCTGGGCGGTCTGCTGTCGGCCATTTTCAACGAAGTGCTGCAGTTTGTCCTCATCTGGCTGGGCGCGCTGCTGATTCCTATCTTGGGTCTCATAGAGGCCGGCGGCTGGGACGGCATGGTGCGGAAGATCTCCGAGCGCTTCCAGGGAGACTACACCCACCTGTGGAGGACCATGGGCGACTTTGGCGACAACCCCATGGGCATCCACTGGACCGGCATCGTGCTCGGCCTAGGCTGGGTGATCAGCTTCGGATACTGGACCACGGACTTCCTGGTGGTGCAGCGCGTGCTCGCCGCCAAGGATCTGCGCTCGGCCAAGATGGCGCCGATCATCGGCTCGTTCTTCAAGATGGCCGTGCCGCTGATCGTGATCGTTCCGGGTCTGCTGGCGCTCGCCGTTCTGCCGGTGCAGCTTCTGCCTGAGTCGGAGGCTATCGCGACCGGAGGACACAGCTATAACGAAGTGCTGCCGCTGATGCTGGCGCGCTACTGCGGCCCCGGCCTGCTCGGCCTGGGCATCACCGCGCTCATCGCCGGGTTCATGTCCGGTATGGCTGGCAACGTCAGCGCTTTCGCCACGGTGTGGACCTACGACATCTACCGCGCGTTCATGCGCAAGAACGCGAGCGACGCGCACTACGTCAGCATGGGCCGCTGGTGCACCATTCTGGGCGTGCTGGTGAGCATCGGCACAGCATACCTGGTGATGCAGTTCGCCAGCATCATGGACTATGTGCAGGCGCTGTTCAGCTTCTTCATTGCGCCGCTGTTCGGCACAGTGCTTCTGGGCATGCTTTGGAAGCGCGCCACCCCCGCGGGAGGCTTCTGGGGCCTGCTGGCCGGCACCGTCTCCTCCATCGGCATGTGGGCGTGGGTGAGAGCCGATCCCACGGCGCTGCGCTACATCGCGCTTTCCGACAAGGCCAAGGACATGGCCGAGAACATGTACCGCGCGCTGTGGTGCTGGCTGATATGCGTCATCGTCACGGTGGTGGTGAGCTACATGACCAAGCCGAAGCCGCTCTCGGAGCTTAACGGGCTCGTCTACGGCTGCACCGAGGTTCCCTCGGAAGGCCACCTGCCGCTGTACAAGCGCCCGATCTTCTGGGCGGCTGTCGCCGCGACTGTCTTCTTCGCGTTGCAGATTATCTTCTGGTAAAGGAGCACGCTTATGCATGGTGGAGGCCGTATTTCGATCTGGCTGTTCATAGGGACGCTGCTCCTTATTTACGGCGTACTGATTCTTGGTTCCGGGCTGTATGAGCTGGCGAACCCGCCGGAGCAGAAGACTGTTCTGGCCGAGTATCACGCGCCCATCTGGTGGGGATTGCTGCTGCTCATCATGGGCGGAATCTACACCTGGTTGTTCCGGCCCGGCCGCAGCAACTAAGACTGTCAATGGCTGTCCGGCGCCGTCCCGCAAGGGCGGCGCCAGCGGCGCAAGCCCCGGTGAGGCGTGGGGTGGTGTGCGCAGTGAGCCCCGCGCGCTTTAGATAACCCTCAACCGGAAAGGCGTGCCTGAAGCGGCAAGGCGGCAGTTCAGCAGCCGCACCCGTTCCCGGATCCGCTCGAGATTACTCGGGGTCGCAGGGAGATCCTCCAGCCGCAGAATGACGGGCCGGGTGCGATCCTCGCCGGCCGGCCCGCGGCCGTTCCTCTGCTCACGTGCGGCCGAGCGCGCGTTGAGTTGAGCCAGCGGATAGTATTCTCTTTCTGCCATACTCGCCCCCCACGAGAGCGCCCTTACCAGTTGCACCGGTTGGGGCACTGCCAGAAACCGGGCGGGAGAGACCCGTCGCTTAACGGCTGCGGGCACCAGGTTGTCTCGCACATCTCACACTGAAGCACCCGGCCGTACTTGTTCAGTAGCCTGATACCGAGTCTTGCCATGTGCTCGCCGAGCACCCGGCGCTGGTCCTCGCGAGAAAACGTAGGGGCAGTCTGCATGTTTTCCACTCCTTACTGCCTTTCGGCAACCGTTTCGCGCGGAGATCCTCATATCCGGGCTGCCAGTCGAGCTGGCAGCGTGCGAGCCGAGCCAGTCCTGCGGGAGCCTGTCGTGCGTGCGCGCCATCTGCCCGCCTCTGCCTTAGCTGACCGGGAGCCAGGACCCGCCCTGGAAGCTACCGTCAGCCTGGCAGTCCATTGCCGCTTGAGGGTGCTCCTTTGCGATCCACCGTTAAGGGAGCAAGTACCGGTCCAACCTCAAGACTTGGAATCAGGCGCGAAAATGGGGAGATTCGCGGCCGCAGCGGGCCGGCAGCTGCCCAAAAGGGCACACCGATGGCTGTTTTCGGACAGTGCCGCGGGCACTCCACGGCTGGACACCCGCCAGATCAGCGCAGACGCACGTCGTCGGGGTGCTCGATGTCCTCTTCGCCTTCGGCGGCCCTCTTTCGGATGCCGTGCTTTTCCATCCGGTAGATCAGCGCCTTGCGGCTGATATCCAGGTATCGGGCGGCATGGGTCTGGTTGCCCTGAAAACGATTCAGGGCACGGAGGATCAACTCCTTCTCCACCGCCTCCAGGCTGATGCCTTGGGACGGGAGCTCAAGTTGCAGCATGTCGACTGCAGGCCTCTCGCGCCGCAGGAAATCGGGCAGGTCGGCCAGCGTGATCTCGTCCCCGCGCGCAAGCACCACGATTCGCTCGATGACGTTCTGAAGCTCCCGGATATTTCCAGGCCACCGGTAGTTCTGGAATCGGGGTAGGAGACTGGCGGGCAGCACCAGGCCGGGGCGGCCTTGTTCCTCCTTGGCCTTGACGAAGAAGTGCTGCACCAGTTCGGGGATATCCTCCGCGCGTTCGCGCAGCGGCGGCAGTTCGAGCGGGATCACCGCCAGCCGGTAATACAGATCCTCACGGAAGGTCCCGTCTTCGATCATGGCGCGGAGGTCGCGATGCGTCGCCGCGATGAACCGGACATCCACTTTCGTGGGAGCGGAGGCGCCCACCTTTTCCAGTTCTCCGTTCTGAAGCAGGCGCAGCAGCTTCACCTGAAGGTCGCCGGGCATCTCGCCGATCTCATCGAGGAACAGCGTCCCCCGATCCGCCAGTTCGACTTTGCCGACCTTGTGCGCCAGCGCGCCCGTGAACGATCCCTTCACGTGGCCAAACAGCTCGGATTCCAGCAGGTCGCGCGGAATTGCGCCGCAGTTGATCGTGACAAACGGTCTATCGCGGCGCCTGCTGTTGAAGTGGATAGCCCGCGCCAGCAGTTCTTTGCCGGTGCCAGTCTCGGCGTGGATCAGGATCGTCGAATTGCTCTGCGCCGCCCGCGCAGCCGTATCCAGGACCGACAGAAGCGCTTCCGAGTGGCCGATGATGTTCTCAAAGCCGTATTTCCGGTCGAGGCTGGCGCGAAGAGAACGCACCTCCTTCACCAGGCGGAAGTGTTCCAACGCCCGGCTTACGGCAATCCCAAGCTCGTCGTAGTCGATTGGCTTCGTCAGGTAATCGTATGCGCCCGACCGCATCGCCTCAACGGCGCTTTGGATCGTTCCGAAGGCGGTGATGATCAGCACCGGAATCTCCGGATAGTCCCGGCGGATCCGCTCCAGCAGATCCATTCCGGACATGCCGGGCATCTTCAGGTCGGTGAGGACCAGGGCGGGCGGATCGCTGTCCATGAGCTGGAGCGCCGTTTCGCCATCCGCGGCCGTCGTCACCGAGTAGCCCATCTGCTCAAGCTGCGTCTGGAGCACCCAGCGCAGGTTGTCGTCGTCGTCCACAACGAGAAGGCGTGCAGGGTCCATCAGTTCTGTGCCTTGGCCGGCAGGATCACCGTGAACGTCATTCCCCGGTCGGCATTAGCCCGGGCGATGAGCGAACCGCCCATCTGCCTCACGATCTGGTGCGCGACGGGCAATCCCAGTCCTGTGCCGTGTTCTTTGGTGGTGAAGAATGGATCGAACAGGCGATCGATGTGCGCCGGGGCAACGCCGCGCCCGCGGTCCACGATGCTGATTGCTATCCCGCTCTTTTCTGCGGTGGCCGACAACGTTACCGTTTCGCCCTCCTGGCTTGCTTCGATGGCATTGATCATCAGATTAAGCAGCACCTGCTCGAGTTGCTCGGAGTCGCACTCGACCGGCTCGAGTCCCGGGCTGACCTGCTTTTCGAAACGGACCGCTTTGCCGCGAACTCCGTGGCTTGCCAGCTCGAGCACGTTTTCCAGCACAGGCTCAAGCTGGATTGTGCGCAAGCGGGGCGGGCGTGGACGGGCGAAGCTCAGGAAATTGGTGAGTAGCCCATTCAGCCGCTCGCATTCGCTAGTGATGATTTCCAGGCATTTCGCGTCTCTGGGGTCGAAATCCCGGCTCCGCGCCAGGATCGCGGCCGCGCCGGAGATGCTCGCCAGCGGGTTCCGGATCTCGTGAGCCAGTCCCGCCGAGAGCTGTCCGATCGCTGAGAGACGCTCGGCGCGCTTCATACCTTCGAAGTTCGCCTGCACTTTCTCGTAGACGCTGCTGAGCTGATCGGCAACCTGCCGGTAGTGCCGGAGCAGTCTCCGCTGGCCGCTCGTGGCCGCAGCGGTCACGCACGCCAGCAAGAGCAGCGCCAGGCATTGAAGGGCGGTGGTCGTGACTGCCTGGTCAGGCGAAAAGACGAAAACAGCGGCCGCGGACAGCCCTGCCATTGCCAACGCGCCGATCCAGCCGTCCAAAACCGCACCGAGCGCGGTCGGAACGGCGTAGGCGATGGCCCAAGCGCCTCCAGTCAGCCAGTTGACGAAGCCGGCGGCGATCAGGGCGGAGCCGCTGATCAGCCCGCGAAGCGCTGGTTTCGTTGCGATCTTTTCGCTGAGGATACTCAGATGCGCCGTGTATTTGGACCTCAATTTACATCATCGGCATTAAGCTACACACCGGCAACAGGTTTCGTCATTCCGCCCGAATCCGGTCGCATTCAGGAACTGAGCGAAAGGTGCGCGCCCTGCCGCTCGGCGATGCTTTCGATTGCGCGTGCCATCCTTTTCTGAAGTCCTATGAGCGGATCGCGAATACTCTCCGGTATGCCGCTGACAGCCACGTCGGGCTCCCGCAGGAGCACCTCCACCTGCCCGTTGTACCCCGTTACAACGAGCGGCTGCGGAATCAGGAGGGCGGCGCCGCGGTTGAAAACGACTGCTTCCAACAGCACCGCCGGGTCGTCCACGTAGAGCACGATGCACGGCGCCACGCCCGCACCGAGTTCGCGCCGGATGTTGGCGGCTATGTCCAGTTCGGCTGGCGCGCGCAATCCCTGTCGCGCGAGGGCTGACCGCACCTTGCGTAAGGCGACGTCGTACGGTTCGTCAATCCTGAACGACAGCAGTGACGATCCTTTCGTCATAGTCCGTCGGACAGCACGTGCAATCCAGGAACCAACCCGACCTCCTGTGTAGCCCAGGTGATCGATGCGCCGACGCAGGAAAAAGCCGGTTTGTGGCATCACTGGCTGAGCCTTAGTGGACACTGCTGTGCGTTTTCGGGCACCGCAGCGGACTATCGAGCGGCGCTGCGCTGGTACTAAAGACTCACCTGTTGGCATGCCGCGTGCAACAAAGGGTTCTCTAAGCACAGTCGTGCATGTCTACGAGGAGGTTTGGCGCATGCGAGACCGTATATACGTTACAGCCGAGGACTACGAGAAGCTCCGCCGGCTGATCGCAGGCCGGCGTGCGACTGGCTCGGTCGATCTGGAGCACCTTGACATCCTCGAGCAGGAACTCGAAAGCGCCGAGGTGGTCCCGCCCGAAGCCATTCCCCCGGACGTAATAACGATGAACTCGGAAGTCCGGTTGAAAGATCTGGACACAGGAGAGATCCGGACCTACCGGCTCATCTTTCCCACGCAAACAAAAACTGACCGCTGTATTTCCGTGCTGGCTCCCATCGGCACCGCCATGCTCGGCTACTCCGTGGGCGACATCATCGAATGGCGCGTCCCGAAAGGGATACGGAGATTCCAGGTCCTCGACATTATGTTTCAGCCGGAGGCGGCGGGTGTCGGTAACGACTGAGATTCCGCTGTCCGGCGCCGCCGGATCATACCCCGGAGCTTGAGAGTGATCGGTTTTCCGTCTGCACGAGTAGGTCTCGATCCGGGGACGGCGAACACGCTCGTGTACATCAAAGGCCATGGTGTGGCCGTGAATGAGCCATCGCTGGTGACGATCCGTACCAGCAACGGTGGCAGCGGGCAGAGAAGCGGGGGGGGCGGGCGGCGCGCGCCCCCCCCCACACCACACACCCCCCCCCCACCCCCCCGGGCGTAGCGCCCCACAACGA
>JBLNBX010000007.1:0-10269 GCA_050260275.1 bacterium
GCTCGAGTTCGCGGCTGAGCCGTCGCTCGCGCCGCGCGAGCATCACGACAAACACGAGCAGCGCCAGCCAGATCGAAGTCAGCCCGTAGAAGAGGAATCTGAAGTTATTGGCGTACTGCTCGGCGGTGAACTGAAGTAAGGCTAGGTTCATTGGCAATTCCTAAAAGACATGCGCCTCCCGGCGCAGCGCGTCGATGGCGCGCTGCTGCTTCTCCTGCGCCATCCGGACCAGCAGCAACGCGGCGGCAACAAGCAGAATGGGAACCCAGTTCAGGAACAGCATGTTCCAGTACGCAGGGTCGAGCCCGCCGCCGCCACCGAACACCGGCTCCGGGTGCTGGTTGCGCCACCAGCGGATTGAGAACCAGATGATAGGCACGTCGGCGAAGGCGAAGATCGAAAGCACGGCCGACATTCGGGCGCGCTCCGTCGGGTCATCAACGGCGCGGCGCAGCATGATATAGCCGCCGTAGAGCAGGCACGCCACCAGCGTCGACGTCAGCCGGTAGTCCCAGGTCCACCAAACACCCCAGATGATGCGGGCCCAGAACATTCCGGAAACGAGATTGGCCGCGCCGAACGCGAGGCCCACTTCCGTCACGGACGCCGCGAAGGCGTCGTACTTCAGGTCTTTCTTCGCGAGGTAGACGACGCTCGCGATGAACGATGCGAACCAGCACAGAAATGCCGTCCACGCCGCGGGCACGTGGAAGAAGATGATGCGGAAGATGGGGCCCTGCGCCACCTCATCAGGCAGCACCAGCATCATCACGTACAGGTTGCGCGCCAGCAGGACGCCGGCCACGCCGGCCAGAATTATCGCAAGCTTATACCGCATCGAATAGACTCACCTCACCAGCACCGATTCGGCCAGCGCCAGCCCGAGCGCCGTGAAAATCACGTCGAATGCAATCTGCAGCCGCATCCACATCATCAGGTCCGCCGCGAGCGGCTGCCCCATGATGAGCGGTGTGGTCAACTGCACGGCTGCGAGCAGCCCGGGCACCATGATGGGGTACACCAGCATCGGCAGCATCAGCTCCCGCAGCCGCAGGTTTACCGTGAGCGCGCTGAACATTGTGCCGACCACGGTCAGCCCCCAGGTGCCAAGCGCGAGCACAAGCAGAAGCGGGCCTATCTGCCCCGTCCACTGCGCGTTGTAGAAAACCCCGAACACCGGCAGCGATACCAGCTCCACCGCGAGCAGCAGCACGAAACTCGCGAGAGCTTTTCCCAGGAACAGCGCCGCTCCGGAGACGGGCGCCGCGACGAGCGCGTCCAGACAGTCGTTCGGAAGCTCACGCGCGAAGCTGCGGTTGAGGATCAGCGCGCCGGCGAATGCGAACACCAGCCACAGCAGGCCGCCCGACATCTGCCGGGTCTGCTCCTGCGTCGGTTCGAAGGCGAAGCTGAACAGCAGCAGGATGACGAGCGCGAACGCGATGGAGGCGTTGAGGGCCTCCTTCGTGCGCAGCTCGCTCCGCAGGTCCTTGGCGGCGATGGTGAGGGCCTGCCGGGCGAAGCTCAGGCGCGGAGGCTCGGTGCGGACTGGGCTTCGCCGTACTGCCGGTATAGCCATCCGGTATCCTCCAGCATCTGAGGTGTTCGCGGCCCCGTGTGCGCCAGCCGCCCACGCACGAGCAGCGCGACGTGCGTCGCCAGTTCCAGCGCCTCGCGAAGCTGGTGCGTCGAGATGAGCACCGTGCGGCCGTCATTCATTGCGTCGCGGAGCAGCCCCTGCAGCAGCTCGATGGCGCGATCGTCCAGCGCCGTGAAGGGCTCGTCGAGAAGCAGCACCACGGGTTCGTGCAGAAACGCGCGCGCCACAGCCAGCCGCTGCCGCATGCCGCGCGAGAACTCGCGCACCAGGCCGTCTTTCACGCGGTCCAGGCCGGTGCGCTCCAGCCACTTCATCGCGGCATGGTTCGCGTCCGCAAGGCCGTACAGCCGCGCGAACAGCCGCAGGTTCTCGTAAGCCGAAAGCTCGTCGTAGAGCGAAACCCCGTGGCCCAGAATGCCTACCGAAGCCCGCGCCGCCCGCCCGCGATTGTCCGAGCCGAGTATCGTCACCTTTCCTCGCGCCGGACGCGCCAGGCCCGCGACTATGCGCAATAGCGTGGTCTTGCCGGCTCCGTTGCGCCCGAGCAGCGCCATGCAGCCGCCCGGTTCGATGGCGAATGAGATGTCGCGCAGGGCAGGGAAATCCCCGTAGAACTGCCACACTCCCGCTACTTCGACAGCATTCATGCCCGCGAGCCGGCGCCCCTCCGATAAAGCATCACGAATCCGCACGCGAGCGCCATCAGCGACGCCGCCACGATCAGCCACTGGCGCTGGTACACGCGCGGCAGCACCTGCTCCACCTGCGGCATGGAATCATCTTCCTCACCGGCCGAAGCGGCCCTGAGCGCGCCCGTGCCTTCGATGGCGAGCTTGAACTCCGCGCCCGCAGCTTCGTAAACCGTGACGTGCATGGTGGGCTCGTCACCGATCTGCTTCACGCCATCGCCAGAAATCGTGACTCCATGGGGCGTGGCGACCCGCGCCGCCACGCCGGGATAGAACGAGCGGCCCTCGAACGTGCCGGGATCCGTGAACGGCATCGAGTACCGCACGCTGAAGCGTGTCTCACCGGGGCGCACGGGGAAATCGACGGAGTATGCGCCGTTCCCAAGCGGCTTGGGCTGCTGCGGAATCGGCATGCCCTGCGGCCCTGTCGCGAAGACGTTCATGCCTTCCGCTTCCTTCGGGATGTAGAACCGCAGGGTCCCGCCGCTGGGATCGTAGAACGTGGTCTTGCCGCTGTTCTCCATGAAGAACGTCTCGTCCACGTTGAGCCGGCCGGCGATGGGTTCGAGCAGTATCAGGTGGTTCGTCACCTTCGCCGCGCCAGGTTGCTTCGAGCTGTCGTAGATGCCGATCTCCTGGTTCGCCCCCTGTCCCGCCTGAATGTGCTGGCTGTAGGTGACGCCCTGGTGACTCACCTGCAGCAGAGCCGTTCCCTGCGGATCGCGGTCGAAGTGGAAGCGGCCCTGGGCGTCCGTGGTCGTAGAGCCGGCTGGTTGCATGCCGGAGGTGAGCTCGATCAGTGTCACCGTGGCGCCCGGCTGGGGCTTGCCGGTGGTGCGGTTCACCACCGTTCCGTCCACGGCGGCAAACGCCGGGGCGGCGGCCAGACAGGCGAGCAGCGCAAGGTATCTCATCGCGTCACCACCGCTATCGGCGCACCGCACTCGCCGCAAAACTTCAACGCCACGGGGAACTTCGCGCCGCAGGCCGAGCACACCGTGCCCTGCGCAGGCGCAGCGGTAGCAGCGGCCGTGGCCGCTGCGGCTTGTTTCGATTCCCTCGGAGCGCCGCCGGTGATCTTGTCTATCTCGGCCAGCACTACGGCCAGTTCCTTCTCGAGATCGAGCTTGCTCGCCTCGAAATCGGCATCGGAGAGCTTGCCGAGCCGGTGCTCGAACTGCAGGTCCCGAAGATTCTCGTATATCGTCGCCTTGCGTTCTTCGAGGTGTGCGATGGGCGATTCCTGCTCCACCTCGGGCAGGTCCTCCGCGCGGATCATGAGCGTGAAGAGGATCGCGCCGATAGCGACGATGGCGGCCGTGAGGGTAATCATTCGTCCATCCTATCGAGGTCTCTTTCGATGCGGTCGCGATAGCGCGCGAGCGCGGCGTCATCGGCGGGCGCCGCGGCGAGCGGACGGCGGAAGCGCTGGATCGCCAGCCACACGAATGCGAGGCCTACGGCGATTCCGGCGAACGGCATCAGCCAGCCCACGAGGTTGAAACCTTCGGCTGGCGGATTCACGAGCACACGCACCCCGTTCTCGCTTACGAACGACGCGAGTATCTCCTCTTCGGACTTGCCGGCTTCCACCATCTGCAAGATTTTGACCCGCGCCGGATCGGAGAAGCCGCAGTGCTGCATGCTGCACGATGTCACCGTGCTGCCGCAACCGCACAGGCAGAGGAGCTTTTCGCCGATGCGGCGCACCTCAGGGTTCGTAAGCGGCGAAACCGCGGGGGCCTGTCCGGCCTCCGCGGCCGGAGCGTGCTCGTGCCCGGCGTGGCTGTCTTCCGGAATCTGGGCGAAGCCGGAGACGGCCAACGCGAGCGCCGCGAACAGCAGCGCCGGTCCGGACAGAGTGCGGCGCGTCATACTCTCTCCTTTTGCCTGCGCTTCGCGGTTGCCGATACTCCCACCACCTGCGTGCGCGCGTACTGCATCGGCACCTTCGGCGGCACCAGGCACACCATCGTGCCTGCCACTAGCACCAGGAAGCCCACCCAAATCCACGAGACCAGGGGGAAGATGTAGGCCTGCATGACCGCTCTGCTGCCGTCGTCGGTGAGGCCGGCGTAGTTCACGTACAGGTCTTCATCGAGCCGGTGGCGAATCGAGACCTCGGACGTCTGCTGCTCGCTGGACTTGTAGAAGCGCCTTTCGGGGGTGAGCGTCCCAATGCGCGCGCCGCCGCCGCGCTCGTAAACCTCAACGATGGCGTGCTGCGAGGAGTAGTTCGGGTTGTCGGCCTCGTGCAGGTCCGCCAAACGCAGGCTGTAGCGCCCCAGGTCGAAGCGGCTGCCGAGGTTCACCTCGACGGTTGTGTTCTGGTAGAACGCCGAGCCCGCGAAGCCGACGAACATGAGCACGATGCCCATGTGAACAATGTAGCCGCCGTAGCGGCGCGTGTTGCGGTGCGTCAGCTCGACGGCCGATGCGAGCAGGTTTCGGCCGGTGCGCGCGCGCACAGCCCGCGCGCCCTTGTAGAACTCGGTGGCGATGGTCCATGTGACGAAAAGCGCCAGGCCGAAGCACATCAGCGCGTAACCATGCCGCACGCCGAGCGCGAACAGCGCGGCCATGAGCGCGGCCATCGCCACAAACGGCCACTGGAAGTTGCGCCGCAGGCTCTCGAACGACGTCCGCCGCCACGCGATCAGGGGCCCCACTCCGGTCAGCAACAGAAGGAACAGCCCGAGCGGCACGTTGATGCGGTTGAAGAACGGCGGGCCGACGGTTATCTTCTGGCCGGTTACAGCTTCCGAGATCACCGGAAACAGCGTGCCCCACAGCACCGAGAAGCACGACGCCAGCAGGATCAGGTTGTTGAACATGAAGCTCGATTCGCGCGAGAGCACGCTCTCCAGCCGCGCCTCGGTCTTCAGGTAATCGAGCCTGTCCAGGATGAAGTACAGCGTTACCGCGACACCCAGCGCCATGAACGTTACGAACCACGGGCCCAGCGAAGACTGCGCGAACGCGTGCACCGAACTGACGACTCCCGACCGCGTCAGAAAAGTCCCGAAGATGCACAGGAAGAAGGTGGCGGAGATCAGGAACATGTTCCAGACCTTCATCATTCCCTTCTTCTCCTGCATCATCACCGAGTGCAGGAACGCCGTGGCCGTTATCCAGGGCAGCAGCGAAGCGTTCTCCACCGCATCCCAGGCCCACCAGCCGCCCCAGCCGAGCACGGCGTAAGCCCAGCGCTGCCCCAGCACGATTCCGGCGGTCTGGAACAGCCATGTGATGAGCGTCCAGCGGCGCGTCGTCGCAATCCAGTCGTCTCCGGGCTGGCGCTTGATGAGCGAGGCCAGCGCGAAGGCGAACGGAACGGTGAAGCCCACGTAGCCGAGGTAGAGCGTCGGCGGGTGAACGGCCATCGCCGGGTGTTGCAGCAGCGGGTTCAGCCCGCGCCCGTCCTCCATCGCGGTGATGCCGCCGCCCACGGAGAGCATCCGGAAGGGCGGCTCCACGAAGGCGTTCAGCGCCAGGAAGAACACCTGCGTTGCCATCAGCACCGCGGTGACGTAAGGCATGATGGCGCGGTGTTTGTGGCGGTTGGTCCACATCACCACGGCCGAGTAGCAGGCCAGCAGCCAGCTCCACAGAAGCAGCGAGCCTTCCTGCCCGCCCCACCACGCCGCGAACTTGTACAACGCCGGCAGCGCGCGGTTGCTGTGCTGGACGACGTAGGACATGCGGAAGTCGTCCGTGAGCAGGCCGGTGATGAGAATTGCCGAGGCGATCGATGTCAGGATCGCGATCGAGTACACGGCGCGCGTGGCGCTATGGATCAGCCAACGGTTGCCCTTGAGTGCGCCCGTGATGGACGCCACAACTGCAAACGCGGCAAGAGAAAACGCCAGCAGTATCGCCAGGGAGCCCAGGTTTTCCATAGCAGCGGTGCCTACAGATCGGCCTTCCGGACCTGCGACGGGTGCTTCGCGCCAGGTTGCGCCTGGTATTTCGAGGCGCACTTGGCCTGGATCTGAGATGCCTCGAAAACGTTGCCGGGGCCGAGCTTTCCGTCAGCTATAGCCTGAGCGCTGTCGCGGAAAGTGTCTGGCAGCGGGCTGGTTCCGCTGTAGACGCACTTCAGCGCCTGGCCGTCCTGCGTCAGCGTGAACTCCACCTCCCGGCCCGTGCGAATGATCGAGCCCGGCGCCACTTCGCCAGCCACGCGCAGGCGCTTGCCGTGCGCGGCGTCACCCATCTGGCGCAATTCGGCGACCGTGACGTAGTAGGTCTTGCTTTCGCTGATGCCCCCGGCAGCAAGCCATGCCAGCGACCCGATGATCACCAGGATGAGAGCCCCGAACTTCCAATAGGTCTTCATTTAAGGCCTTTGCTCAGAGTATAGCGAAATGGGTAGAACTTCATCCTGAACAAGCGTTTAATTTCGTTACGGCAAATGCCCGCACTCGAAACCGGCCGGATCACCGCACTTCCGCTCGCTTGCGGCCGGCCTCGCCTTGCCGCACCGGTCTGCTAGAACCCCGTCCACACCATCGCCGGGAATTGCCGCCGCACTCCGAACCCCATACCGTGATACAGCCGCACCGCATTCGCGTTTGATGCCGTGACGGTAAGACTGACGCGTCCGGACCCCGTTTCCGCCAGAGAGCACATCGAGCGCCGCACCAGCTCGTACCCTATCCCGAGGCCCTTGAACTGCGGCGTCACGCACACCTGAGTGATGTGCCCCACGCTGGCCGACACCATGCTGGTGAGAACGATTCCAACCAGGCGGCCGGTATCGCGGTGGACTGCCACCCAGGACGCCGGCGCGAAAAACACGCCACAGCCGGGGTACTGGATGATGTTGTACAGGAACCGCCGGGCGCCGGCGGCGGAGCGGTACTGGTCGTTGATCTCGCTGTCGATATGCGACCTGTAGGCCGCGGCGATGACCTGCGCGGCGGCATCCTGGCGGCGCTCGCTCCACAACTCGAACGCGATATCCCCGGCCGGCGCCGGCGCCAGGCTTCCGCAGCCCGCCAGTTCCGCCACCATGAAGTTCCGCGTATACGAGCGGGCGTAGCGCGAGAGCGGCAGTGGGCGGCCGTACACAGGCCGTGCCAGCATGAGCTGCGTTTCAATGCGGTGCACGTGCCGGGTGCGCATCAGACGGCCCGCCACAGCGTCCAGCAGCAGCAACTCGCTTTCAGCGGTGCGGTATGCCGCGCCTACGTACAGGTTGCCGATGAGACCTTTGCCGTCCTCGCAGACAAAGTACGAGTAGGCCACCGTCCGGCCCGCGCTCGTAAGTGCGTATCCGCTCAGGGCGCGGGCCTCCAGGAAGCGCCGCACCAGCTCGGCCGAGGACGTGTAATCCCAGTCGAGCTGCTCGTGCCATTCCGAGACCTCTTCCGCGAGAAGCTCCTCGATATCCTGGGCGCGGACCTGCCACAGGTCCACTACCTCCAGCCCCGGCATATCGGGAACGGCGGCCATATATGAAGGTTACACCGTCAGGATGCCAGCCAACGCTTAATGTTCCGGGTTGCCTGCCTGATGCGCTGCTCGTTTTCGACCAGGGCGAACCGGACGTGCCCCTCGCCCATGGGGCCGAAACCTACGCCGGGCGACACCGCAACGAGAGCGTTATCGAGCAACTGCTTGGAGAACTCCAGCGAGCCCAGATCGCGGAAGCGCTCGGGTATGGCCGCCCAGAGGAACATGGTGCCCTTCGGGCGCTCAACCTCCCAGCCGGCGCGGCACAAGCCGTCGGCGAGCACGTCCCGCCGCATCTGGTACGTTTCGCGTATCTTCGTTGTCTCTCCGGTACACTCACGGAGGGCCAGGATGGCCGCAATTTGAATCGGCTGGAAAACGCCATAGTCTAAGTAGCTTTTTATGCGGGCCAGCGCGGCTATCATTTTCTCGTTTCCGACGCAGAAACCCACACGCCAGCCGGCCATGTTGAAGCTCTTCGACATGGAGAAGATCTCGACGGCGACGTCGGTGGCGCCTTCCACTTCCAGAATGCTCGGCGCGCGGTATCCGTCAAAGCACAGGTCAGCGTAGGCGAAATCGTGCACGACCATCGCCCCGTGCTCGCGGGCCAGGGCGACGACGGCGCGGTGGAAGTCGATATCCACGCAGAGCGTCGTGGGGTTGTGCGGGAACGAGATAAGGATCACCTTGGGACGCGGGGAGCCCTTCCGGAACAGGTCCTCCAGGCCGTTCAAAAACTCCGCAGGCGTGGGCATCGGGAGCAGGCACGGGGTGCCCTCGGCCATCGTAACTCCCCACTGGTGAATGGGATAAGCCGGGTTCGGGGAGACTACGGCATCGCCCGGGCCGACCACCGCGAACAGCAGGTGGGCAAGGGCGTCCTTCGCGCCGATGGTGACGATGGCCTGCTTTTCCGAATCCAGCTTAACTCCATAGTTCGCCGCGTAGCGCCGGACGATCTCCTCCCGCAGCTTGGGGATTCCCCGCGACAGCGAGTACCGGTGGTTCCGTGGATTCCGGGCTGCCTCGACGAGCTTTGCGACCACAACTTCCGGAGTGGATCCGTCGGGGTTTCCCATCCCGAGGTCGATGACGTCGAGTTGCTGTGCCCGGAGCTCTGCCTTGCGCGCGTTTACCTCGGCAAACACGTATGGAGGCAGCTTTTGTATGCGATAGAACTCACCTGAGGTGCTCATGATTTAATCAATAATAACGTGTTACGGGAGGGATTCGCGCCCGGCGCTTGACAAAGGCCGCCCGTCAGGCGTACAGATCCAACAAGGGAGGGTGAATGGCCGGCCGGAGCAATGTTGACAGGCCGGAGGCCGAGGAGAGGAAGGTCGTTGTACTTGAGTTCGTGGCGGCCTTCGCGATTCTCTCGATAATCGCGCTCGTCCTTTACATGGTGTTCAGCTACCGTCCGGCGGCATAAGCTCTTCTCCGCCGGGCGCGGCGAATCGCGACCGCACGAACTCGAGCGCCTCGCCGCTATCTGCGAGGCTTCCTTCCAACTGTGCGTCCTCAACGGCCCTCAGAATGCGTGCGAACGCCGGCCCCGGGGTGTAGCCCGCGGCGATCAGGTCATCACCGGTGATGAGCGGCGGGGGCTTGAGCGACTCCGGCGGCTGCTCCGCCAGCTTCCTCTGTATGAAGTCGTAGTTGTCGAGCCAGCCGTGACTGGCCGCGCAGTCCAGGCGGTGCAGCTCCAGGTGCTCGTCGAACCCCTCCATGCGCATGAAGCGCTTGAGCGTGCTCTCGCGCATGTTGCGCACGTCCTTGAACCTCAGGTGATTGCGGATGAGCGCCTCCACGCGCCGCGTCTCGCTGTTCGAGAACCGCAACCGCTGCATGATCTCCACGGCCATGTCCGCCCCTACCTCGGCGTGTTGATCGAAGCGGATGCGGTCCGCAACGCGGAATGTCCGCGGCTTGCCCACGTCGTGCAGCAGAACGCCCATGGCGAGCGTAACGCTCGGATTCCTCATCCGTTCGAGCATCATGAGGGTGTGCGTCCAGACGTCGCCTTCGGGATGGAACTCGGGCGGCTGTTCGACTCCCTTCATCGCCGCAACCTCGGGGAGGATGTCGCCAAGCAGGCCCGTGGCGTCCAGAAGCTCGAAGCCGCGCCGCGCCGCGCCCTCCGTGAGGATGCGGACCAGTTCATCGCGGACCCGCTCGGCGGATATCGCGCGAATGCGCGAGTGCAGCTCGCGTATGGCTTCGAAGGTTTTCTCTTCGATGGTGAAGCCGAGCCGTGCGGCGAAGCGGACGGCCCTGAGCATACGCAGGTGGTCCTCGGCGAAACGGCGCGCCGGGTCTCCTACGGCGCGGATCTGGCGCAGGGCGAGATCCGCGCGGCCTCCGGCGAAGTCGAGCACCTCGCCCGACGCCGGGTCGAGCAGCAGGGCGTTCACGGTGAAGTCGCGGCGCAGGACGTCCTGCCGGGGGTCGGATTCGAACTCCACCGCAACCGGATGGCGCCCGTCCAGGTAGGAGTGGTCGCTGCGGAATGTCGCGACC
>JBLNBX010000008.1:0-2581 GCA_050260275.1 bacterium
ATCACATCTTCGGACCGCCGGTGCGGCTCCGCGGCAGGGGGACGTGGTCGCGCACCGAGTCGGGCGAATGGAAGCTCCACCGGTTCGATATCGAGACCTTCGAGGTGCTCGATGAGACGCCGCTCTCGAAGCTCTTTGACGGGCTTCGCGCCCGGCTGGCGCCGCCCGAAACCGGACGCCTGAACCCGGTCGACCTGATGCGGCAGCTTCGGGAAGAGTGATGCCGCAATGGTAGCGTTCGACAGCACAATCCTCTCCATCCTTCTGTTTCCGGACGCTGAACTACACCAAGGAGGAAAGGCCGTAGAGCACGCCCAGGAGCGCGTGGCCGGGCTTGTACGCGAACTGGAGTTGGCGAGGGAGCAGATCCTGATCCCGGCGCCGGCTCTGTGCGAGGTGCTGGTCACCGAGGGCGTCGATGCCCAGGATGTGCTGACCACTTTGCGGAGTTCCGCCTTCATCAGGGTTGGCGATTTCGACGAGCGGGCGGCAGTGGAGCTGTCGGCGCGCCTGCGCCTGGCGATCAAGGCCGGCGATCCGCGGGAAGGTGTGCGCATCACGAAGACCGCGATGAAGTTCGACCGGCAAATCGTCGCCATCTCGCTGGTGAACGGAGCACGCGTGCTCTATTCCGATGACGATGGAGTCGAGAAGTTCGCGGCAGGCTGCGGGCTGGCCGTAAAGCGCGTGGCCGACCTCCCGGTGCCCGCCTCCCAGCCCAACCTTCCCTTCGAGCCGCAAGAACCTGGTGGTGGCTCGCCTCCCACCGCGGGCGATTAATTAAGAGCCGCTCCTGCCGAGCCACAGAACCTGTCAGCAACCGTGTCAGCAACGCCGATAGACTTTCGCCCTGCCTTCGGAGACGCAATCGCACGTCCGCTCCGGTAAGTCGATGAAACATAAACACCGGCACACGCGATAGATGCTGACAACCCGGACTCATAATCCGTTGGTCGTAGGTTCAAATCCTACAGGGCCCACCATCCGGCTGGCCACTCCGCTTTCAGAAACCCTGAGGGGGCGCTGCAGCCGATAGCGTCCCGATGCTCCGGAACACCGCCGCTCTCGGTCCCTCCTGCTCAAGGATGCTGTGCCGCCCGACGACCCAGAGTGACTTTGGCGTCCGCAGCACCTGTTGCACGAACCTGCCCTCGACGGGCACCTGCTTCCAACTCTCGCCTCCGTCATCGCTTACCAGCAGCTCATTCTGTGCGGCGATCCATCCGCGGCCGTCCGAGTCGAACAGCACGGAAGTGAGCCAAGAGCGCGTCGGGCTCTCCTGCTTCTCCCACGTGCGCCCGCCGTCGCGGCTCCTCAGTATCTGGCCGTCGAATCCAACAGCCCAGCCTGACTTGGCGTCGCGGAAGAAAACGGAGTTGATCGCCCAGTAGCTGCCAGTGGGCGCTTGCTGCCACGTCCGGCCGCCGTCGGACGTGTAGACCACGGTGCCAACCCATCCCACTGCCCAGCCGTTCTGCTCATCCGCAAAGTAGATGCACTCCAACCCATGCCGCACGCCGCTCTGCTGCCGCTCCCAGGTCTTGCCGCCATCGCCCGAGTGCAGTATCGCGCCGTTCCAACCGGCTATCCAGCCGCGTTCGCCGGTGAACCAGATGGATGTCAAATTCTCCTGCGCGGGAACCTCGACGCGATTCCAGGTCTCGCCGCCGTCTTCCGTCGCTAGAAGAACCCCCTCATCGCCGGCCACGAAACCGCGGCGGGAGTCCAGGAAAGCGATGGCGCGGAGTTTTGAGTCTGAGGGGATTTGCTTCGCCTGCCACGAGGCGCCCGCATCCGCTGAGACGTACAACCTTGCCTCGTCACATAGGAGCCACACGTACTGACCGGCCGTGGCAGCGCGCTGGATCGCGCAGGGCGCGTTAGGGCCGGCCTGGGCAAGGGCCGGCGCCGCGAACAATACAACGAGAGCCAATAACTTCCTCATCGCGTTTCGCCTCCCCGGTTGAAAACTCACTGAACCGTTAAGCTGTTTCATTCTCGCCGGGCCGGGCGCCGGTTCCGTGCATGCGGATCGTTTCACACTGCGGAGGCCGCAAACGCATGAAACGCGGCGAGCCTGCCCGCCTTTGGTTTCCGCCTGTGCTGGCGCACAGGCAGACCTGCGGCACAGCACGGCACGTAGATGAGATGTGAGCGTTGGAGCGCTTGCGCTTCGAGCGAAACACTCACAAGCGCACGTGGCGCTCGAGCATCTCGAGCTGTTCGCAATGCCTTCGCCTGATAACGACGCCAAAAATCGGAATTGGTTACAGGGAGCCGCCGGCTGCTGGGCCGGATCGCAGCGGGCGGATCGCCCCGCCCGCTGTGCGTCACGCCCAAACCGTTCAATAATTTCCTCCGGTCTGGTCGTCCCGGGGTGGTTCTGCGCGGCGCAACCATGCCTGGCCCGCGCACTTCGGATCGAACGGGGAACCCGCGGCTACGCGGCGGTTACCCCACCTCGCTAGTTCGCCAGACCAAACAGGCCCGTCCGCATTGGAACGGGCCTGTGTCTGAAGGGTATAGACGCGCGAATGTGCGCCGGCCTCGGCGCACGGCGACTGGGCTACTGAACCGGGTT
>JBLNBX010000009.1:0-8893 GCA_050260275.1 bacterium
TGCTCATGATCGCCGACCACTACGCCGGCGCGCGCATGTGGTACGTGGGCGATACGATCGACGACGCTGGAAGCGCGCGAGCCGCGGGTGTCCCGTTCATCGGCATCGCGTCGCCGGTCAACCCGTATCAGGACGAGACGGTGCGGTCGTTCCGCGCCGCGGGCGCGATCGCGGTGCTCGAAGACATCAATCAGATCGAATCGGTGCTGCCGTGATGAGAACCGCCAAGATCGAACGCAATACGAAAGAGACGCGCATCGCCGGGAGCCTGCGAATCGAAGGACGCGGCCGGTACGAGATCTCGACCGGCGTACGGTTTCTCGACCACATGCTCGAGCTGTTCGCGAAACACGGCGGCTTCGACCTGAACCTGCGCGCTGAGGGCGATCTCGACGTGGACCAGCACCACACCGTCGAAGACGTGGGGCTGGTGCTCGGACAGTTGTTCGCGCAGGCGCTCGGCGACCGCCGCGGCATCAATCGCGCGGGCTACTTCGTGATGCCGATGGACGAGACGCTGGCCGTCGTCGCGGCCGATCTCGGCGGACGGCCGTACCTCGTCTACAAGGACCAGGTGAAGACGCGGCTGGTCGGCGACTTGCAAGCCGAGCTACTCGAGGATTTCTTCCAGGGCTTCGCGAATCAGGCCGGGGCGAACCTGCATGTGAAGGTGCTCTACGGCCGGTCGAACCATCACAAGGTCGAAGCGATCTTCAAGTGCTTCGCGCGCGCGATGAAGTTTGCCTGCTCGACGGACGCGCGGCTCAAGGGCGAGCTGCCCTCGACGAAAGGCCTGCTATGAACGAAAAAGGGGACAAAAACCCGGGACAGTATACTCATTCCCGGTTTTCCGGAGGCGGGCTGGGAGCCCGCCGCAGGCCGGGGGCCTGCCCCACAAGCCCTATGATCGCCGTCTTCGATTACGGCGCGGGCAATCTGCGGTCGGTGGAGAACACGCTCCTGGAGATCGGAGCGGCCTACGAGATCATCCGCGACGCCGCGGGCATACGGAGCGCGGAGAAAATCATCCTGCCCGGCGTCGGCCACTACGGCCAGATGATGCGCGCGCTCGATGCGCTCGACGTGCGCGGCGAGCTGGTCGAGCGGATCAAAGCCGGCGTGCCGTTCCTCGGAATCTGCCTGGGGTTGCAGGCGCTGCTCGAATCGGGCGAAGAAGCGCCCGAGGCGCGCGGACTGGCGATCTTCCCCGGCATGGTGAAGCGGTTCCCGCCGGGCGCGCGCGTGCCGCACATGGGCTGGAACGAGCTCGAGCCGCAGGGCGCTTCGCGGCTGCTGCGGAACATCGGCCCGTCTCCTTACGTGTACTTCGCGCACAGCTACTACGTTCCGGTGCGCGCGGAGGCGGTCGCAACCTGCACTTACACGCTCGCCTACACGGCGGTGCTCGAAACCGGCAACGTCTTCGGCGTGCAGTTTCATCCGGAGAAGTCCGGCCCGCTCGGGCTGAAGATCGTCAGGAATTTCGTGGAGCTCTGAAATGCTGGCCAAGCGCATCATTCCCTGTCTGGACGTCACGGCGGGCCGCGTCGTCAAGGGCGTCAACTTCGTAAACCTGCGGGACGCGGGCGATCCGGTCGAGCTGGCGGACCGCTACAACCAGCAGGGCGCCGATGAACTCGTGTTCCTCGATATCACCGCATCGAGCGACGCGCGCGACATCATGGCGGACGTTGTGGCCCGCACCGCGCGGAAGGTGTTCATTCCCCTCACGGTGGGCGGCGGCATTCGCTCGGTCGCGGACGCGCGGAAGATTCTGCTCGCGGGCGCGGACAAGGTCAGTATCAACACGGCGGCGGTGAACCGGCCGGAGCTGCTCTCGGAGCTCAGCGCCGAGTTCGGCGCCCAGGCGGTGGTGCTCGCGATCGACGCGAAGCGGAACGGCCCGGGCGTGTGGCACGTGTACGTGCGCGGCGGGCGCGACGATACCGGGATCGACGCGGTCGATTGGGCCGCGCGCGGGGAAGCGCTCGGCGCGGGCGAGATTCTGCTCACGTCGATGGACACCGATGGCGTCCAGGAAGGCTTCGACTGCGAGCTGACGCGCGCCGTGTCGCGCGCCACGCACATCCCGGTGATCGCCTCGGGCGGGGCGGGCAAACCCGAGCATTTCTCGCGCGTCCTGACCGTGGGCGAGGCCGACGCCGCGCTGGCAGCCTCTGTGTTCCACTACGGGACCTACACGGTCGCCGACCTGAAGCGGCACCTCGCCTCGGACGGCATCCCGGTGCGGAGGACCGCGTGATCATCCCCTGCATCGACCTGATGGACGGCAAGGTGGTGCAGCTCGTCCAGGGGCGCGACAAGGCGCTTGAAGGCGGCACGCCCGCCGAGATGCTGCAGCAGTTCGCGGCGTTCCCGGAGATTCAGGTGATCGACCTCGACGCCGCGCTCGGCCGCGGCTCGAACGACGCCATCGTCGAATTCCTCGCCGCGCGCGCTCGCACGCGAGTCGGCGGCGGCGTCCGCACCGTGGAACGTGCGCGGGAGCTGGCTGCGCGCGGCGCACACAAGGTGATCGTCGGGACGGCGGCCTTCTCCGCCGCGGGCGCCAACACGGATTTCCTCGGCGAGCTGGCCGCGGCGGTCGGCCGCGAGCGCATCCTGATCGCGCTCGATTCGAAAGGCGGCCGCATCGTCGTCAAAGGCTGGCGCGAGGCGACCGCCCTCAGCGCGGAAGAAGTACTCGCGAGCCTGGAGCCCTACTGCGGCGGCTTCCTGTGTACATATGTAGACAAGGAGGGGATGCTCCAGGGAACGGATCTCGACTGGTTCCGCCGCCTCCGCGCCGCGACCCCCCTTGAAATCACCGCCGCCGGCGGCATCACCACCCTCGACGAAGTCCGCGCGCTACAGGAGATGAACGTCCATGCCGCCCTCGGGATGGCGATCTACACCGGCCGCTTGGGCCTGGACGAGCTAGTTAAAATCCAGTCAGATTAGTGGACTTTTAGGTCATCAAACCGGAAATCGCGCTAGACTGAAATCAACAAGCTATTCAATTAGCATCTCTTACGGCGCACCCCATGCGTCGTTAAGCCCCTCTGAGTGAAGCCCCGAGCCTCCAACGGTCCGGGGCTTTTATAATACGAGATCTTGGCACTTTTCCTGCTCCTCTTAGCTCTGGTCGCCGCGCCGCAGAAGCGCTTCGTGCACCCGGGCGAGTGCTCGAGCTGCCACCGGGCCGCGCAGCCCGGGGTTTGCCTCGGGTGCCACGACGCCAAATCCGCCAAGCTTGCCGCGGCGCACCGGGAACAGCCTTTTGCGGCCTCAAAGTGCACAAATTGCCATGATCCGCACTCTTCCAACGCCGCAAAACTGCTCTACGAGATCCCGCACGGGCCGTTTGCCGGGCGGCGATGCGATGAATGCCATTCCGAACCTGTGGATGGGAAAATCCGGATCAGCGGCGGCAACGTGCGCGACCTGTGCCTCACCTGCCACGTCGTGATCGGAAACCGGGTCGCGTCGAGCAAGTCGGCGCACGCGGCGCTCGCCTGCACTGCCTGCCACACGCCCCATACCAGCAACTTCCGCCCGCACCTGAAGGCCGCGCGCGAAGCGGTGTGCCGGACCTGCCACCGCGACGGGCCGCCGAGCCCGGAATTTTCTCACTAAAAACCTGCATCCATCCGCGGGTGCCTGAATCGAATTGTGTATAGGCTACTGGGACAGCCTGGGACAGGAAAAATCAGTTCGGGGCAAGCGCTGGGCAACAGCCGGGGATAGCGGGGCGCGTCGAAAGACGCGCCCTTTGCTGTTTAGGTGAGGGTCTCGCGCACTTCCGCGTGGTGCCGGACGTCCACTCCCTTCACCAGGAACAGAACATCCTCGGCGACGTTGGTGGCGTGATCCGCGATCCGCTCCAGGTTCCGCGCGACGAAAATCAGGTCGAGCGCGCGCGAAATCGTCGTCGGGTCGTTCCGCATGAAGCTGATGAGCTCCTGGTAGATGCCGTCGCGCAGGTCATCCACCGCGTCGTCTGAAAGCAGCACGGCGCGCGCCAGCTCGGAATCGCGGTTCACGAAGGCATCCAGGCTCTTCCGCACCATCGACTCGACCAGCTTCGCCATCCGCGGGATATCGATCAGCGGCTTCACCTCGGGCTGGTGCATCAGCGAGAGCGAACGCTCGACGGTGTTCACCGCCAGGTCGCCCATGCGCTCGAGGTCGCTGTTGATCTTGATGGCGGCGGTGAGGAAGCGCAGGTCCTTCGCCATCGGCTGGTGCAGCGCGAGCAGCCCGACGGCAAAGTCGTCGATCTCGATCTCCATCTGGTTGATGCGCGCTTCGTTCCGCAGAACGTCCTGGGCCTCGGCCTCGTCGCGCTCCACCAGCGACAGCACGCTCTTGTGGATGGCCAGCTCGACCAAGCCGGCCATTTCAAGCAGCCTTCTCTGCAACTCGTTCAGTTCTTCGATAAAGTGGCGCAAAAAATAACTCCGACGGCTTTCAGTTTAGCCCGAAGCGGACCGGGCCGCCGCGGGATGGCCGGACGCGGGCCCGGCCGAAACGAGACGCCCGCCGCAGGCCCAAGCCGGACGCGGCGTGGGGCAGGTTGCCAAACCTGCGGCCGATTGCCAAATCGGCCTGCCGGTTAACAACCGGCCGCAGGTTTGGCAACCTGCCCCACAGTCCTATCCGAAGCGTCCCGTGATGTAATCTTCGGTCTGCTTCTGGGCGGGGCGCTTGAAAATCACCTCGGTTTTGTCGAACTCGATCAGCTTGCCGAGGAGGAAAAAGCCGGTATATTCGGCGACCCGCGCCGCCTGCTGCATGTTATGCGTCACGATCACGAGCGTGCAGTTTTCCTTGAGCGTGAAAAGCAGTTCTTCGATCTTCGCAGTCGCGATGGGGTCGAGAGCCGAGCACGGCTCGTCGAGCAGCAGCACCTCGGGATCCACCGCCAGCGCCCGCGCGATACACAGCCGCTGCTGCTGGCCGCCCGAGAGCGCGTAGGCCGATTCGCTCAGGTGGTCCTTCACTTCATCCCAAAGCGCGGCGCGGCGGAGGCTGCGCTCGACCGCTTCCTCGAGCTCGCTCTTGCTCATCCAGCCGTTGATGCGCAGCCCGTAGGCGACGTTGTCGAAAATCGACTTCGGGAACGGGTTCGACTTCTGGAACACCATGCCGACGCGCCGCCGCAGCTTTACGACGTCCATCGCCAGCACATCTTCACCGTCGAGCAGAACGTTGCCCTCGGCGCGAGCGTTGCGCACGGTCTCGTACATGCGGTTCAGCGTGCGCAGGAAGGTGGATTTTCCGCACCCGGACGGCCCGATGAGCGCCGTCACATGGTTCGGCGGAACCGCGAGCCCGATGTCGTGCAGCACGTGCGCGGAACCGTAATAAAAATTCAGGCCCGTGACGCTCATCTTCGATTGCGGCGCCCGGGCGAGCGTCTCGGTGGCGCGTTCGGCCGCGGGCGGCGCTTCCTGTTTTTCGGGCATACGGGGAAAGTTCGTCATGGCTGCCATATCAGGCGCTTTGCGCTCCTTTGGGCGAAAGGATGATTCGCGCGGCGACGTTGGCTACGAGCATCATCAAGAGCAGGACCAGGCCGGCGGCCCAGGCCTGGCGGTGCCAATCCTCATAAGGCGAAATCGCGTAGGTGTAAACCATCACCGGCAGCGACGCGGTGGGCTGGTTCCAGCCCGGACTCCAATATCGATTGCTGAAGGCGGTGAACAGCAGCGGCGCCGTCTCGCCCGCCACGCGGGCGACGCCGAGAATCGTCCCGGTCAGGATGCCGCGCATCGCGGCGGGAATCACGACGGTCGCGATCGATTTCCACTTGCTCGCGCCGAGCGCGAGGGCGCCTTCGCGCAGCGAATGCGGCACAGCGCGCAGGAACTGTTCCGTGCTGCGGACCGTGATCGGGATGACCATCACGCTCAGGGCGATGCCGCCGGCGAGCGTCGAGAAATGCCTCATCGGCATCACGACGAGCGTGAAGGCGAAGATCCCGATGACGATCGACGGGACTCCGTTCAGAAGATCCGTCGTATACCGCACCAGGAACGGGAACGTCTTGCCGCCGAACTCGGAAAGGTACACGCCGCCGAGGAACCCGATGGGCACTCCGATCAGGACCGTGACCAGCAGCAGCTTGCCCGTGCCGACGATCGCGTTGGCCAGGCCGCCGCCCTCCTCACCGACCGGCTTCGGGAGCTGCGTGAAGAAATCCCAGCTCAACGAACGGCCGCCGTGGTAGACGAGATATCCGAGGATGAAGAACAGGATCGACACGGTCGCCAGCGTGCACAGCCCGGTGGCGCTCAGCATCGCGACGTTGACGAACTTGCGCCAGGTCATGGGTGTGACGTCCCGCGGCGTGTAGTGGCCAGAATCAGGACACGGGCCAGCCCATTGATGAGAATCGTCAACAGGAACAGGACCAGCCCGAGCTCGACCAGCGCGCTCAGGTGCAAATCGGCGGTGGCCTCGGTAAACTCGTTCGCGATCACCGCGGCGATCGAATAGCCCGGCGCAAGCAGCGAAGAGCTGATCCTGGGATCGTTTCCGATCACCATCGTGACGGCCATCGTCTCCCCAAGCGCCCGTGCGAGGCCGAGAAAAACGGAACCGATGATGCCGAGCCGCGCGTAGGGCGCGACGATCTGCCAGGTCGTCTCCCATCGGGTGGCGCCGAGCGCGAGCGCGGCTTCCCGCTGTTCGCGCGGCACAGACAGCAGCGCCTCGCGCGAGATCGACACGATGAACGGCAGAATCATGATCGCCAGTACGATGCCGGCGGTGAGAACGCCGACGCCGTAACTTGGCCCGGAAAATAGCGGCAGAAATCCAAGCGTCTTCGCCAGCGCGGGGCCGACGGTCTCGCGCATGAGCGGCACCAGGATGAAGACGCCGAGCAGTCCGTATATCACGCTCGGCACCGCGGCGAGCAACTCGATGACGAACGTCAGCGCATCGGAGATCCTGGGCGGCGCCATCTCGGAAAGAAAAATGGCCGCTCCGAGTCCGAGCGGAACGGCCATCAGGAGTGCCAGCAAGGATGTGACGATCGTGCCGTAAATGAACGGCAGAGCGCCGAAATCGCCCGCGACCGGGTCCCAGACGCGAGTGAAAAAGAACGCGAGGCCGAACTTCCCGCGAGTGAGATGCGACTGGCGGAAAAGCTCGGCCACGAGCAGGATGGTGATCAGCAGAATGCTGGCCGCAAACGTCATGACCACCGTATGGGCGATCGCGTCGCCGCTGCGCAGTTTCCGGAGGAAATCCTGCACGCGCGACGTTCGAACGTTTGTCCCGGCCGCGACTGCTGTAGATGCCATAACTACTGAATCTGGGCGATCGCTTTCAGCTCTTTCGCTACCACGGCCTTGGGAAGCGGCGCGTAGTGAAGGGCCTCGGTGGACTTCTGTCCGGGGCCGAGCATCCAACGGAGAAACTCGACGATGGCTTTCTTCTTCGCGCCGTCGGCGATGCGGTCCGGCACGAGCAGCCACGTGAAGCTCGAAATCGGGTACGCCTCTTTGCCCGGCGCGTTCGTGATGGAGACGAGGAAATCGTCGGGGATGTTGGCGGCCGAGCCGGCTGCAGCGGCCGTCACGCTCGCCAGCGACGGCTTCACGAACGAACCCGCCCCGTTCTTCACGCGCCCGTAGGCCATCTTGTTCTGAATCGCGTAAATCAACTCGACGTAGCCGACCGAGTTCGGCGTCTGCTTCACCAGGCCCGCCACGCCCTCGTTGCCCTTCGCGCCGAGCCCGACGGGCCAGTTCACGGATGTGCCCGAGCCGACTTTGCCCTTCCAGTCGCCGCTCACCTTCGACAGGTAATCGGTCCAGATGAACGTGGTCCCGCTGCCGTCGGAGCGATGCACCACCAGGATGTCGTTCGCCGGCAGCTTCACGCCCGGGTTCGCCTTGGCGAGCGCGGGGTCGTTCCACTTCTTGACGGTTCCGAGAAAAATGCCCGCGAGCGCCTCAGGGGTGAAGCTCAGCTCAGAGGTCACGCCCGGGATGTTATAGGTCGCGACGACCGCGCCCAACACGGTGGGGAAGTGCAGCACGCGCGACTTGTGCTTCTTGAGCTGCTCCTCGTTCATCGGCTGGTCGGAGGCGCCGAAATCGACCGTGCCGGCTTCGAGCTGGCGTATGCCGCCGCCCGAGCCGATCGACTGGTAATTGATCTGAACGTCCGGCCGGACCTTATGAAACTCGTCGAACCATTTCGAATAGATCGGATACGGAAACGTCGCGCCGGCGCCGTTGATGAGCGTCTGGGCGAAACCTGACGCCGCGAGCGCGGCCAGGCACAACACGAGAATCGATACACGTCTCATCTGCTGTCTCCCTTACATTCTCCAGAGCGTTTGTTACAGGACGGTTACATCCAAATAAAGCTTCCGTGACGCGGGGATGGGGCAGCCGGGGGCCTGCCCCATCACAGCATTACGGCAGCACGTACCGCAGGTTGTTGTAGATCATGTGCGCATGCGCGTGGAACGGCCCGGCAGCCGGGACGGCCCAGGGCGTGCGCTCCAGATACGAATACTGGTTCATCAACTGGAGAGCGCCGTAGTTCGCGTTCTTCCAGAAGGTGTGGGTATAGCCGACGGTGTATTCCTGGATCGTACGGTTGTTCGAAAGCGGCGAGCCCGGGAAGCCGTAGCCGACGTACGCGCCGTTCGAACCGAGGGCGTAGTTCCGTCCGAAGTAGGCGGTGCCGTAATAGGCGTAGAGCTGCGACTTCGCGACAGGCTGGTATTCAAAGCCGGCGATGCCGGAAGCCGAGTGAATCGGCGAAAGATTGCCGTCGGGGCCGACGACGAAGTCCGGACCGAGGCCGTAGATGTAGCGGCCGCCGCCGGAGCTGTAATACGAGTTCCCGAAGATGCGGAAGTTCTTGA
>JBLNBX010000010.1:0-3432 GCA_050260275.1 bacterium
GCCCCGGCACTGGCCGGAAGGTAATAAATTTAAACGTTTCCTTGTGGAAATCGGAATAAGTTGGGCGGCGCTCAGCGCGCCGTGGGCGACCTGGGGGTCGCCCGCGGACCTGGGGGTCCGCCCCACAAAGCCTCCGCCCCGCAGAGCCTGTCGTTTTCAAAGCTGTAGCTTTCAGATGCGCGGGCGAGAGTGCGCCGTTGAAGCGGAATCTACAGCGCCGACGGATCGGGCGTGTCAGGGTTGATGCCCAGGTCTGCGATGGCCTGGCGCGCCGCCCCGGCGTCGAACTGGCCCCTGCGCGCAAGCGCCGAGAGCGCCGCCGCGGCAATCGCCTCTGCGCTAACTTCGAAGAACCGCCTGAGGTGCTCGCGGTTCTCGCTGCGGCCGAAGCCGTCCGTGCCGAGCGCGATCAGCCGCCCGCCCAGCCACGGCGCCACCTGATCCGCCACTGCCTTCATGTAGTCCGTGGCGGCGATGATGGGTCCTTCGGTCCCTTCCATCGCCTGCGTGATATATGGTTTGCGCTCCGGTTCTGCCGGATGCAGGCGGTTCCAGCGCTCAATCTCGAGCGCGTCGCGGCGCAACTCCGTGTAGCTGGTGACGCTCCACACGTCCGCGGGCACATGGTACTTCTCCGCGAGGATCTTCTGCGCGCGCAGCGCCTCATTGAGGATGGGCCCGCTCCCGAACAACTGCACGCGCGCGTTGCCGCCCTCTGCCGCCCTGTACCGATAGATGCCCTTCAGGATGCCGTCGCGGACGCCTTCGGGCATGGGCGGCTGGGCGTAGTTCTCGTTGTAGATGGTGAAGTAGTAGAACCGGTCCTCGTTCTCCTGATACATGCGCCGGATGCCTTCCTGCACGATCACGGCGATCTCGTACGCGAAAGCCGGGTCGTAGGAGACGCAGGTCGGTATGACGCTCATCAGCAGGTGGCTGTGGCCGTCCTGGTGCTGCAGTCCTTCTCCGGCCAGCGTGGTGCGGCCGGCTGTTCCGCCCACAAGAAAACCTTTGCCGCGCGCGTCCGCAAACGCCCACATGAAATCTCCGGCGCGCTGGAAGCCGAACATGGAGTAGTAGATGTAGAACGGGATCATCGGCACGCCGTAGTTGGCGTATGCCGTGCCCGCGGCGGTGCAGGACGCCATGGACCCGGCCTCGGTGATTCCTTCCTCCAGGATCTGCCCGGACTTGGTTTCCTTGTAATAAAGGAACATCTCCTGGTCCACTGGCCGGTAGAGCTGGCCGCGGCTGGCGTAGATACCGATCTGCCGGAACAGCGACTCCATGCCGAAGGTGCGCGCCTCGTCGGGCACCATCGGGACGACGTACTTGCCGATTTCAGGATGCCGCAGCATGAGCGTCATCACGCGCACGAAGGCCATGGTCGTCGAGACCTCGCGGCCCTGTGAACCCGTTAACGTATCGGCGAAGTACTCGAGCGGCGGCGCCTGCATCTCGATGCGGCGCGGCTTGCGTTCCGGCACCCAGCCGCCGAGCGCGGTGCGGCGCTCGCGCATGTACTTCCTTTCGGGGCTGTCCTCGTCTGGGCGGTAGAAGGCGATAGTCTTGAGCCGCTCCTCGCTGATAGGAATGTTGAAGCGCCGGCAGAAGTACGCCATCTCTTCTTCGTTCAGCTTCTTCTGCTGGTGCGTGACGTTCCGGCCCTCACCGGCTTCGCCGAGCCCGTAGCCTTTTATGGTCTTTGCGAGGATCACCGTCGGCGAGCCTGTGTGCTCGACCGCGCGCTTGTATGCGTTGTAGACCTTCACGGGATCATGGCCGCCGCGCCGCAACTTCTCGAGCTGTTCGTCGGTCATGTCCGCGACAAGCGCCGCGGTCTCCGGATACTTTCCGAAGAACTCCTTGCGAATGTAAGCGCCGCCGCGCGCGACGTAAGTTTGGAAGTCGCCGTCGGGCACCTCGTTCATCCGCTTTATCAGCAGGCCCGATTTGTCGCGCTCCAGCAGCGGATCCCACTCCGAGCCCCAGATGACCTTGATGACATTCCACCCCGCGCCGCGGAACAGTCCCTCGAGCGACTGGATGACTTTGCCGCTGCCGCGGACCGGCCCGTCGAGCCGCTGCAGGTTGCAGTTGACGCAGAAAATCAGGTTGTCCAGCCCCTCGTAGGAGGCAATGCGCAGCGCGCCAGTCGATTCGGGCTCGTCCATCTCGCCGTCGCCGAGGAATGCCCAGATCTTGCGCGGCGTCTTCGGCAGCAGCCCGCGGTTTTCCAGGTAACGCATGAAACGCGCCTGGTAGATGGCGTTCAGCGGGCCGAGCCCCATCGACACCGTCGGGAACTGCCAGAAATGCGGCATGAGCCACGGATGCGGATAGGAGGAGAGTCCCGGCGTGTCGCGCAGCTCGTGGCGGAAGTTGAGCAGGTCTTCTTCGTTCAGCCTGCCTTCCAGATACGCGCGGGCGTAGAAGCCGGGCGCGGAATGGCCTTGCAGGTAAACGAAATCGCCCGGCTGGTCGCCGTAGGAGCCGTGGAAGAAATGGTGGAACCCGACTTCGGTCAGCGTGGCCAGCGACGCGTACGAGGAGATGTGCCCGCCGATACCGTTGTCGTACTTGTTGGCACGCACCACCATCGCCATGGCGTTCCAGCGGATCAGGCTCGTGATCCGCCGCTCGAGTTGGCGATCGCCCGGGTACGGCACCTCCTCGGAAGGGGGAATGGTGTTGACGTAATCGGTCTCGACGACATTGCGCGGCTCGGCTCCCAGTTCGCGAGCGCGTCCGAGGACTCGTTCCAGAATGTAAGCGGCGCGCTCCGGACCGGCTTCCTTCACTACTTCGTCGAGGGCATCGAGCCACTCCGATGTCTCCTGCGGGTTCTGATCACCCACGGGCAGCGGCTTCGTGTCGGGCATAGTCGATTATAAGGATTCTTCATCAGAATAGCGCTTCATGCCTCGCAGCGGGTGTTACAACGCGCCCCTGCGTGGCTGATACACGCGAAACTGGCGGTAGCGGGAGGCCATGCCGCGATGGTGCTCACGATAGGCCACTCGACGCGCAGCTTTGAGGAGTTTCTGGCGCTGCTGCGCGCGCACGCGGTGACGCATGTAGTGGACGTGCGCACTGTGCCGCGCTCGAGGCGCAATCCCCAGTTCAACCGCGAGGCACTGGAGACTGCGCTGCCGCAGGCTGGCATAGCTTACTCGCACATGAGAGCGTTGGGCGGCCTGAGGAAGCCGCGAAAGGACTCGCCGAATGGGGGCTGGCACAACGCTTCGTTTCGGGGCTACGCGGATTACATGCTTACGCCCGAGTTCGAGGCGGCGCTCGGGCAGCTCCTTGCCATAGCGGCCGTGGGCCGCACCGCGATAATGTGCGCGGAAGCCGTTCCGTGGCGCTGCCACAGGTCGCTCATCGCGGATGCGCTGTGGGCGCACGGCGTCGAGGCACGGCACATTACCG
>JBLNBX010000011.1:0-12454 GCA_050260275.1 bacterium
CAGCAGAACCGTTTCGACGCCTCCGGAAGCGGGTTCCAGGTCAGTCCGGGCTCGTTCGGGTACGGCGACATCGTTCACAGCGGGCAGGTAGATCTTGAACGTGGTGCCCTTGCCGAGTTCGCTGTAGACCCAGATCTCGCCGTCGAACTGCTTGACGATGCCGTACACAGTGGAGAGTCCCAGCCCGGTGCCTTTGCCTTTCTCCTTGGTGGTGAAGAACGGTTCGAAGAGACGCGAGCGGGTCTCCTGGTCCATGCCGGTGCCCGTATCGCTGACCGCGAGCATAATGTACCGGCCGGGAGCCACTCCCATGTGCAAGCCGGCGTAGGAGCCGTCGAGTTCCACCTCGGCGGTTTCGATAACCAGCGTGCCGCCGTTCGGCATGGCGTCGCGCGCGTTCACGGCCAGGTTCAGCAGCACCTGCTGCATCTTGGCGGGATCGGCGCGCACGAGGGCGAGGTCCGGGCTGGTGCGTGTCACAAGGTGCACGTCCTCACCAATCACACGCCTGAGCATCTTCTGAAGGCTGAGAACGACCTCGTTCAGGTCGATCAGTTCCGGGTTGCTCGGCTGGTGGCGGCTGAAGACGAGCAATTGGTTTGTGAGGGCGCTGGCGTGGTCGGCCGCCCGTAGGATCTCGGCGGCGTCGGCGCTGAGCGCCTCGTCGTCCGAGAGGCTTTCGGCCAGCATCTCGGCATAGCCGGTGATGACCGTCAGAATGTTGTTGAAGTCATGCGCCACGCCGCCCGCAAGCCTGCCGATGGCCTCCATCTTGACGGCTTCGCGGAGCTGCTGTTCCAGACGCAGTTCGTCGCTCACGTCCGCGATGACGGAGAGGATGCCCGTGATCTCGCCCTCGCGGTCTCGCAGGGGAGCGTTCCAGATGGCGATGTCGATGAGAGCGCCCGACCGGGTGAGCCGGCGCCGCCGCGCGCCCGCGAACGTATTGCCCCGCTTCGCCTCCTCGACCGCCGCCATGAACTCGTCCCACTTGTCCTCGGGAACTATGGGAAACCGCGCGCCCACGACCTCGGCTTCGCTCCAGCCGAAGATCCTCTCAGCAGCGGCGTTCCAGCTCTTGACGCGGCCTTCGAGGTCGGTGACGCAGATGGCGAGCGGAGCCGTCTCGATCAACGCGCGAAGCGTCTGGTTGGCCTCGCGGATGGCGTCCTCGGCCTGCTTGCGGTGCGAAACGTCGCGAATGAGTCCGGTGAAGATGCGCCTGTCACCGAGAACGGTCTCGCTGACCGCCAGTTCGGCGGGGAACAGTGTGCCGTCCTTTCGCAGCGCAGTGACCTCGCGACCGATGCCGACGATGTGCGGCACACCCGTGGCAAGGTAGCGCCGGATATGGCCGTCGTGCTCCTCGCGGTCGGGCGAGGGCATCAGGATGCTGAGATTGCGGCCGATCACCTCCGAAGCGGCGTACCCGAACAGGCGTTCAGCGGCGGGATTGAAACTTCTGATGATGCCGCGCTCGTCGGCTGTGATGATGCCGTCGAGGGCGCCGTCCACGACGGAGCGCATGAGCGCCTCGTTCTCCTTCAGCGCTTCCTGCGAAGCGTGGAGTTCGTCGGCTTTGCTGCGCCAGTACGAGACAGCCCTCCTGAGCCGGGCCACTCCGACCATCACGGCGATGGCCGAGCAGCAGTACACGGCCAGATGCACGAGGTCCGCCGTGTTCTCTGCCGCCGGAGGCCACAGCGGCTTCGGAATTGCCTCGGGGGACAGGAACAGGGAGGCGATGAATAGCGCCAGCGCGGGCTGCCAGGAGAACACATACGTCGTCACCGCCACTCCGATGAGGAACGGGTCAAGACTTCGCGGCGGCGCCAGTTGAGCCACCGGAGCGCGGAGCGCGGCGGAGAGCACTATGAACGCGATCGCGAATGCGAATCCCCGTACATGACGGGCGTACTGCAGCATCGAACCCACGCTGAGCCAGTCCCAGACGACTCGCATATCATAGCATCTCCGGCTCTCGGGAACGGCACGTGCCATGAGGAATGCTCTGGCAGCAGCCGCGCGCATGGAAGCTCCGCCCATGTCTTCGGATCGTGCGCGGCTCCGTTGCGCTTAAGAATCGCAGCAGCCCCGCATCAGGCACGGCGGATGCGTGCTGCACATCCAGTGTCTGGAGCGGCTCGTTGTGTTAAACTATCGAACAGATGGTGTACACGCGTCCGCGAACCGCGGAAACTGACGCACGCGTGCCGGCCCGCCTTCACTGCTTGCACATCCATACGCAATTCGCTTGACGCGCTTCACCTGGGGAGGTAATAAACTTTTCTAACAGATGAGAGTTTCCGTCCAGATCAGCCGGGGGATTGAATCCCTGTTCGGCACACACGACGAAAACATCCGGGTCCTCGAGAACAATCTCAACATCAGCACGCAGCTCCTTGACGACGCGATCGAACTGGACGGCGCGGAAGCAGACGTCGCCCGCGCCGGGGAGATCCTCCAGGAATACGTCGAGCTGGTCAAAGAGGGGCAGGTCTTCAGCAACGGCGACCTGAACAGCTACCTTCGCGTCGTGACATCCGACCGTGACGTCAGCCTGCGCGCGCTGGTCAACAGCGGACGCCAGCGCAATTTCGGCAAGAAGACCATCGTTCCAAAGAGCATCAACCAGCGCCGTTACCTCGAGGCCATCGAGCGCAATGACCTGGTGTTCGGCATCGGCCCGGCAGGCACGGGTAAGACGTACCTTGCGGTTGCCATGGCCGTTTCCGCGCTGCTCGGCAAGCGCGTGAACCGTATCGTCCTCACACGCCCGGCGGTGGAGGCTGGCGAGCGCCTCGGCTTCCTGCCCGGCACGCTCCAGGAAAAGGTCGATCCGTACCTGCGCCCGCTTTATGACGCTCTGTTCGACATGCTCGACATGGACAAGGTGGAGAAGTTCCTCGAGCGAAATATCATCGAGGTGGCGCCCATAGCCTTCATGCGAGGGCGCACGCTGAACGACGCGTTCGTGATCGTGGACGAGGCGCAGAACTGCACGGCTGAGCAGATGAAGATGCTGCTCACCCGCGTGGGCTTCAACTCGAAGATGGTGGTGAACGGCGACGTCACGCAGATTGACCTTCCGCTCGGAAAGCGCAGCGGCATTGTAGACGCGGAAGAGGTGCTGCGAGGCGTCGAAGGCATCAGCTTCGTCTACTTCGACGAGCGCGATGTTGTGCGGCACGTGCTTGTCCAACGGATCGTAAAGGCATACGAGCGCTTCCAGGAGGCGGCCGGCGCGCGCCAGCTCTCGCTGACGCTGGGCGAGCGCGAGGGCGAAGCTGAACCCGAAACCGCCGAGGTCACTGGCGCCTGAGAGCGCCCCGCGATGCCCGACTCTGAGATATCGCTTATCTTCAGCGCCGTTCCGCGCACCGTGCGCCGGCGCGAACTGCGCCGCTTCGCCGCGATGCTCTCCGAACGGGTGGCGGGCGGGCGCGGATTCACGTGCCTGATTACATCCGACGAGGAGTTGCGCCGGCTCAACCGCACCTTCCGGGGCTGCGACTACCCCACCGACGTGCTATCGTTTCCTAGCAGCGAGCCCGGGGGGCCGCTGGGCGATATCGCTATATCCTCCGCACGCGCGGCTGAACAGGCCGCCGAATTCGGCCACCCGCTCGACGATGAGATCCGCACGCTCATGCTGCACGGCGTGCTACATCTGCTCGGGATGGACCACGAGAAGGATGCGGGACAAATGGCCCGCGCCGAACGGCGCTACCGGCGCGAGTTCGGCTTGCCCGAGGGGCTGATCGAGAGAGCGAAAAAATGCTGACGCTGCTCATAGTCTCGGCCGTCCTCTCGGGATTCCTGCTGCTGCTCCTCACGTACGTGCAGGTCCTGTATGAGGAATCGCTGCGCATCCGGCCGCGGGAGCGGCCCGCCCTCGACTATTTCAAGGAGAGCATCCAGCCGCGCATGGGCCTGGAGAACGAGCGCGGCGTGCTGACATTCTCCCTGCTGAAGCACACGCTTCTCCTCGTGCTCGGGGCGGTCTTCGCCATTCTGGGATGGCAGCTCAGCACCAACGGCAGCACCTGGCGGATAGGCGAGTCGCTCATCTTCGCCTGGCTCGCCATGTTGGGCGCCACCTACGTCATGCCGCACGTGCTGTACCGGCGGACCAAAGGCCGGTGGATATCCTGGATGGTCCCGCTGCTGCGAGCCCTCGCGATCGCGATGAAACCGCTGGTCGGCGTGTTCGCGTTTTTCCAGGCGTTGTCCGAGTTCAGGGACCGGGACGAAAACAAAGATGAACAGACAGGCCCGGACGCCGACATTGACGCGCTGATCTGCGCGGGGCAGGAGGAAGGCCTCATCGAGGAGAGCGACCGCGAACTGATCGAATCCGTCGTCGCTTTCGGCGACACGCGCGTGCGCGAAGTGATGACGCCGCGCCCGAACATCGTGGCCATCGAGGCCTCGGCTACGCTCGAGGACCTGCGCACGCTCGTCATCAACGAGCAGTACTCGCGCATACCGGTGTACGAGGGTACGATCGACAACATCATCGGCTTCGTGCACGTGCGCGACATGTTCCTCATCGGCGAGTCAGAACGGCGCGTGCGCACAGTCCGCTCGCTCCTCCGCACCATCCGCGTGATTCCCGAAACGAAGCTGGTGCACGATCTTTTCAAGGAGATGCAGGCGGACCGCGCCCATATAGCGATCGTCGTGGACGAGTACGGCAACACGGCCGGACTCGTAACAATGGAGGACATGGTCGAGGAGGTCTTCGGCGAGATTCGCGACGAGTACGAGCCTGGCGTCGACGTCACCCAGGACGGCAACGGCGGCTACATCGTGTCGGGCAACTTCGGCGTGGACCGGCTGGAAGAGCTTCTCGGCTTTCGCCCGAACGGCGACGTGGAATCGACCACCGTGGGAGGCCTGGTGATGGAGTGGCTGGGACGGGTTCCGCTGCCCGGAGAGGCTGTGGAGCGCGGCGGCATACGCGTGCAGGTACTGTCCAGTAACGAGCTGCGTATCGAAAAGGTGCGGCTGTCGAGGGTTAAGCAGAACGGCCTGGAACAACCGCGGCATGCCTGACAAATACACCTCCGGATTCGTCTCCATCGTCGGACGGCCGAACGCCGGCAAATCGACGCTGCTGAACGCGCTGGTGGGCTCGAAGCTCGCCATCGTGGCCGATAAGCCGCAAACCACGCGCTCGCTCGTGCAGGGCGTCTGGCACGGTCCCGGCGCGCAGATCGTTTTCCTCGACACGCCCGGCATACACAGGCCCGACTCCGTCTTCAACCGCCGCATGATGCAGATGCTGCGCGAGGCGCTGGACGAGCGCGACCTGCTCGTCTATATCGCAGACGCGACCCTGCCCTTCCAGCCGGCCGAAGCGGACGCAATCGAGGTGATTGCGCAGTCCGCTACGCCGGCCATCCTCGCGCTGAACAAGATCGACCGCCTGAGCGACAAGAGCCGCCTGCTTCCGCTGATCGAAAGCTACAAGAACGCCTGGGATTTCGCCGATTATCTTCCGATTTCGGCCCTCACGGGCGCCGGCGTGGAGGAACTGCGGAAGGCCATCCTGGACCGCCTGCCCGAAGGCCCGCCGTACTTCCCCGAAGACTACCTGACGGACCAGCCCGAGCGCTTTCTGGCCGCCGAACTGATCCGCGAGCGGATCCTTCACGAGACGCGCCAGGAGGTGCCGCACGCGGTGGCCGTGCTCATCGATGAGTGGGAGGAGAAACCCCACATCACACGCATCGCGGCCAGCATCTACGTCGAACGTGATGGCCAGAAAGGCATCATCATCGGCGCGGGCGGCTCGATGCTGAAGAAGATCGGCACACTCGCGCGCGAGGAGATGGAGCGCATGTTTGGCCGGCGGATCTACCTTGAGCTATTCGTGAAAGTGCAGCCGCAGTGGCGCAAAGACCCGCGGTTCCTTGACGAACTGGACTGGCGCCGGATGTTGGGCGGCGAAGGGGAGTAGCCGCCCGGGCAACGCAATACACGCCGCGGTGCGAGGCACCCGCCCTCTCCTGATAAACCCCCGCGTGCGCCGGTTCCCCCCGTGCGGTTTAGAATCATGGTATGCGTCTCGCGAAGTATCTGGTCGCCCTGGCTCTGATGCTCGGACCGGCGATGGCGGCGGATCAACCGACCGACGATGAAATCTACGACAACGTGCGGCAGAGGCTTGCGGCCAACCGCGACGTCAAGGGCGGTGGCATCGAGGTTGAGGTGAAGGAGGGCGTCGTCGTCCTCCGCGGCAAAGTCCTCGAAGCGAAGCAGAAGACGAAGGCCGAAAAAGTCGCCAAGAAAGTGAAGGGCGTCAAGAAGGTCGTCAACGAGCTGAGGATCGAACTGGCCGCAACAGGGCGCTAGCCTTCGGGCGGCGCGCCTCGTTTGTCCAGCCTGTTCCAGGCTTCCAGCCCCCCGGCCAGGCTGTACGACGCGGCCACGCCATTCTGACGCAACCACACCGCGGCGCGCAGGCTGCGCGCGCCATTCGAACAGAACAGTATCAACGCGACGCCCGGCTGCCGCAGCCGGCCGAGCGCGTGCGGCAGGCGAAACATCGGAATTGGCTCTGCTCCCTGGATCTCCCCCTCATCCCGCTCGTGGGCCTCACGGATGTCGATGAGACGCACACTCCGGCCGTCTTCTATGCTCTTCCTGACAGCTTCGGGCGATATCTCCAGGGGTTCGCGCATTGCAGTCTGGATGTCGGGCATGCCGGAGCGGCAGCGTGCCCGAATGCTCTTCCCAAAGCTGATTCTAGGAACCAGCGGAACCGATGCAGCCGTGCGAAGAGACTGCACGGATGAGATAAGGCGCTTGCAACCAGAGAGTTAGCGACGTTAGCTAGATAACCAGATCACGCGTGAACTGCTATTCCACGCCCGTGTCGTCGCCCGCCGTCGGCTCCAGCAATCCCAGCCGGTCGAGCAGCGCCGAGACGTCGGCGTCGCGCCCCATGAACTCGCGATAGAGGCGCGAGGGGTCGTCCGAGTCGCCGCGTGAAAGGATCGCTGCACGGAATGCGGCGCCCGTTGCGGGATTGAAGATGCCCTCACGGCGAAATCGGGTAAAGGCGTCGGCCTCGAGCACCTCCGCCCACTTGTAGGAGTAATACCCGGCCGCATATCCCACGGGGCTCGAGAACAGGTGCGTAAAGGAAGCCGCCATGGCGTACTCCTCCGGCAACGGCGCGGGGGAGAACTCCTGGAGGATGCGGCGAGAGTACTCCAGAACGTCGCCATCGCGCGCCGGGTCATAGCTCGTGTGCAGCATCAGGTCCATGTACGCGTAGCCGAGCTGCCGCATCTGCGCGTTCGCCGCCCGGAAGGTTCGGGAATTGCGCATGCGCGCGAACAGCTCTGTGGGGACGGGCTCGCCGGTGGCGTAGTGGCGCGCGAAAAGGTCCAGCGCCTCACGTTCCCAACACCAGTTCTCCATGATTTGCGAGGGCAGCTCGACGAAATCCCAGGCGACATTCGTGCCGGCCTGGCTGCGAAGCTCCACCGTGCTCAGGCAGTGGTGCAGCAGGTGGCCGAACTCGTGGAAGATGGTCTCCACCTCGCGATGCGTGAGCAGCGCGGGCTTGTCTTCCAGGGGCGGGGTCAGATTGCCGCAGATGGCGCCGATGTGCGGCGTGATGTTCCCGTCCTCGCGGCGGCCGGTGATGAAGGCGTCCATCCACGCGCCGCCGCGCTTGTTGTCGCGCGGGAACCAGTCGGCGTAGAATCCGCCGATCACGGAGCCTTTGGAATCGCGGATCGAGTAGTACTTCACCGAAGGATCCCACACCGGCTGCCCGCTTTCCTCGCGGATATCGATGTCGAACAGGCGCGCGGCGATCTCGAACATGCCGGCAACCACGCGGCCGACGGGAAGATACGGCCGCAGATCCTCCTGATCGAAGGCGTAGCGCTCGGCGCGGAGCTTCTCGGCGTAGTAAGAGATGTCCCACGGCGCGAGCACGAGTTTGGGGTTGCCGGAAACGCGGCGCGCGAAATAGAGCAGCTCTTCGTTTTCGGCGTGGAAGCGGGGCTCCGTGCGGGCGCGGAGTCCGGCGACGAAATCGAGCGCGCGGTCGGCGTTCTGCGCCATGCGGTCGGCCAGGGCAAAGTCCGCGAAGTGGGCGTAGCCAAGCAGCGCCGCCTTCTCGCGCCTCAGCTCGAGGATACGCGCCAGCAGCGGCCGGTTATCGTGGGCTCCGGAGACGGCGCGTGTCACCAGCGCGCGGTACATGCGTTCGCGGACGGTGGCGTCGTCCAGGTACATCATCACGGGCGTGATGCTGGGGGCGTGGAGCGTGAAGCGCCAGCCTTCCCTGCCCTTGGCGGCTGCGTCCTCGCGGGCGGCGGCGCGCGCGATGGACGGCAGTCCCGCAAGCCCCTCTTCGCGGTCAATATAGAGCTCGTACTCGTTCGTCGAGTCCAGCACGTTCTCGCCGAACTTGGTGGTCAGCGCGGCGAGTTCGACGTCGATTGCGGCCAGGCGGGCCTTTCCGGCGGCGTCGAGGTTCGCGCCGTGTCTGCGGAACTCGTCGATAGTGCGCGTGAGGAAGCGCCGCCGCGGACCAGTCAGGGCCCGGGCTTCGGCGGTCTCCGCGTAGCGGTTGAGCGCTTTCCAGAGCGGCTCGTCCAGGAGCAGGCGGGAATGGAACTCGCTGACCACCGGTTCGACGGCGTTGTATGCGGCGCGCAGCTCGGGTGTGGTCGCGACCGATTCGAGATGCCTGACGGCGGCCATGGCGCGGTCGAGCGGCTCGGTGAAGCGGTCGAGCTGTTCCATCAATTGGAACGTGGGCGGCGCGTTGCCAAGCGCAGCGAGGTCAGCGCGGGCTCGTTCCAGGAGCTCGGTGATGGCTGGTTCGACGTGCGCCGCTCGAATGCGGTCGAACGGCAGCGGCAGACCTATATCGATAAGCGGATTGGAGTTATTCATCCCCACCGATACCAGGGTAGCGCGGCGCGCGACGCGGCGGCCCGCTCCGGGTTAGCATCAGAAGAATGAGATCCGTTTGTTGCGCCGCGGGGTGGGCTGCTCTCCTGCTGTGCGGCTGCTCCGCGCCGCCTCGCGAGCAGGCCGCACCGCCGCCACCGGCAAAGGCCGAAATCGCCCATTTCTATCCGAGCAAGGCTGAAGTGGCGCGCGGGGAGAAAGTGCTGCTCTGCTACGGAACGGCGGGCGCAACTTCGGCGCGGATGGAGCCCGAAGTCGAGGGCGTTTCGCCCAGCCCGAACCGCTGCGTCGAGGCCACTCCCACACAGGACACGACGTACCGGCTGGTTGCGGCCGGACCCGGCGGCGAGGCTACGGCGGAGGTGAGTGTGCGCGTAACTGCAAAGCGCGCCGCCGAAGCATCGGACAGCGCCGGAGGCGCGATCATCGCCGCGTTCGTCGCCACCGCGCCGGAGGTGGCCGCGGGCGAGGGGCTGACGCTGTGCTACATTGCGACGGGCGCCGATTCGCTGCGCCTGGAACCGAGTGAGGCGCCGGTCACGCCCGGCAAGGGTTGCGTCGTCGTGCACCCGGAGAGAACTACCACCTACACCCTGACGGCGAGGGCAGGAGGCCGCACGGAAACCAGGCAGGTGACTGTGAACGTCAGGCAGCCGGGGATTTGAAATTCGGATCTCAGGCGGGTGCGGGCGCGGCAAAACTGAGGCGAATATCTGTCCAAATCACGAGTCCCCTGGAGTGTATTCCAGGCGTTCGTTATGGAAGTACTGGTACCGTGCGGACGGAACTCCAGAGCCAATGGGCGCCATCGCTCGCGCAGGAGCCATGTTCGGCCATGGCCGGCTGATTATCAGCCTACTCCTTTGTCAACACAGGACTTAGCTTTCGGACGGGAGCCGGCCTCCCAGAGCCGGCGACCGCCGGCCCAAGAGCCTGCCGCATGTCTCCCGATTGTCGCGGTCTGCCTGCGAGGCGAGCCTGACCAACCAGGCGAGGCTGCGGTGAATTCGCAAATCCCAAGCGAATGTCACGCGCATTCACTCGCGAGAATCCGCGATTTCCTCGTAACATCTTCATTCAGCGGCCCATCGCGATTTGAGTGTTTTCGACAGCCGTCGCAATACCCGCAAAAAGGGCTTAGAACACCCTCTCTAATTCCAGACTGGAACCGATGAACATTCGGTACCATGACTTGAGGGGCGGGCCAGTCTATAGAGTTCATCTACATGTCTACTGGCCCGCCGATGAGCTTAGCGTAAGCGCGAGACGGTGATGAAGATTCCGGCCAACCTGCCTGACCTCAGCAGCATCCGGCAGCGCAAAGGCATCTCGTTGCGCAGCATTTCAGACGACACAAAGATTTCCATCAGGTACCTGGAAGCGATAGAGTGCGGTGATTTCGGCAAGCTGCCAGGCGGTATTTTCACGACGAGTTACATTCGCCAGTACGCGCACGCGATCGATTACGACGAATGGCACCTGCTCGAGTGCTATCGTTCGACGCTACCGCGCCAGGAAGAGCCTGAGCCGCTGGTTCAGCCGCGGCGTGGCTTGGTCCCGGCTTTGTTGCGGATATTGGCCGGCCGCGCCTGAAGTCTGCCACCAGCGCCCGGCTCGCATCGGCCGGGCGGCGGGTCGTCCGGCCTCGAGCCAGGGTGCTCGCTCCTTAGGTTCGGCGCTCCCGGAGCGGGCAACCCTGGTTACGGCAGCTTCCCTCACAGGCACCCACCCGCCGGTCAATGGCTCGCCAAATCCGCTTCGCTCGCCGGCAGCCGGACCAGAGTGAGCCAGAAATCCTCAATAGAGGAAACCACCTTCAGGAACTGTTTCAGGTCTACCGGCTTCGTGATGTAGCAGTTCGCGTGCGAGGTGTACGCCCGCACAATGTCCTCTTCAGCCTCCGAGGATGTCATGACCACGACGGGGATCCTCTTGTACTCGGGATGATTCTTGAGTTCTGCGAGAACCTCGCGCCCATCCTTCCCCGGGAGATTCAGATCGAGAAGGATCAGGTCCGGCGTGGGCGCGCCCACGAACCTGCCTCGCCTTTCCAGGTAAGGCAAAACGTCGGAGCCGCTATCCAGCACGGCGAGGTTGGATGCCACCTTTCCGCGCCTGAGACCTTCCCGCGTGAGATCGACATCCCCGGGGTTGTCCTCAACAAGCAGTATGTCGGCAATGCCGTGTGCGTTCACCTCGCTCCTTTCGCTACCGGGAGAGTGAAAAAGAAAGTGGAACCGCGCCCCGGCTCGGACTCGGCCCATATGCGGCCCCCGTGCCGCTCGACGATCTTGCGGCACACCGCCAGGCCTATTCCGGTGCCGCGGTACTGCTCGCGGCCGTGCAGCCGCTGAAAGAGGAGAAAAATGCGATCGGCGTAGCGCGGATCGAAGCCGATGCCGTTGTCGCGCACCGAGAAGCGCCACTCGGAGCGGTCGCGCTGCGCCCGGATCTCGATCCGCGGCGGCTCGGGGCCGCGAAACTTCACCCCGTTACCAATAAGGTTCTGGAACACCTGTGCGAGCTGGACGAGATCGCCGCGCACTAGCGGAAGCGGGTCGTGAACGATGACCGCATTGGTCTCGTTGAGCGTGGTTGCCAGGTTGCCGAGGGCCCGCCTGAGCGCATCCTCTATTGGCACGTCTGCGAGCGGCTCGCCTCTCCTGCCTACGCGCGAAAACTCCAGCAGATCGTTGATGAGCGCCTGCATCCGGCGCGCGCCGCCGGCGGCATAGGCGATGTACTTGTCGGCTTCGGGCCCGAGTTGCCCGGAGTACGTCTCAGCGAGCAGCTCGGTGTAGCTCGCCACCATCCGCAGGGGCTCCTGAAGGTCGTGCGATGCCACGTACGCGAACTGCTCGAGTTCGGCATTGGAGCGCTCCAGTTCGCCGGAGAGGCGTTTGTAAAGCTCCTCCGACCGCCGGAGTTGCTCGCGGCTGCGGCGCACGAGTTCGATGATCCAGACCACCACCAGGTTCACGGAGACGAAAACGCCGAGCCGCGGTAAGACGTTGTCCGCGCCGTGGCGCAGGCTCGTCTGCCAGAAACCCGCGGAGTTGAGGGCCACACTGAGTACGCCTGGGCCAACGCCGCCGAGCCACGCGGCCAGCGCCGAAGCAACCACGAAGGGCATCGCGAGGTTCGGGTCGATGTGGCGCTCGACCCACGTTTCGATTGCGAATGCAGACAGGCTCAACGCCGCCGCAAGGGCGTAGGCTGCGCCGGGAACCGCGCTGGCATTGTGCCGCAGTCTTGCCCCCAGCCCCCGCATCCCGCTCCCCTCTGATTGCAGTTATACCAGCGGACCCGCGCCGCCCGGAAGCGGTATTTCAGCCTGCAGCGCGGCAGCCCTGCGGACCGGCCCCACCCTTCGTACACTGGAAGCAGATGAAGCTGTTGGATGTAATCGCCCTGACGGCTATGCTTGCCCCGGCCGCCGCGGCGCAGACGGTCTGCGGGCCGACGCCGGCGTACTCGCCCTGCGAAGTGGTTTTCGAGCTGAACGACG
>JBLNBX010000012.1:0-9208 GCA_050260275.1 bacterium
TGTTGCGGCCGAGCAGCCGTTCGAATTGCCCGAGCGTCTGGCCGGCGTTCGGGGTGCTCGCGTTGATCGTGCCACCGAGGTTGGTGAGGCCGCCGAGCGTGATCAGCCCGGAGCCGCTGGCCCCAAGCGTCTCGAATGATCGGAAGTTCAGGGTAAGGTCGCGGTTCCGCAGCCGAGCCGCCAGGTCGGCCGTAATGGGCAGGGCGTCCTCTCGCGGCGCGACGCCGATCGCAGCAAGGCGCAGGTCTGAGTCGAGATTCGCCGCGCTGTAGTCCAGGCCCGGCCAGGAAGCGGAAACCGTTCCGGTAGCGTAGCTCGCGAGGGTGAAGCCAATACCGGCGAGCGCGCCTATTGCTCGCAGGTCCACCTTGTTCAGGCGAGCATCCAGAGTGCTGCGTCCGGCTTTGGGCGAAAGCGCGAGCACGGCTTCGCCCGTCGCAGCGCCGGCAGGTGTGTCGAGCCTGAACGAAGGAATCCGAACGCGTCCGCTGCGCGCATCGTAATCGGCTCGCGCAGCCAGTCCGATGTCTTTCAAATTGTCCGCGCGCAGGCCTTTGCCCTGGAGCTCGGCATCTATCTTCGGATCGCTCAGCGTTCCGGAGATCGTGCCGTGCGCCTGCAGCGGGCCCTCGATCTCGCGCCCGCGTCCGAGTTGCGCAAGCAACCCACCCGGCCGGACCGTACCGGTGAATGACAGGTCGAGCGGACGCGGCTCCTCGAAGCCCACGGTTCCCTTGGCCAGCAGGTCCGAACCGGCCACGCGAACGTCGAGCCTGTGGATGACAGCCACACCGCCTGCGGTGTCGGCGTCGATAGCGAGCCCACTCACGGGCAGCGCCGCGGAAGGCAGCGTCAGCGCGCCTTCTCGCTTCTGGCGGAACTGCACGGCCATCGTGCCGCCTGCATGTGATCTGATTTCGACATCCCACTGAGGCACCGTCGCACTGACCCTTGCGGAGCGGTCTTCGAATACGAGAGAGCCATCGCGCGCGGTCAACCTGCGAAGTGTCGCCGTGGTCGTAGTACCAGCGCTCACCGGGATCATGTTGTTCCCGGTTTCAGTGACTACGATCTCCACTGCCGGACGGACAAGAACAGCGCTATCGATCACGTACTCGCGGTTGCGGATCAGCGCCGGGAGGTCGAGGTTCAGGCGGACTTCAGGGATCACGGCCATCGGCGGAAGATCGGGAGCGTCCGGCGAACGGACGACTACGTTCTCAAGCACGATGCTGAGATTGGCTGCGCTGAAGCCAAGGCCAGCGTCCCCGAAGGCGATGCCGTACTGGCCGAGCGTCTGGCGAAGCTGCGCCGACACGTACCTCTGCACCGGCCGCACCTGGATCAGGACGACGGTGGCTATGATTGCGACCGCAGCGGCGCAGACCGCGGCGATAAGGATAATCTTGTTTCTTCGGCTGATCGCCACAGCATCCCCTGACGAAGCCGGAAGCGCGCACACCCCTAACGCGCGCTACTTGGCCGTAGCCCCTTGATTTCAGACTAGCATCCAATCCAGAAGACCCCCGCCGCGGAGCGCGCGTTTCAGATTGCTGTACCAGTGGGCGCGCGGGGTATGCAAAGGAGTGAAGCCGAGGCGCGGAGCGGCGTCCCTCGCCGGCGTCTCACAGTCGTTGAGCAACGGAGAAATCAGCCGATCCTGTTGCTGGTCCAGCAGGACGGGGCGAACCGCTACATCGTTGTGCCGCCGCAGGGGCAGGAGCAACAGCCGTGAGCTGGCCTTACCACCTGGCGCAACCAGCTCCGCAGCACGGGACCGGCGATCTGCTCAGGCGCATTCGGCGGCGTGATAGGAACTGCGCACCAGAGGGCCGCTCTCGACGTGCCGGAAACCCATCTCGCGGCCCCGCCGCCGCAGTTCGGCGAACTCACCGGGAGTCACGTACCGCTGCACCGGAAGATTCTGCGGACCCGGACGAAGATACTGGCCCAGCGTCAGTATCTCTACGCCGCGCTCGCGCAGGTCCTGCATCACCTGGATGACCTCCGCCGTCTCCTCGCCCAGGCCGAGCATTATGCCCGACTTCGTAGGTATCTCCGGCCGCGCGGCCTTTGCATAGCCGAGCACGTCGAGCGAGCGTTCGTAACGCGAGCCGGGGCGCACCTCGCGGTACAGCCGCGGCACGGTTTCGACATTGTGGTTCAGCACATCGGGAGCGGCGTCGAGCACGATGTCCACCGCCGCGTGCGAGCCCTGAAAATCGGGTATCAGCACCTCGACGCGGCAGCCTGGGATGCGCTCGCGGATGGCGCGAATGGTTAGCGCGAACAACTCCGCGCCGCCGTCCTTGCGGTCGTCGCGGTTGACGCTGGTGATGACGGCGTAACGGAGGTCCAGCGCGGCGGCGGCCTCGGCCACGCGCGCGGGCTCGCCGTAGTCCACCGGAAGAGGCGCGCCTTTCCGCACCGCACAGAAGCGGCAGCGGCGCGTGCAGACGTTACCCAGGACCATGAAGGTGGCGGTGCGGTGGTTCCAGCACTCGCCAATGTTCGGGCACGCTGCGCTCTCGCACACCGTGTGCAACTTGAGCGACTGAACGAGCGCTTTCAACTCGGCGTAGTTCTGGCCGGCTGGAGCTGGCGCCTTCAGCCATTCGGGGCGTTGCCCCCGGACCCCTCCGATGCTCACCAGCACGCTTCCATTCTAAGCGGTAGCATTGTCCGCATGCGCCCTGTTGCAATCGTTATGCTGCTTTCCGCGCTGTGCGCCTCTGCCGAGATTCACAGGCATCCAAGAGGGGAGGTCATCCCGCATGACAAGTACATCCGCGTGGTGAGCGAGCAGGACTCGCCGTTGATCAAGCAGTACATCGCCACGCGCGACGGCACCTACGTCGCCGCCGCTATCCGCAAGCCTAAGGGCACCGGGCCGTTCCCGGCGATCATCTACTTTCACGGCGCACCGGGAGGGCGCGGAATGGACCAGCTCGTCACGTGGTCTCTAGGGACCACCGGCGGGCCGCTCTGGGAAAGGCTATTGCAGGAAGGTTTCGTAGTGATCGTCTCGGACTATCGCCGCATGCCCGGCCGCCTGGCTGGGCCTGTCGTTTTCGGCGAGAACGTGGGAACGAACTACGTCGAGGATGGAGAGTGCGTGCTCGAGTACGTGCGCTCGCTGCCTTACGTCGATAAGGATCGCGTAGCCGTCTACGGAGTTAGCCTGGGCGGCAACCTTGCCGCATATCTCGCGTCGCGGCAGAAGCTGGCCGCCGTGGTGTTCGGCGCCGGCGCGGTCATGGGTTTCATGAACACGTCATTCGGGCCGAACCGCGAAATGATAGCCGACCAGGAAACCGCGGCGAAGAACGCCGCGGGCATCACTGCGCCCGTTCTCGCGCTCGTGGGCACTGAGGACCCGCTGATGAACCTGAATATCGCGTTCCACGACTTGCTGGCGAAGCTCGGAAAGGACGTGCAGTTGCACATCTACGAGGGCGGCTATCACGACTTCGTCGCGGGTCCGCAGGGTCAGGCGCACAGGAAGGAGCCGCTGCTGACCTCCACGCTCGAGGCGCTCGACGTGACTGTGGCGTTCCTGAAGCAGCACATGAGCGCCCCGGCTGGAACGGCGGCAGGCAGGTAGCTGCGAACGCTACCAGCGCAGCGTCAGGCTGCGCGGCTCGGTGCTGGTGTCGGGCAAGTAAAGCGTCCGGCAACGCTCACAGCGATAGATTTCATCGCCGAACTGCTGCCCGATTTCGGGCGGGTAGAAGTACCACCTCTTCAGGTGCCCGGCGCACAGCTTGCCCTTGTCGTCCTTCTCGTTGCAGGCGCGCTGGGCGGCCATTTGCCGCTTAACCTTGGTGCCGCCGGGCAGCGTAGTTACGATGTCGGGTTGCGTTGCTGGCGTCGCCATGCAGCCAGACTACCACGGGCATGTTGCGGGGTCCGTGACTAATGTCGCACTCCGGTTGCATAGTCGAGCGCCGCGCGGGAGCGATGATACTCGCCCACCGACCGGTAGTACTGCGTCTCCAGGCCGACGAGGTTTCGTTGCGCGTCGAGCACCTCGTGCACGTCGGCGATGCCGCTCCGGTAACCGGCAAGCGCCGTGCGGAAGTTCTCTTGCGCGCGCGTCATCAACGGGGGCAGCAACACGGCAACCTCTCTCCGCCGCAGAGCCAGCTCCCGCGAGGACGCCTGCACCTCGGCCCTGACGAGCGCCTGCTGCGCAGCCAGCTCAGCTTCGGCCGCACGCACCTCGTGGGTTGAGGCCGCGATGGCGTCTTTATTCCGGTTCCACAACGGCAGCGGGATCTCTACGCCCCCCATCAGCGTGTCGAAGCCCACCACGCGCTTGTACCCGAACTGGACATACACATCCGGCACGGCCTCTGCCTGGGACAGCCGCAGCGCGGCCCTGGCGTTCTCGACCTCTTGCCGGGCGATGCGAAGCTCGATGCGCCGCTCCATCGCGCGCTCCGGCGCCGCCGTCTCCGGCGCGGGGGCGGCTTCAAACGGCGTTGCGAACTCGATTTCCGGGAACTCGGAGCCGGCCATCTCCCTCAGGAGCGCGATTCGCGCGCGCTCAGCTTCGAGCGCGGCCGAGTTCGCTTCCAGCTCGAGTTGTTGTCCTTCGATCCGGGCGCGTATCAGGTCGGCCTCGGGAAGCGTTCCCGCGCTCACCCGGGCCGCCCCAATCTCGATCACTTCGTTGAGCAGCGCAACCGCGGCTTCGAGCGACTCGCGCGTCTTCCGAGCCGCCGCTGCGCTCCAGTAAGCCTGCCGGACCTGCAGCTCCAGCCGCGCGGCCTCCAAGCGGCTCTCCAACGCGGCAATTCGGGCGTCGCCCCCAGCCGCTGCAGCACGCCGGGCGCGCTTTCCGCCGGTCTCGATATGCTGCCTGGCGTATGCGAAGTACTCCGCTATCTCATCATTCCTGTAACCCCGTGAGCCCCACGGCTGCTGTCCTTCTGTGGAGAGGATCAGCACCGGATTTGGCCAGCGGCCGGCCTGGCGCACCCGGGCCTCCGCAGCCCGCAGGAGCTCGGCGGAAGCTGTGAGCGAACGCCGTGCAGCCAGTGCCCTGGCCACCGCCTCGTCTTCGGTGAGCCGCAACTGGGCTGCCGCCGCACCGGCTGCGAGGACGAAGATTAAGATTTGCTTAGGCATTGTGTTCCGCATCCAGATTACCGGCGGGACTCGCTGCGGGGCGGGCGCGCCTGTCGGACCCGTCCCAGGGGCAACCTAAGGGGTTACAGGGCCGTCAAATATAACAACGGAGTTTTTTGCGGGGACGGCCGGTTCGCTGTTTGCTGCACGCTTGATATACTATTGTTTCGTACGACAGTGAGCTCGAAGGCCAAAGTGCGCTCTCGAGCGGCTCCTCTCGGACAGCAATATGCCAAAACGCACCTTTCAGCCGAACAACCGTCGCCGCGCGAAAACGCACGGGTTCCTGACGCGAATGAAAACAAAGGACGGGCGCGCGGTGCTGGCGCGCCGCCGGGCGAAAGGCCGCTGGAAGCTGACGGTCAGCGACGAGCGGCAGGTCCGTCAATCGAGGTAGCCCGGCTGCCTCCGACTGGTCTAACCTTTCCTAAGAGCGTCCGGATCCTGAGGTCGGCGGACTTCCGAAGGATCTACGATCAGGGAATCCGTATTTCGGGGCCGTACTTCGCTGCTTTCTGCCTGCGGGCTGCTGAAGGCGGCGGCCCCAAGGTTGGGTTCACAGCGCCACGGGCGCTGGGCAGGGCGGTGGTCCGGAACCGCATCAAACGGCGGGTTCGAGAAGCCGTCCGAAGGCATCTGCATCTACTCGGACCGCAGTGGCACATAGTAATCAATCCCCGCCGGAAAGCGTTCAGTGGCGCATTTGCCGAACTCGCCCTCGAAGTGGAACGTCTGTTTCTGCGATGCAAAGAGTGACCCTGGCCCTTTTGCGCGCCTACAAAGTCGCCATCTCCCCGATGCTGCCTTCCGCATGCAGGTACTACCCCACGTGCTCGGAGTACATGCGTGACGCAGTGGCGAGGTACGGTGTGGGACGGGGAGTGTGGATGGGCGTGCGCCGGCTGCTCCGGTGCCATCCCTTTCACGAAGGCGGCTACGACCCCGTGCGCTGAGGAGTCCGTGGTCAAAGGACGAGAATGGCTGATATCAACAACGGCCCGAATAAGTTGAACGATTCCGAGCCGCATACGGAACGGCGGATGCTTCTGGCGTTCCTGCTGATGGGCGCGATTCTGTTCGCGACGCCCTACTTCTACCGGCTCCTCGCGCCGCCCGCGCCGGCGCCGGAGCAGGCAGCGGTCGCGGCGGAGCAGGCGAAGCCCGGGCAGGCGCAGGCGGCGGAGTCCGCGAGTCCGGAGGCGGCTAACGTGGTGCCCGCGGCGAAGGCCGGCGAAGCGCCTCCGGCCGTGCCCGCCACGCCGGTTTCGGCGGAGCAGGAGGAGGTCCGCACCATTGAGACGGACCTGTACCGTGTCACGCTCTCGAACCGCGGCGCCGTGGTGCGCAGTTGGATTCTCAAGAAGTACTCGGACCGGTCCGGCAAACCGCTCGACCTGGTCAATCCCGTCGGCTCCGAGAAATCGGCATATCCGTTCTCGCTCGCTTTCAAGGGGCAGAAGCCCTCAGCAGATCTGAACTCGGTCCTCTGGGCGGTTCGGCCGGACACGAACAACCTGTCGGTGGTGTTCGAGTATTCGGACGGGCACACCTCCGCGCGCAAGACGTTCAGTTTCAAGAACAACAGCTACCTTTCGGAGTTCAGCTCCGAGGTCACCGAGGACGGGCAGGGTATAGCGCACCTGGTGGCATGGCGCGGCGGGTTCGGCGACTCAGCGGTGCAGAACGCCGCGGGCGCGCAGCACGCCGTCTACTTCGACGTGGCTTCGAAGAAGCTGGTGCAGGAAGCCGCGAAGGCCGCCAAAGACGGTCCGGTCGACAACAACGGGCAGTACTCGTTCGCGGGCGTCCAGGACACCTATTTCGCTGCGGTATTCATGCCCCGCGGCGGAAATGGAGTTGTCGTGCGGCTGCTGAGCGACGACGTCCCCACAGTTGCCGATCAGGAACCGGAGCCGCATGTGGGCGTGGCCGTGGGCGGCGCGCCGCAGCAGCACCTGGAGGTGTTCGCTGGTCCAAAAGACGTGAAGCTGTTGCAGAAGGTGGACCCGCGCCTGGCGCAGCTCGTCGATTTTGGCACCTGGTTCGGCTGGCTGGCGAAACCGCTTTTCACGATCCTCACCTACATACACGACAACCTCATCCCCAACTACGGCTGGGCAATCATCGTCTTCACGATCATCCTCAACATCGCGATGGTGCCGCTGCGCTTCTCGAGCATCAAGTCGATGAAGAAGATGCAGGATCTGCAGCCGCAGATCCAGGCCATCAACGCGAAGTACAAGGGCGTGGGCTTGCGCGACCCGCGCAACCAGGAGAAGAACGCCGAGCTGATGGAGCTCTACAAGCGGCACGGCGTGAATCCGGTGGGCGGGTGCCTTCCGATGCTGCTGCAGATGCCGATCTTCATCGCCTTCTACACGGTGCTGACGGTCGCGATCGAACTGCGCGGCGCGGACTGGCTGTGGATCAAGGACCTGTCGCACTTCGATCCGCTCTACATACTGCCTATCGCCATGGTGGTGGCGCAGTATGCGCAGCAGAAGATGACGCCGAACCCTAGCGGAGACCCGGCGCAGCAGCGCATGTTGTTGTTCATGCCGCTGATATTCGGGTTCATGTTCATGAAGGCGGCCAGCGGGCTGGTGCTCTACTGGTTTACGAGCAATCTGGTCGGAGTTGCGATACAGTTCGCAATGAACAAGATCATGGGCGTGGGGGCCGTGGCCCAGCCGCAGCCAGCTCCGGCGGCGGCGGTTGCCGGGCCGCAAAAACGTAGAACCGGGAGCAGAAAGTGAGCCAAAGGAAGTACACGAGGGCCGAAGTCGGGCCGCGCATCGAATCGTTCCTGAAGACGGTTCTCGATCGCGCGGGACTGAGGCTGAAGTTCGATATCCGCGAGGGCGAGACGCGCCATCCGGATTTCGAGAACCCCGACATCGTCGTGCGCTTTTCCGGACCCGATGTGGAACTGCTGCTGGCCAACAAAGCCGAGCTGCTGCTGGCCCTCGAACACCTGACCATGGAAATGCTGCGCATGCCGCCCGAGCACCATTCGCTGCTGTGCTTTGACGCGAACGACTACCGCATGCTGCGCATAGAGGAGCTGCGCTTGAGCGCGCTGACCGCGGCCGAGAAGGTCCAGCGCTCGGGCGTGCCCTTCCGCTTCAACCCGATGAACAGCCGCGAGCGGCGCATTATACACCTCGCCCTGCGCGACTTCCCCGCGGTGCGGAGCGAGAGTTCTGGCATCGGCCCGCACCGGCAGGTTGTGATCTACCCGGCCGGAATGCCGGCCCAGCCGCAGGCGGCCACAGCGGCCGCCGCTTCGCGTGCCCGACGCCGCTGAACCCGAAGGACACCATCGCCGCCATCGCCACCCCGCCCGGCCGCGGCGGCTTAGGCGTGGTGCGCATCTCGGGCAGCGCCGCCCGCTGCGTAGCCGAGAGAATACTCGTATTCCGGCGTCCTCCCGCGTGGCAACCCAGGCGCGCGTGCATGGCCGCGCTTGCCGGGCCCGATGGCGAGCCTATCGACACTGTTGTCGTCACCTTCTTCGAGAGTCCCCGTTCCTACACCGCCGAAGATGTTGTCGAGATTTCCTGCCACGGCTCGCCCGTGGTGCTGAGGCACGCCGTTGCCGCAGCGTGCGCGAACGGTGCGAGGCCGGCCGAGCCCGGCGAGTTCACGCTGCGCGCGTTTCTGAACGGCCGCCTGGATCTGCCGCAGGCCGAGGCGGTGCGCGACCTCATCGACGCGACGACGCTCTACCAGGCGCGCGTGGCCGCGGCACAGGCGGACGGTTCCGTTTCCCGCCGCATCGCGCCCGTCAAAGAGAAGCTCACGGAACTAATCTCGCTGCTCGAGGCCGGCATCGATTTCGCGGACGACGACGTGCCGGTTGCGAGCGATGACGAGATCGCCGCGCGGCTGGAGCCCATCGCGGAGGCGCTGGAACGCCTTGCCGCGAGCTTTGCGTGGGGCAAGGTGGTCCACGACGGGCTGGCGCTGGCGATCGTCGGCCGCCCGAACGCCGGCAAAAGCAGCCTTTTCAACCGCCTGCTCGACCGCGAGCGCGCCATCGTCACCGAGATCCCCGGCACGACGCGCGACGTCA
>JBLNBX010000013.1:0-5625 GCA_050260275.1 bacterium
GCCTCGCCGATCTCCTCAAGCCGCCGATCAAATAGCGCCATTAGAGGAACAGCATACCGCCGATCGAGCGCCAGCCGGCTTCTCCATCAGTGAGGGGTTCGTCAGTGCGACTCGGGAACCCCCGGCTGCCTTCCTCCCGCGGATCGCGCAGCTAGATGGCTTCCGACAACTCTTTCGAGCATTTTTGATTCTCAACAAAAACAACAACTTGGGGAATCTGCTTTTCGCTCGAAGGCAACCCCAGGGCAGCCAGCAGCGCGGGCTTCGGTTCAGTTTTGGCACAGTCCGCAACACGCAGACCGCCTCGCCGACGCCAACTTGTACTTGGCGGCCTTCGCAATACAGTAGGCGCGTCGAGTCGTCCGACCGCCGGCAACCAGGGTGATGTGGCGGCACCCAATGTCTGGAGACCATGGCGTCGCGTGCAGATCTGCTTCACAGTGAGACCGTCTCGGGTTGAACCCGACAAAGGTGTCACGAATTGAGGAACTCTTCGCCTGTCTTGTGCTGGGCTCGCGCGGCCGGTGGTTGTCCACGACTGAGGCCGAGCCTGCGGTTTGAAGAAGGTGTTGGGTCGCCCTTTTGCTTAAGCACCATGCGCACCAAAGTCAACAGCGACTCACGGCGCAGTGGCCCTTTTTGTACTGCTGCAGAATTGGCTTGAAAACGCGCTTTAATCTTGACCGGCGCGGGCCTGTGGCTTATTCTGGCAGAGGAGCGCAAAGGCTCCTAAAAAGCAGATATGGAAACGACTGGTGGCAGTAGTTCGATGACTAAGCGGGATGAGCCGCCGTTGCGGGTGGGCTCACTGCCGGCGTCTGCTTCTCCAGTCGCGTGTGCTGATCCGGCTCTCCTGGCCCTCCTTCTCTAGGGCTCTGAGGCTGGTCCCACGCGGCGGATCGAAGACGCCGCGCGGTGGCCCGCCGCACCCAACTCTCATTCCAGCTTGATTGTTCGCACGGCTTTCCGCGTGTGCAGCGGCCGTCCTGCGCGCAGGCTGTTCCTGCGCTGAAGGCAGCCGTCTGCGCATACGGCGGGCACGTCGCGCACAACTCATCGCCGAATTGCAGCCACGGGAAAGGAGATGCATCACAATGCTCAACCTGCTCGTGGAAAAGGGAAACAACAAGAGAGGTGTCAAGGCACAGGACGGGATTCAGCAGAGGGCCTTGCACGCGGACATTCACCGGGTGCTCGAGGAATACGGGTCCGCGCCGGACGGGCTCAGCCCCGACGCAGTGAAGAGCCGGCTTGACGAGCACGGCTTCAATACGGTCGTCCACGAGAAGGCGAAAGGCTGGTGGTTCCACCTCCTGCACGCCTTGAACAACGCATTCATCCTGCTGTTGCTCGCGCTCGCCGTGGTCGCCGCCCTGACCCGCGATTTTGAGGCCGCGATCATCATTGCGACGATGGTGCTGGTTAGCGCCGTCTTGCGGCTCACGCAGGAGTACCGGTCGAGCGCAGCAGCCGAAAAACTCAAGGAAATGGTGCAGACGACGGCGACGGTCACGCGCGCCGGTGTCAAATCGGAAATCGCGGTCGAGGAACTCGTCCCTGGAGACGTCGTGCATGTCTCGGCCGGCGATATGATCCCCGCCGATCTCCGGCTGCTTACGGCGAAAGATCTCTTTGTCAGCCAATCCGCACTCACCGGCGAATCGCTCCCAATCGAGAAATTCGCCAACGGCGACACTCGCGAAGCACTGAGTCTATTGGATCATCCCAAGCTCTGCTTTATGGGAACCAACGTGATCAGCGGCACGGGCACCGGCCTGGTAGTGGAAACCGGAACGGGAACGTATCTCGGCTCGCTGGCGCGGCAGGTGACCGGCCGGCGGGTGGAGACGGAATTCGACCGTGGGGTGAGCCGAGTCAGCCGGCTGCTGATCCGGTTCACGCTGGTCATGGTCCCGGTTGTTTTTCTGATCAATGGGTTCACAAAGGGCGACTGGACGCAGGCGTTCTTCTTCGCACTCTCGGTTGCGGTCGGCCTGACGCCGGAGATGCTGCCGATGATTGTGACGGCGAATCTGGCTCGCGGCGCGGTGAACATGTCGCGAAAAAAAGTGATCGTCAAACGGCTGCATTCCATCCAGAACTTTGGTGCGATGGACGTGCTGTGTTCCGACAAGACCGGGACATTGACTCAGGATCGCGTCGTTCTCGAACGGCACCTGGATGCCCAGGGCCGCGATTCCGAGAAGGTGCTCCAGCTTGCCTACCTGAACAGCTACTATCAGACCGGGCTGAGGAATCTCCTCGATGTGGCGGTCCTCCAGCATGCCGAAATTGCGGAAGGGCTGCAGGTCGCGACAGACTACCGGCTGGTCGATGAAATCCCTTTTGACTTCGGCAGGCGGCGCATGTCGGTGATCGTTGAAACCCCCAGGGGCGAGGAAATGCTGGTCACGAAGGGCGCGGTAGAGGAAATGCTTCGCATCGCGAGCCTGGTGGACGTCGATCGCCAATTTGTGCCGCTTCAGGACGATGTTCGCGAAGGCGCCCTCAAGATGGCTCGCGATCTCAACGAAGAGGGGTTCCGGGTCATTGCGGTCGCCTATCGGAAGTTCGAGCCCGGCAAGGGCACCTATTCGGTCGCCGACGAACGGGAACTGATTCTTGCCGGCTTTATGGCGTTTCTCGATCCGCCGAAAGAGTCCGCTGCTCCGGCCATTCGCGCGCTGCAAGAGCACGGCGTGTCAGTCAAGATTCTCACCGGCGACAACGAGGTCGTCACGAGTCGGATCTGCGCGGACGTGGGTGTAGACGCCGGTCGAATCGTGCTCGGCCACGAAATCGACCGCCTGGATGATGAGACGCTTGCCGGGATAGCCGAAGCCACCACCGTTTTCGCAAAGGTGTCGCCGGTCCAGAAAGCCAGGATCATCAAGGCGCTCAAAGCGCGCGGACGCGTTGTGGGATTCCTCGGGGATGGGATCAACGACGCTCCGGCCCTGCGCGAAGCTGACATCGGCATCTCGGTGAACAGCGCGGTGGACATCGCCAAGGAATCGGCTGACATCATCCTGCTCGAAAAAAGCCTGATGGTGCTCGAAGAGGGAGTGCTCGAAGGCCGGCGCACGTTCGGCAACATCCTGAAGTACATCCGCATGGGCACCAGTTCGAACTTCGGGAACATGTTCAGCGTGCTGGGCGCCAGCGCCTGGCTGCCGTTCCTGCCCATGCAGCCGGTGCAATTGCTGGTGCAGAACCTGCTGTACGATTTCTCGCAGATCGGAATTCCATTCGACCATGTGGACGAGGAATATCTGCAGAAGCCGCGCAGATGGGATGTGAACGCAATCATGCGGTTCGTGCTATGTTTCGGCCCCATCTCATCCATTTTCGACTATGCGACATTCTGCCTGATGTGGTTCTTCTTCGGCGCGAGGACTCCCGCCGGGCAGTCGCTGTTCCAGTCGGGCTGGTTCGTTGAGGGCTTGTTGTCGCAGACGTTGATCGTACATATCATCCGGACACGCAAGATTCCGTTCGTTGGTAGCCGCGCCTCATTGCCCCTTGCGCTCTTCACGTCGGCGGTTATGCTTGCCGGCCTGGTTATTCCGTTCACCGCCTTTGGCAGGGCTCTGGAACTTGGCCCGTTGCCATTCGCCTACTTCGGATGGCTTGTGCTCATACTCATTTCGTACGTTGCGCTGGCTCAAGTGGTGAAGAACTGGTTCGCGCAAAGGTATGGATTTTACTGATGTTGGCTCGTCAGAAGAAATCGTGGTGGATTCCGGCTCAGGCAGCTTGCCTACGCGCAGTGGCGGTTGGGCTCCCGCAGCCAATCGTTCACACCACTTCCGGGCGGGCCGCATCGAACCACCGGCGCTATCATCCGCTAGACTTGGAGTCGCGGTCGCCGACGCGCCGATGTTGCCGCTGGCTTGAAACTGGCTCGGCAGCCTCAAGCGGCCCGCAGGGCCGAGTAGTACTCCGACCCAAGACGTTCGACGACAGGGCGACACGATGGCGAACACCGACTCTCGCGTCACGATTCACATGGCGGCGAGCCTCGACGGCTTCATTGCTCGAAAAGACGGGCGCGTCGACTGGATCGAGACGTCAGACGAGTTCGTTGGCGGTGAGAGCCTAGAGCCAGGATTCGTTCAGGCGTTCCTCAAGACGATCGACTGCTACGTCATGGGATCGCGAACTTATGAGACCGCGCTTGGTTTTGAGGCCAAAGGGTTGGGGTGGTCGTACGGTGATAAGCCGACCTTCGTTCTCACCAGTCGCGATTTACCGCGACGTCGGGATACCGTCGAGTTCTACTCAGGCGACCTTGCGCAGTTCGTGAATGGGCGCCTGCGGTCCACGTTTCATACCATCTGGTTCGTCGGAGGCGGTGCGGTGTCCGGCGACTGCCTTCGTCTCGGGCTAGCCGACGAAGTTCGGTATTCGATCCTGCCGATTTTGATTGGCGATGGGATACCCTTCTTCGAGAAGCTCGACAAAGATATGGCCCTCCACCTGACAGAGGTAAAAGCCTACAAGAGCGGCATAGTGGCGCTGTGTTACGACGTGCGACGACATCACGGCGAAACACGAAACGCCACCTAAGATCCGAATGCAGCCGATGCGCCGCGTGTCGTGTCGGTGAGCGGCTGATTCGGCCGGACCAGTGACCGACGGGTGTCAGCCGCAGGGTCGTGTCTCCGAAAATGGAAGGTTTGGCGAGCGGACGAACGCATCGAGCCACGGTCGTCGGTGTCGCTGAACCCACAAGCTCGGGCAGTTCTGGTCACCTTATCGCCCGGTGGCGAGTTCCTCGACCGCCGGGCCCATCGAGCTCATCGAATCGGCCCGATGACAGCTGCTTGCGGCCGACAGAGGCCGGGGGGCATGAACCGCCGCACCTGAAGCGGCACCTAACCGCGCCGGTCTGGGCAGTCTCAGCATCGGCGACTTCGGTTCAGCCGACCTACAATAAGGCTTTCCCTTGTCTGTAGGCGCCGTTGACCCAGAGTTAGGACCATGGGTAAAACAACAAACCGAGCACTCCCGCGGGGAGTGATTGCGCTGGGGCTCGTCAGCATGTTCATGGATGTCTCTTCGGAGATGATTCACAGCTTGCTACCGGTATTCGTTGGGCTTGAGTACCCTGAGTGTGGGACTCATCGAGGGCATCGCGGAGTCCACGGCGGCAATCACGAAGATCTTCGCCGGTGTGGCTAGCGACTGGTTCGGCAAGCGTAAGCCCCTAGTGCTCTTGGGTTATGGCTTGGCCGCGCTGACCAAGCCCCTGTTTCCCCTGGCGACCGGCGTGGGCGCCGTGTTCACCGCCCGCTTTCTTGACCGCATCGGCAAAGGGATTCGCGGCGCGCCCCGAGATGCCTTGGTGGCCGATTTGACGCCGGGGTCAATGCGAGGCGCCGCCTACGGCGTCCGCCAGTCCATGGACACGATCGGGGCATTTGCCGGGCCTGCGTTGGCGATGGCGTTTATGGCGCTTTCCGGTAACAACTTTCGGTTCGTGTTTTGGATCGCTGTGTTGCCGGCGGTGATCTCCGTGGCGTTGGTGGTTTTCGGCGTCGAGGAGCCGGAAACGCACACCGCGGGCGGGAACAGGCACTTTCCGCTGCAACGCGAGGAAATTGGCCGCCTCGGTTTCAAGTT
>JBLNBX010000014.1:0-6127 GCA_050260275.1 bacterium
ATCGAAGTCGACGGCCACCATTTCCGGATCGTGGGCGTCATGCAGCGCGCGGCCGCCTCGCTCCCGGGCCAGGAGGACCGCCGCGTCCTGCTGCCTTACTTCACGATGAAGAAGATGTTCCCCAACGCCAAGGAGAACATGCTGATCATCGTCGCCAAGGAAGGCAAGCTCGCCGCGGCTATGGACGAAGCGCGCGCCATCCTGCGGCAGCAGCGGCGGCTCAAGCCGAGCGAGCCCGACAACTTTTACATGACCACCGCCGAGCAGTTGGTGGAGGATTTCCGGAACATGATGGCCATCACGGCCATCGTCATGGTAGTCCTCAGCTCCATAGGACTGCTGGTGGGCGGCGTCGGTGTCATGAATATCATGCTGGTCTCGGTTACCGAGCGCACGCGCGAGATAGGCATACGCAAGGCCGTCGGGGCGAAACGGTTCGACATCGTGAGCCAGTTTCTGACGGAGGCTGTCGTGCTCACCGCCCTTGGCGGTCTGCTCGGCCTGATGCTGGGCTACACGATTTCCCTCGCGTCCAGGCTGCTATTCCCCAGCGTGCCTACGGCCGTGCCGCTTTGGGCGGCAGTTCTGGGCGTTACCACGTCCACTGGAGTGGGGCTGTTCTTCGGCATCTGGCCTGCCGCCAAAGCCGCCAGCCTGGACCCGGTAGAGGCCCTTCGCTACGAGTAGTTTTGCATGCCTGTCGTTGGCGCCAAGGTTGCGCCAGTAATCGCTTCGCTGCGGCTGATTGCCGTTCACGGCGGTACACCCCGCCCAGAGTAGACTGTTAAGGGACTATGCGCGTTGCCCTCGCGCTGCTGGTAGCCGCGTCCGGACTCCTGGGAGCCGGAAGGACCGCCGACCTGGCGGCCCGTCTTGTGGACGCCGGTCTCGATCCGCAGACGTGTGTGCGCGTCAGGGATCTTCCCCTCATCCGCGGCGACCTCCGCTTTTACTTCAACGACGGGTATATCATCTTCGGCCAACCGGTCGAAGGCGTGCGCCTCTCGGCGGTTTTCATCGCCGCCGAGGAGGGCGGAGATGCCGAACTGCTGCTGCTTCCGCCCACGCGAGCGGAGCGGATGTCGCTCTCCTTTTACGCGAAGACGCCGAACCTCAACGAGCACTTTCAAGAGACCGTCATGGTGTTCTCCGACGACACCGCCGCGGAGCTGCAGCGGGCCATAGCCGCCGCGGGCGAGCCGCGCCACGCGCCGGACCGCGGCGCCGAGATGGCCGAGCGGTGGAATCCCGTGGTTCGGAACTTCGCGCGCGGTTTCCAGGTCCGCCTGCTCCACGATCTGCTCGGCGACAATCGCGCCGCCTTCGGCCTGTTCTATGCAGCCGTAGCTGGACGCACGGCCGGCAACTTCGATGTCATGTACGATCCGCGAGCTGCCGAACAGATCACCGTCGGGCGCGCAACGTCGCGGGGGCAGCAGCGTTACTTCGACGTCTGGACGCGCTTCGCATCGCGCGAGTTCCGGAACGGAAGGCGCACCGTGCCTTCGGCCGACGTAACTATCCTCTCCTACAACATCGAGGCGGAGATCGACCCCGCTTTCAACATGCGCGTCATCACTCGCGCCACAGTGAAGCCGGGACTGGAGGGAAAGCATTCGCTCACCTTCGACATCTCTCCGCAGATGCGTATCACAGGGGCGACACTGGACGGCGAGCCGGTAGAGGTACTCCAGCCGGAGTCTATGCGCTCGAACCTGATCCGCGGCTCGGCTAACGAGACGTTTCTCGTGGTTCCGAATAAGACGCTCCAGCCCGGGCGCGAGTACGCTATCGAGTTCCGGCACGAGGGCAACGTAGTAAGCGACGCGGGCAACGGCGTCTACTTTGTGGGCGCTCGCGGCGCGTGGTATCCAAACCGGTACTGCCAGTTCTCGCGCTTCGAACTGATGTTCCGGTATCCCGCCGATCTGGACCTGGTGGCTACGGGCCGCCTGGACGAGGCCATCGAGGACGGGCAATGGCGCGTGGCGCGGTACCGCGCCGATATTCCCTTGCGGCTGGTGGGCTTCAACCTGGGCCGTTACGAGCATCATGGAGTGCTTCGCGGCGACTACGCCGTGGACGTGTACGCCAACCGGACGCTCGAGACGGCGCTAGCGCCGCGACGCCAAGCGCCAGCCGTCAAGCATCGCGGAGCGGACCCGGTTTCGCCGCGCTGGACGGTGGACCTGGAGCCGGTGATCGAGGGCGGACCGCGCCCAAGCGCGCGGCTCGAGCGGCTGGGCTCGGAGATCGCCGGCGCGCTAGAGTTCATGGCCGGAGCGTTCGGCCCCCCGGTGCTGAAGCAGTTGACCGTGTCGCCTATTCCCGGCAACTTCGGCCAGGGCTTTCCCGGCCTGATCTACCTTTCTACCCTCGCGTACCTGGACGCCGCCGACCGCCCGCATGCCTTGCGCAACGATGCCGCCAGCATTTTCTTCGACGAGATCCTCACGGCGCACGAAACGGCGCACCAGTGGTGGGGCAATCTCATCACCTCGGCCGAGACCGAAGGCGACTGGCTGATGGAAGCGCTGGCGAACTACTCTGCGCTGCTGTACCTGGAGAAGCGCAAAGGCGCGCAGGCGCTCGATGCCGTGCTGTCCTCCTATCGCGAGGACCTTCTGACGAAGACCGAGTCCGGCGCGACGATCGAATCGGCCGGTCCGATCGTATGGGGCTTGCGCCTCGAAAGCTCGCACACCCCGGATGCGTGGAGGCTGATCACCTACGAAAAAGGCTCCTGGATACTGCACATGCTCAGGCGCAGGATGGGTGACGACAGGTTCTTCAACATGCTCGGCCAACTGCGGAAGCGGTACCAGTACAAGGGCATCTCCACGGAAGAGTTCCGCCGCCTGGCGGCTGAGTTCCTGCCCCCGAAATCGCCGGATCCGGACCTCGAAGTGTTTTTCGAGCAGTTCGTATACTCCACCGGAGTGCCCTCGCTCAAGCTGGAACACACCGTCAGGGGTTCCGGCCCGGCATACCGTGTGAGCGGAACTGTCACGCAAACGGGAGTCGATAAGGAGTTCAGCGCTTACGTGCCGGTGGAGATACAACTGGCCAAGGGCAAGCCAGTCGTGGTCTGGGTGCGCAGTTCCAGCGACCCCGTGACATTCAGCGTGACCGTGCGGCAGAAACCCGTGAGCGTCGCTCTCGACCCTGGCAACGCCGTGCTGCGGCGCTAGTTTCCGAAGCGCGCGCCCGCCGTCAATTACACTGAATCTGAATGCTGCTTGCAGTGCTGCCTGCGCTCTGCCTGCTCGCCGCTCAGGCCGAGGGCGAGCCGAACGAGGTCGAGCGGGAACTCAAACGGTTTATCGATGTATATGCCGTCGTCGAACGCATGTCCGCCGACCCGGTTGACCCGGAACGGGCCATCTACGGGGGCGCGATACCGGGCATGCTTCGCGGGCTCGATCCCCACTCGGTGTTCTTCGACTCGCACCAGTTCGAGCAGTTGAGAGAACTGGAGAATTCCACCCGTAAGGGTTTTGGCAGCGTGGTGTCCGTTATGCCGGGGCGCGTGATCGTGCTCCAGGCGCTTCCGGGCACGCCGGCAGCGAAATCGGGGCTCTCGCCTGGCGACGAGATCGTCGCCATAAATGGCTACTCGCTCGCGACGCTCAGCCTCGATCAACTTGTCGGCCTGCTCGAGCAGGCGCGGCGCCAGCAGGCGCACATCGACGTGCGCCGCCCTGGCAACTCCGCAATCCTCCGCTTCCTGCTTACGCCCGAGGAGATGCAGGCGCCTAGCGTCGACCGCGCGTTCATGCTGCGGCCCGGCATCGCCTACATTCGTGCCACCAGTTTCGACATGGAGACCGGAAAGCAGCTTCAGGACGCCATCGAGAATCTCGGCGGAGCGTCGCTGCGGGGTCTTGTGCTCGACCTCAGGGACAATCCCGGTGGGATAGTTGGCGCAGCGCTCCATACCGCATCGCTCTTCCTTCGGCCCAAGCAGCTTCTGATAACCGCGCGTGGCCGCTCCGTGCCCTCGCAGGAGCAGGTTGTGCCCGAAGGCGCCGAGCCGTACACGTTCCCGCTTGCCGTGCTCATCAACGAAAAGAGCGCCAGCGCCGCGGAGATCGTCGCCGGGGCGCTGCAGGATCACGACCGCGCCGTGATTGTCGGCGCGCCCAGTTTCGGGAAGGGCTTGGTGGAGACCGTGTACCCACTGTCCGACGGCGCGGGCCTGGCCCTCACCACCGCGTACTACTACACGCCAAGCGGGCGCTCAATCCAGCGCCCTCTCAGCGGTGGGCGCATCGATCAGGGCGCAATTGCCGGGCGCGCCGATGAGGCCTCCGAGTACCGCAGCGACTCCGGGCGGCTGCTGCGCGGCGGCGGCGGAATTCAGCCGGACCGTGAAGTCTACCCCGAGCCGCTCACCCGCTTCCGGATGGTGATGCTGGGGAGCGGCGTCTTCACCACCTTCGCGGCCGACTACGCGCGCTCGCATCCCGCGCCCGCCGGGTTAGAGATCACCGGCGAAATGCTCGATGAGTTTCAGGTGTACCTGTCGGAGAGGAGCATCCGGCCCGGACTGGCCGAGTGGTCGCGCGAGCGCGAGTGGATTCGCGGCCGGCTTCACGTCGAGCTCGCCATGCAATACTACGGCGTCGAGCGCGGCGATCAGATCGAGGCAGGAATCGATCCGGTAGTAACCGCAGCCGTTGCAGCTTTGGCTCCGGAGGAAGGCGCGAACTGAACCGCCGCCACAATGCGGGAGTGCCCCTTACCATCACCGCCGGGGTCATTCTCTCCTGCGGCAACTCTGGTATAAATCCGCTCGGGACGTATAGTAACGGAGATTGGCGGCGGGACCCGGCTCAGGCCACGTCGAAGCAGACGGGCCAGATGGGCCGGCCGGGGATGCGGCAGCCTTCCTTGACCTTCGCGTAGTACTCGTCGAAGGGGGATGGGGCCAGGCTTCGCGCCATACCGGCCTCCCAGGCGGTGCACGTGGCTGGAAACGCCTGCGCGGAGCGCGAATACGGGTGCAGCGGCAGCAGCAGCTTCGCCGTCCCGGCGTTCTGCGCCAGCGCGTGCGCGATGCTCGCCGCCGCTCGGGCGTCGCGGGCAAAAAACGCGCGCGGGCTGTCCTTTTCCGCCGTGTGGACGCGCGTGTAGCCCACCACCTCGCCCGCGCAGGTGTAAACACTCGCCTGTATTGCGGGGTTCGGGCTCAGCCACTCTACCAGGTCTTCGCCCGGTTCGATCGAAAAATCAACGTTGCAATCTTCAATTCGCCACAGCGCGTTTAGCGCCGCTGCATCCGCGCTGTCCACGGCGCGGCGGTGGAGCCCACAGCACGGTTGCGGAACGCCGGTCACCTCCGCGAAAGCCGACCCGAACGCTGCCGGCCGGTAGCCCAGCCGCGAGTAATACGCCGGATCGCCGAGCACCATGCTTACGGCGTAGTTCTTGCGGGCCGCCGTGGCGTGCCCTTCCGAAACGAGCGCCGAGCCGATGCGCTGCCGCTGCCTTTCCGGTGCGACGGCTAGGGGCGCGAGGTTTACGGCGCGCACGTCCTCGCCCAGCAGCCGGATGGTGCATGGGAGGAAAAAAGCGTGTCCCACGATGACGCCACCTTCCTCCGCAACGAGCGATAGCTCCGGATCGTACTGCGCGCTTTGCCGCCGCAGCGCTACAACAGCGGCCTCGGCTGCGCGATTGCCGAACGCGCGCGCGTGCAGGCGCGCAATGGCGGCATAGTCCTGGGGCGTTTCGGGGCGAACCTGCATGGAATTATGGAACGGGCGGTGCTGGTTTCGGGACACACATCCCGCGCGGCCCGGGCGCCTGCTCAGGCGCAGCCGGGATTGTCAATCTCACCTGCCATGACCAGCAGGTTGTCGTGCGCGGCCTGGCGTTCGTAAAGCATCGCCGCAACGCGCAGGCGCTGCCTGATCCGGTCCTCCGGAATTCCCAACCCGAGCGATAGCGCCTCGACGGATTCGCCGTTTCTGTGTCTCTTGAACAACTGAAGAGCGAACGGCTCAATATGCTGACTCATCATACAACCCAAGAGCACGTGCGATGCCAATCCAACCGGACAGCACGGGGCACCGGGTCAAGTATACCTCCCAAGGGACACTGCCGCCAGGAGGGGTTTTGGCAG
>JBLNBX010000015.1:0-3927 GCA_050260275.1 bacterium
TGACCGCCGACGAGCTCGGCGGGCCGTTCGCCCAGATGAGCTACTCCGGCGTGGTGCACTTCGTGGCCGAGAACGACGTGCACGCAATCCAGATCTGCAAGCGCCTGCTGAGCTTCCTGCCGGCGAACAACGTCGAAGACCCGCCGCGCGGGGTGAATCCCGAGGCCGCGCTTCCGGACGAGGCGCTGAACTCGGTCGTGCCCGAGCAGCCCAAAGCCAGCTACGACATGCACGAGGTGATCCTGCGAGTCGTAGACCGCCAGGATTTCCTCGAAGTGCAGGAAGAGTTCGCCACCAACGTGATCATCGGCTTCGGGCGCATTGTGGGCCGCACGGTCGGGATCATCGCGAACCAGCCCGCGGTGCTCGCCGGGGCGCTCGACATCAACGCGTCGGACAAATGCGCTCGGTTTATCCGCTTCTGCAACGCGTTCAACATTCCGCTGGTGACCTTCGTGGACGTACCGGGCTTCCTGCCGGGCGTGGAGCAGGAATACGGGGGCATCATCCGCCACGGCGCGAAGATCCTGTTCGCGTATTCGGCCGCGACGGTGCCGAAGATCACCGTGGTGGTGCGGAAAGCCTACGGCGGAGGCTACATCGCCATGTGCGCGAAGGACCTGGGGGCGGACCGCGTGGTCGCTTGGCCCTCGGCCGAAATCGCGGTCATGGGCGCCGAGAGCGCGGCCGAAGTCGTTTTCAAGCGCGAGATCAACGCGGCTCCGGACAAGGCAGCCAAGAAGGCGGAAGTGGTCGCCGAATACCGCAACACGTTCTCGACGCCATACGTTTCGGCGGCGCGGCGGCTTGTAGATGATATCATCGAGCCAGCCCAGACGCGCCCATACCTGGCCGCGGCGCTCGAATCGCTACAGAGCAAGCGCGACTGGCGGCCGCAGAAGAAGCACGGCCTGATCCCGTTGTAGAAATATGTCGAAAACGACTGAGATCCCCAGCCACCACCTGGCCCTGATCGCCGCGGCGGTCGCGGCGGTGTGCGGAGAGAACGCGTCGATTGCCGGCATAGAGCCCGCGCAGAACGCGTGGGCGCGGACGGGACGCCTCGCGATCCATACCTCGCACGCCCGGCCCGGAAGAGAGGGCGTGGGACGCCTGCCCGCGAAACAGCACCCGGGAGCGAACAAGAAGTGAAGCTGAGAATTACGCTCGAAGGCAAGACATACGACGTCGAGGTGGAGGTAGTCGATGAGTCGCCGGCGCCCGAGCCGGCGCAGCCCATCGTCCCGCGCGCGATCAAGCCGCCCCCTCCGCCTTACAGCCGCGGCAAAGCGGTGCTCAAAAGCGACGATCACACCTGCCGGAGTCCTTTGGCGGGCGTGGTGTCGTCGATCGCGGTGACGCCGGGGCAGTCGATTCAGAAGAACGATTTGCTACTGGTTCTCGAAGCGATGAAGATGGAAACGAGGATCTTCTCGCAGGCCGCGGGCATCATCAAGACCGTCCAGGTTGCGCCGGGAGACGCGGTGAAACCGGGACAAGTGCTGATCGAGATCGAGTGATCAAACCCAACGCGAAGGCGCTCACCGTCATTCTCCGGGTCGTGGTGTTTGTCTTCCTGGCAATTGCGGGCCTGCTCATTTTCGGCAGCGCTCTCCAGGTTTTCGGGCATCTCATCGCGGGCACGCTCGGGACTTTCGCCGCGGCGGCCGTCGCCAATGCGCTCGCCATGCGCATTTGGGAGCACGGCAACCTGATAGGAATCGGCCTGGGATGGAATTCGGCCTCGGTCCGCAACCTGCTGCTGGGACTGGCGGGCGGCATCGTTTCGGCGCTTTTCGTGATTCTGGGGCCGGTGGTCGAAGGCGCGGCGCGCATCGAGCGCGCGCCCGGCTCGGCTGGCTGGTCGAGCGGGATTTTTCTGCTTTCGCTGCTGATTTTCGGCGCGATCGGCGAGGAAATGCTGTTCCACGGCTACGTTTTCCAGATCCTGATAGGCGCGCTTGGGCCGTTCGCCACCATCCTGCCCATGAGCATCGTCTTCGCGCTGCTGCACGCCGGGAACGCGAACGTTACGCCGCTCGCGCTGGCGAACACCGCGCTGTGGGGGCTCGTTTTCGGCGTCGCGTTCTGGCGCAGCGGCGACCTATGGCTTCCGATCGGCCTGCATCTCGGCTGGAACTGGGTGCTGCCGCTGCTCGGGGTGAACCTCAGCGGCTTTACAATGAATGTGACGGGTTGCGTGATGCGCTGGCAGCCCGGCCTGGAATGGCTGGGGGGCGGCGCGTACGGACCCGAGGCGAGTCCGCTGACGAGCTTGGTGGTTGTGGGACTGCTGGTGTGGTTGATATGGAAAGCCCCCGTGCGGCGGCAGACTCCCTACCTGTTGCGAGATTCGTGGGAACAGGAGTAGTTTTCATGCGGTGGGCCCTGCCGGTAGCGTTGCTGGCGGCGGCTTCGGCATCCGTCCAGGCGGCGGAGCTCAAGCTGACCGATCAACAGCGGGTCGAGCTGATTCGCGGCCTGACCGCCGAGTACGCGACCGCAAAGATCGGGCTGCCGCGGTCGAAGAAGACCCTGACCGTCGATACGGCCGGCAAGTACGACAAGGCGGCCTGGGACGAGGCGGCGCGGCAATACGGTCCCGCGGCGCGGACGGGCGACCTGGTCCAGATCAGCCGCATCGAGATCGAGGGCGACAAGATCGTCTTCCAGATCAACGGGGGGTTCAACAGCGGGCGGGGAAAGTGGTATCAGCGCATCCAGGTCGGCGTGGGGTCGCAGACCGCGCCGATTTCGCAGCCCGGGCAGTCGAACGCGCCGGGCGGGACGTCGCTCGCGCTGGTGTTCGACAAGCCCATCGAGCCCATCTCGGCGGCTGCGATCAAGAAGGTGCTCCAGCCGGTTCTCGATTTCGAAAAGCGCACCGCTACAGAGACATACGTGGAGAGCCTGCCGCCTGAGATCCGGGAAGCCGTGAAGGAGAAGCGCGCCATGGAGGGCATGGACCGCGAACAGGTGCTGCTCGCGCTGGGCCGGCCCGTGCGGAAAGTGCGCGAGACCAAGGACGGCGAGGAAGAAGAAGACTGGATCTACGGGGCGGCGCCCGGGAAGATCACGTTCGTGACGTTTCGCGTCAATAAAGTCGTCCGGGTCAAAGAGACGTACGCGGGGCTGGGGACCGAGGCGCAGCCGGTCGAGGCTCCGCGATAGCCGCGCCTCGCACGTCTAACGGCCCACGGGCCCATTTTGATATCATAAAAGGTTATTTGCCCTGAGATCCCTCTGAGAGTTAGGAGATACCTATGGCAGTCAAAGTCGCAATTAATGGTTTCGGCCGCATCGGGCGCAATGTCGTTCGCGCGGGCATGAATGATCCGGCCGTGGAATTTGTTGCGGTAAACGACCTTACCGACACGAAAACGCTGGCTCATTTGCTGAAGTACGACTCGGTGCTCGGACCGCTCGATGCCGAAGTGAAGGCCGACGGCGACACGATCAGCATCAACGGCAAGAAGCTGAAGGTGTTCGCGACCAAGGACCCGGCCGAGCTCGACTGGAGCTCGCTGGGCGCGCAGGTCGTTATCGAATCGACCGGCAAGTTCACCGACGCCACGCAGGCCTGCAAGCACGTGCGCGGCAGCGTGAAGAAGGTCATCATCTCGGCTCCGGCGAAGAATGAAGACATCACGATCGTCCTCGGCGTCAACGAGAAGCTGTACGACAAGGCGAAGCACAACATCATCTCGAACGCGTCCTGCACGACGAACTGTCTGGCGCCGTTCGTGAAGGTTCTGCACGAGAAGTTCGGCATCCTGAAGGGGTCGATGACCACGATCCACAGCTATACGAACGACCAGAACGTGCTCGACTTCCCGCACAAGGACCTCCGCCGCGCCCGCGCCGCCGCGCTCAACATGATTCCGACCTCGACCGGCGCCGCCAAGGCCATCGGCCTGGTGATGCCCG
>JBLNBX010000016.1:0-4604 GCA_050260275.1 bacterium
ACCCGCTCGACGCCGGGTTCCTGTCGAAAAGCGCCGTGATCTCGACGGTGTGGTTTCCGGCCGCGACCGAGTCGCGGAGCTTAAGGTTCGCCGTCGTGCCGCCGTACTCGTTCAGATACAGATCGTGCGTTGTCGCCGGCCCACCATCGACGGAGACGCCAATTTTGCCGCAATTCGTGTCAAGGAACGTCCCGAGGTACAGCGCGTGCTGGCGCGGGTAGGAATACCTGATTGCGACTTTTCTGGTGTCGCCCGGATCGTTCGGCGCGGCGCGGCGCGCGTGGCCCTTGCTCCACCACTGTGTCGGGAAACCGCCCCTATAGGCATAATCCTCCCAATAGCCGACGTACTCGCACCGCTTGTCGGACTCCTCGATCCGCTCCGCGCCGCCGCCGACCTTCAGAGTCGCGTCGCCGGTCACCGCGATGTTGGAAATCCGGGCGCGCCACTCGACATCGGAGGCGAAGCCGCTCATCGGGGAGAGCTTCTTCATGCGAATGCCCACGGGCCACGCACCGGGCGCTGAGCCTTCATAACCGCGCTCGACGGTGATCTGGGTGGGGGAGTCCACGGACACGAGGCGCACGCGCTCCTCGGCCGAGTCGGTGCCGATGAAATACCGGCCCCCCGAGAGCTTCGAGGAGTCGTCCACCTGCCACACCGTCTCCACCGCATCGATGCCGGCCGCGAGACCGCACCCGTCCTCAAGCTCCTGTTCGGTCGGCTCGCACCGGGGTGCGAAGACCATATAGATCTTCCGGCAGTCGTTCACGGGTACAACGCGCCCAAGCTTGTCACGAAGCTCCTGGGTGAAATCGAGCGTGATGCGATACGCCTTGTCGTTGTCGCCCCCCGAAAATCGTGCGTTCTCCTGAAGCCAATAGCCCGATTGCACGTCTTGCCGCGGGTCGTAACCGCGTGGGTAGGGCGGTTGAAGCGGCTGGTGGCCCGACGAAACGAAGATCCGGTCGAGATTCCCGAGCCTGCCGTAGTTGCTGTTCGACAAGAAGGAGAGCCGAAGGTAGGAACCAATGGGATCGGCCGGACCTGTGCGGACGCTGTTCGAGCCGCCTTCGGCGGAAATCATCGCTGCCTGGCACGGGCCATAGCGTCCGGCGATCGGATCAAGGGTCGGATCGTTGATAAGCTCCGCGAGCCTCTGCGCGATATGGTAGCCCTCGACCCGCAGCGTCACGTAGCTCCCAGCGGGATGGCTGATCGTCACATTGGCGCGGAGCCGGTTGAGCCACGCGTCCGCTTCGAGCACGAAGACAAGTTCCTCGTTCGCGCCGGTGCGCTCGATGTATACCCAGTCCCCGGCCCGCAGACCAGCGACTGAATCGACCTCGAACCACGTCTCGCTGCCGCCCGGAACGTCGTTCGTCAACTGCCTTTCGACGACGCAATCGGTGTGGGCGACCGTGTAGCGCGTGTCGCGGAAGAAGACGTGGAACCAGTCGACGCCGAACTTCGGCGCCTCCGCAGCGAGATCCACTTGAGCGGTGGCGGGCGCTTCGGCACCGGCGAGGACAGCGGCGTGGTCGAGCAGCTTCACGTCGTAGAGATCCCCGGCTCCGCAGACGAACGTCATCGCGTCCCACGAGACGGAGGGGTACTTTGTCGCGTCAAGCCGCATCGCGCCGTCGAGCGCATGGTCGTACTCGATATCGAATTCGAGCTTCAAACCGGAAAGGTCCGTCCGCGGCAGGTGCTTCGTTCGCAGATGCGCGAAGTAGTCGTAGGCGTTCCAGATCCCCAGCACGGCGAAGTCCTCAGCGGCCTGAAAAATGCCGGAGATGGAGACGCCGGTCGCGGACGCGTCGTGAAGCGTGGTCGTCGCGCCGCGGCCAGTAAAGCCCTGCAACTGAAAGCTGTGTCGCGGATCAAAAATGTAGAGCGGCTCTGTTGCCACAGGGTGTCGGTTAGCGAGTTTCGCGCCTAGCGACCTGACCGAGCAGGAGGCAGCGTGGCACTTCCGATGGTTTCGTACTCAGCGATCTGATATACTTCGCCCCCGAGGGAAACGGATCGATTTCGATACTGATAGAACAACGAACATGAAACTCAAGTCTGTCGTGCTGCGAAACTTCAGGTGCTACGAGAATGAAACGCGAATTCAGGTCGGGAACCTCACGGCGCTGATAGGAAAGAACGATGTCGGCAAATCGACAATCCTCGAAGCTCTGGAGATCTTCTTCAATGGTGCCGCAACCAAGGTCGATGCCCAGGACGCTTGTATCCGTTCCGGCACCAAAGAAGTGATGATCGGGTGCGAATTCGACAATTTACCGGATGCCTTGGTGCTGGACGAAACGGCGGCGACAACACTCAAGGACGAGTACCTCCTGAATGCACGCGGCTGCCTCGAGATTCACAAGGTATTCGACTGCGGAGCGACAAAGGTCAAGGAATCGATATTCGCACTCGCCCATCATCCCAAAGATGAACTTCTCCTGCTCAAGAATGCCGAATTGAAGAAACGCTTTGAAGCACTGAAGCTCGACAAGACAGAAGCAGGTGTTAACTTATCGTCGAATCCGTCTCTGAGAAGGGCAATCTGGTCTCACACATCAGATCTGCAGCTTACAGAGAGACTCATCTCGCTTGAAAAGACCGATGAGGCCAAACAAATCTGGACAAAGCTAAGATCGGAGCTTCCTCTGTTTGCGCTGTTCCAGTCAGACCGCCCCAGTCGCGACGAAGACTCGGAGGTTCAGGATCCCATGAAGTTCGCGATCGGTGAAGCTCTTAAGGAACTCGAACCGGAAATCTCTGAGATCAAGAGAACGGTCAAGGACAAAGTTACCGAAGTCGCGCGCCGAACTCTCTCGAAACTTCGCGAGATGGATGAGACACTGGCGAGTGAGTTGGCGCCGCATTTCAAGGCGGAACCGAAGTGGGACACGCTCTTCAAAATGACGCTGACGAGTGATGACCAGATCCCGATCAACAAACGCGGCAGTGGTGTTCGCCGTCTAATACTATTGAACTTTTTCCGCGCGGAAGCGGAGCGGAAGCAGAAGACTAAGGGCGGCCAAGGAATCATCTATGCAATTGAGGAGCCCGAGACATCACAGCATCCCGATATGCAGCGCCTGATTATCCAGGCGTTCCTCGATCTTACAGAGGCGGCTGACTGCCAAGCTCTCATAACCACGCATGTCCCAGGGTTGGCCGGTCTACTGCCAGTGGAGAGCCTGCGATACATTTACAGAGACGAAACCGGCTCAGTGGTTGTGGCCTCCGGCGAATCGAATGGTGAGACGCTGTACGACTGCATTGCCGACGACCTGGGCGTAATTCCGGACACCCGGGTCCAGGTACTTGTCTGCGTCGAAGGGCCGCACGATGTTAACTTTCTTTCCTCGATAAGTCGGACCATACATGCCCACGACAATGGCCTTCCGGACCTCGGATCGGACCCGAGAATCGCGTGCTTGCCGCTAGGTGGCTCCACTCTGAAGCAATGGATCGATCGACGCTATCTCCGAGGCCTGCGCCTCAAAGAGGTGCACATCTACGACCGCGGAACCGACATTCCGCCCAAGTATCAACGGAACGTCGATGAGATCAACGGCCTCGGGCCGGATCAGTATGCGGTGCTGACGGGCAAAAGAGAAGCCGAGAATTACTTGCATCCGGATGCCATCTTGGAGGAAATGAACGTTGCCGTGACAGTGACCGCTGACGGCAGTGTGCCGGAAGCTGTTGCTCGGGCCGTGCACGAAGCGAGTGGTTCACCAAAGGGCTGGGAAGAACTTGATGAGAAAACCAGAAGCGACAAGATCAGCAATGCCAAGCGGCGCCTAAACGGAGCCGTCGTCAATAGGATGACCTACGACCGAATTTGCGCGATGGACCCCAACGGGGAGTTCGAGAGTCTGCTGAGACAGGTAGCCGCCAGACTGACGCCTCTCCATCTTCGCCCCGAACAGCCAGCCGCTGCGGCGGAAGCAGTTCCGATCGCTCTTGCATAAAGGTCCGGCTAATCGGACATCACACCGAACCTTTCAAGTTTGAATGACGACGGTGAGGTCCGAACCCGCATCAGGCGACGCGACGCTCAGAATATCGAACGCGAGATCATCGCCCTCGTTCAAAATCGGCGTAGGCCAGATGGTCGGCCGAACGCGCTCGCCGAGAGCATGGTCCTTCGAAAACACCGCCGTGAAGGTCTGATTATTGGAGTCGGCAGCAATCACCCTCACATACTCCTCGTTCGGGCCGCCCAAGTCGATATGGACGAACTCCCCAACATCGAAGCCCAGCCGGTTCGCGCCGTAGGAGGCTGTCGAGACAGTCTGAGAGGAGCCGCTCGCGGCTACCGCTTGCGCGAGGACGATCCCGAAGTCGTTATAGGGCAGGCGGCGCGCGGCCGGCTTGCCGTAGCCCTCGTTCTTGACGAGCCAGTCGTAGGTGTTCCGATGGGGCGTCGGGATTGACTGAGCTATGCCCATGTATTCGAGCGGCTCCCACGTCGCCCCGTCGTCGCGCGACACCTTCACGAGGAACGCGCTCTGGCCGTCGCTGGTGCCCTGCTGAACGTAAGCATATATGCAGCGGATGCTGGCGGCGTCCTGCACCCGCATCGGAATCGCCACGTT
>JBLNBX010000017.1:0-7306 GCA_050260275.1 bacterium
CCGAGTATCTCGCTGGCCGTCTCGCCTTTCATCCGCAGCGCGACAAGGAAAGCCGTGATGAGCGACACAGAGGAATCGCCGCGGAGAATCACCGACATGGCTTCGTAGGCGTCCGCGGCCGAGAGATCCTGCCGGCCGACAACACGATGCAGATAGGGCGTAAGCGGCATGATATAGTGTGGAGCGGGAAGCCCGCCGGCTTCTCAGCATCCTAACATATCCGGCACGGGATCCTCCCCGGCGCCTCCCGGCCGGCATCCAACGACAGCAGAATAGTAATTCACGGCGCCGAACGGCGCATTGCCGTCCATTTCAGCGAAATGAAAATTCACGAATATCAAGCAAAAGGCATCCTTGCCCGCTACGGTGTGCCTGTCCCGCGCGGGCAGGTGGCCGGCACAGCCCCCGAGGCCGCTGCCGCCGCGAAGGAAATCGGCGCGCCCGTGGTCATCAAGGCCCAGATACACGCAGGCGGGCGCGGCAAAGGCGGCGGCGTCAAGATAGCGAAGGACCCCGACGAAGCCGCGGTGGTCGCGCGCGACATGATCGGCATGCGCCTCATCACGCACCAGACAGGGCCGGAAGGCCGCATCGTTCGAAAGGTGCTCGTCGAGGAGACGCTTCCGATCGAGCGCGAGCTTTACCTCGGCATAGTCCTCGATCGCATGCAGGCCAAGCCAGTGTTCATGGCGTCGGCCGCGGGCGGCATGGAGATTGAAGAAGTCGCCGCGCGCAACCCCGAGCTCATCCTCAAGGAAGCGTTCGAGCCGGATGCTGGCCTGGCTCCGTTCCAGGCGCGCAAGCTCGCGTTCGGGATGGGGATACCGGCTGCGTCGGTTTCGGCCGCAGCGTCCGCGATGATGTCCCTCGCCCGCGCATACTGCGGCGTCGATGCTTCGCTCGCCGAGATCAACCCGTTCGTCCTGACCAAGGACGGCCGCGCCATCGCGCTCGACGCCAAGATCAACCTCGACGACAACGCTCTCTGGCGGCACAAGGATCTCCTCGAACTCCGCGACGTCAATGAAGAGGACCCGCTCGAGACCGAGGCATCTAAGTATGGCCTCAACTACATCAAGCTCGACGGCAACGTTGCGTGCATGGTAAATGGGGCCGGCCTCGCGATGGCCACCATGGATATCATCAAGCACGCCGGCGGCAACCCGGCCAACTTCCTCGATGTCGGCGGCGGAGCGAGCGCGGAGCAGATTCGTAATGCGTTCCACATCCTGCTTTCTGACAAGGCCGTCAAAGCAGTTCTGATTAACATCTTCGGCGGTATCCTGCGTTGCGACACGCTGGCCACCGGCGTTGTCGAGGCGGCCCGCGAGCTGAAAGTGCAGGTGCCCATCGTCGTGCGCATGGAGGGCACGAACGTCGAAACCGGCCGGAGAATTCTTCGGGACTCCGGCCTGAACTTCACAGTTGCCGAAGATATGAAGGACGCTGCAGAGAAAGTGGTGAGGTTGGCCCAATGAGCGTGCTACTCGACACGAACACCCGCCTGATCGTTCAGGGATTCACCGGCAAGGAGGCCACCTTTCACTCGGAGCAGTGCATTGCCTACGGCACGCAGGTGGTTGGGGGTGTCGTCCCCGGCAAGGGCGGGCAGAAGCACCTCGACCGGCCCGTATTTAACACCGTTCGCGAAGCGGTGAACGCCACCGGCGCCAACGCGAGCATCATCTTCGTGCCGCCGGCGTTCGCCGCCGACGCCATCATGGAAGCCGCCGATGCCGGACTGCCGCTCGTGATCGCCATCACCGAGGGCATCCCGGCGCTCGACATGGTGCGCGCGTGGCGGTTCCTGCAGGGCCGAAACACGCGCCTGATCGGCCCCAACTGCCCCGGCATCATCTCGCCCGGACAGGCCAAGGCGGGCATCATGCCGGGCCACATACACAAGGAGGGGCACGTGGGCGTGGTGTCCCGCTCTGGCACGCTTACCTATGAGGCGGTTGACCAATTGACGAAGCGCGGAATCGGACAGTCGACGTGCATCGGCATCGGCGGCGACCCGGTGGTGGGGACGACTTTCATCGACGCGCTCGAACTGTTCAACAAGGATCCCCAGACGCACGCCATCGTGATGATAGGCGAGATCGGCGGCAACGCCGAGGAACTCGCGGCGGCATACATCAAGGAGAACGTGAAGAAGCCCGTGGTGAGCTTTATCGCCGGGCAGACCGCGCCTCCGGGACGCCGCATGGGCCACGCCGGGGCAATCATCTCCGGCGGAACCGGCAAGGCCGCGGACAAAATCAGGGCGCTCGAGGCCGCAGGCGTTGTGGTGTGCGCCTCGCCCGCTGATATTGGTGAGAAGGTAGAGGAGGTCCTGAGGTGACAGAACGCACGCTGGGAATCATCAAGCCCGACGCGGTGGCGGCCGGGCATGCCGGCGAGATCCTGGCCACAATCCAGACAGAGGGCTTCCGGGTGGTGGCGATGCGCATGGTGAAGCTGGATAGTCGGCAGGCGGAGGCCTTCTACGGCGTCCACCGCGGCAAGCCGTTCTTCGACGGCTTGGTCAGTTTCATGACCGAGGGGCCGATCATCGTTCTGGCGCTCGAGCGCGAAGACGCCATTCGGAAGTGGCGGGAAGTGATGGGCGCGACGAATCCTGCAAATGCCGCCGAGGGCACCATCCGGAAACGTTTTGGGGCGAGCATCGAGCGGAACGCGGTACACGGGTCGGACGCGCCGGAAACGGCGCAATTCGAGCTGGGCTTCATGTTCGCCGGAATGGATCTCGTGTAAAATAAAGAGGATAGCGCCTGCCGGACGGGCAGTCGCCCCCTTTTCTGGGGGAGGAAAGTCCGGTCTCCATAGGGCAGCGTGCCGGCTAACGGCCGGGGGGCCAGGCTCAAAGCCGGGTTCACGGAAAGTGCCACAGAAAACATACCGCCTCGTTTCGGCGAGGTAAGGGTGAAAAGGTGCGGTAAGAGCGCACCGCGGCCGGAGCGATCCGGCCGGCAGGGCAAACCCCACGCGGAGCAAGACCAAATAGGAGGGGAGAGGCGGCCCGTCTCGCCAGACTCTCGGGTAGGTCGCTCGAGCCCGGCAGTAATGCCGGGCCTAGATGAATGACTGCCACCCGCAAGGGTACAGAAACCGGCTTATAGTCCGGCAGGCGCGATTTCTTCGTTGTACGGCTGCCACTTCAGGCGTCGCTAACCGGCATGTGCGGAGTTGAATCCCCGCACGGGTTGGAAGTCCGCCACCCAGAGCCTCAGTTTTTCCCGCTTCCAGATGCGCCGCTCCGCCTTGCACTCCAGCGAGCGGGATGCTGCCACACAGAGCGAAAACGCGATGCATCTCCGCCCCGCTACTCCCCGCCTGTCTGTTCAGGAGATAATCTTCTTCCGCACCGCGTAGAGCACTATTTCCGCGGTGTTGTGCAGGTTCAGCTTCTGCATCAGGTGCGTGCGGTGAGTCTCGACGGTGTACAGGCTCAGATCGAGTATCGCGGCCACTTCTTTGTTGGACTTGCCCTGCGCCAGGAGTTGCAGCACCTCCTTCTCGCGGTCGGTTAGCAGGTCGTAGCTGTCCTCGATCTTTCGCTGCTGGAGGAACCGCATGTAGTCCTCGAGCAGCGTTTGCGCGATTGCCGGGCTGAAGAACGGACGGCCCGCGGCGACAGCTTCGATCGCGCGCACCACGTCCAGTTCGGCCGAGTCTTTCAGCAGATAGCCTTTCGCGCCCGCAGAGAGCGCGCGAAGCAGGTAGGACTCGTCCGAGTGCACGCTGAGCATGATGACGCCCGTGGACGGCTTGCGCTTGACTATCTGAGCCGCCGCGTCGATGCCGTTCAGAAACGGCATCGCGATGTCCATGATGACAACTGTCGGGTCCAGCTCCTCGGCCAGGCGGACAGCCTCGCGCCCATCGCCGGCCTCGCCCACAACCTCGATATCCGGCTCGCGTTCGAGAACAAAGCGCAGACCCTTGCGGACCAGTCCGTGATCGTCGGCAATCAGTACGCGCGCCTTAGGCATGAGCGGCCGCCTCCTCTTCTTCCAGTTCCAGGGGAATCTCGGCGTTTATAGTGGTGCCCTTGCCCTCGTGTGACAGCACCTCGAGGCGCCCGCCCAGCTCTTTCACCCTCTCCTCCATACCGATAAGTCCGTGGCCGCGCTTCCGCGACTGGCCGGGGTCGAACCCGGTGCCGTTGTCCTGAACGAGTATGTTGAGCCGGTGCGCGCTCCCATGCACCGCGATGCGTATCTCACTGGCGTGGGCATGCCTCGCGGAGTTCGTAAGCGCCTCCTGAACGATACGGTACACGCACGTCCTGTGGGCGTCAGGTAGCTGCTCGATGGGGCCCTCCAGGTTGACGCTGACCGGCACGCCGTAGCGGCGCGAGAACTCGCGGGCCTGCCACTCTACGGCCGGCCCCAGGCCGAGGTCGTCCAGCATCGACGGCCGCAGGCCCATGGCGAGGCTGCGCACGGCCCTCAAAGCCTCCTCAGACAGCCGCGCTGTATCCTCCAGCTTTGCCAGGAACGCCTCCTCGGGACCGTCGCGCAGCGCCCGCAGGTTCCGAAGCTCCATTCGCTGAGCGGTCAGCATCTGCCCCACCTCGTCGTGCAGCTCGCGCGCGATCGCCTTACGTTCCTGCTCCTGCGCCTTCACAAGCTGCTGCGACAAACGGCGCAGCTCGCGTCCCACCTGCTCGGCGCGTTCCTTCTCCGCCTGGGCCCGCCGCTCCAGCCTGAGAATGCCGAACAGGCTCACTGTCGCGACCACCGCGCCCAGCAGGATCGTCGCCAGCAGCACGCGGCGGCCGTAGACGGGAAGTTGGCTCTCGGTCCGCTCGATCTGGCGGCGCTGCGCCTCGATACTCGCCTCGTTCAGCTCGCGGATCTCCCGCGCGATCTCCAGCACCGCTTCGCGCCGGGGAAGCACCTCGAACCGCAGGAACCGGGAGCTCAGCGCCAGCTTCTGTCCGGGCGTCCACTCGAACAGCGGATCGAGAACCTCCCAGTAATGCTCCAGCGCCCTTGCCAGGCGGTCCAGCCGCTGCCGCTCGCCGTCACCGAGCAGCGAGCGCAGGCTCTCCAGCTCGCCGGGGATGGACGAACGAATAGAGAGCAGCTCGGACTTGTAGGTCTCGGCAGTCAGCTCGGAGCGGTCCAGAAGATAGTCGCGGACAAGCACGTCGGAGAGGTGCACGTCGATGCGGATTCGGGCCAGCACGCGCTCGGTTTCCTGGTAGGTGCGGTGGAGCGAGGAAACCTCACGCGATATCTTGTCGGCTTGCTGAAGCACTCCGAAGCCCGCGAAGGCGAGCAGAGCGAGCAGCGTAAAAAACGTTACGGCCAGAATCGGCCACGCTCGAACAGTCATGTCGCGGCTCTTCCATTGTATTGTGGCGCGTCACACTCCAGAGTGTCTTGCCCTACAGTGTTTTGGGAGCTGTTGTACTCTTAACGCGGGATTTGTCCGGGGGCGCCGGCATGGGATCATGAGGTTGATCTGTCAGGGAACGCACGTGCCCGCCGGAGCGGTACAGAGCACCTCGTGCCGGCCGCTCCAGCGCGGCGGGCACAACACCTCATGCGGTCAGAACGGGAAATCGCGCTGTGTCCCGGTCGAGGCCAGATGCTGCGTCAGGAACCGGCTCGGATTTCTCGGAGTGCCGTTGAAGCGCACCTCGTAATGCAGGTGGGCGCCCGTAGCCCGGCCTGACGAGCCGACATACCCGATCACCTGTCCCTGGCGGACTTCCTCTCCCGGGAGGATCGCGAAGCGCGAGAGATGGGCGTAGTAGGTTTGATAGCCGCTGCCGTGGTCGATGACAACCAGCCGCCCGTAGCCGCCCATCCACGTGGCGTACATGACAATACCGTCAGCCGCGGCGCGCACCGGCGCTCCTCTAGGCGCCGTAATATCGACTCCGGTGTGAATCACACCTTCGCCGGAGAACGGATCGGACCGGCGGCCGAAGTAGCTTTGCAAGCGTCCCTCGACCGGCCAGATGGCCGGGACGACGTTGGTGTGCCAGGCGCGCGGGTAGCGGCGGTAAAGGCTGGTCAGATTGGCGGTGCGCAGGAAATCGTACTCTTCGATGCTTTGTTGAATTGTCGGCAGCAGCGCCCGGCTCTCCTCCGAGATATCAACCGGCCCCTCCAGCTTTTGCTTCAATCCAAAAGCCGTGCTGACCTCCCGCGCGAACAGTTGCAATTCCGCGAGCTGGTCGTCCTTCTGGTCCATCGTCGACTGGAGTTTCTGGTACCTGGCGCGCAGGGCCGAGATCTCTTCCCGCAGCGAGTTATAGTTCGCCACCTTCCACGCCATCCGCGCGTAGCTCGATACGAAACCGAACAGCGACACGCAACCAACGAGTGCGAGCGCCACTACAGCGTATATGACTTGCTGGGGAATATGTATGCGTCGCAGCCGGCCGTGCAAGGAGTGGGCGACAACGACGATGAAATACGGCTGCTTCATGGAGCCTGGGATCACTCTTCCGTGCGGGCGCCAAACATGAATGCACTCCTCCCGCGATCTAGTACCGTACTATAGTCCGACCCAAAAACTGTAACAACTCCATAATGGAGGTGTCAACGCAAAAGTGAGGCGAACGCCGGCTGCGCTTGGGCCTTCCGAGGATAATTCACAGGAGTCAATCAGGATTGGGAGGGTTGTTTTTCCGAGGCGGAGGAAGGTCTTCCTGGGCTTTCTCCCGCGCCGATTCGTGACCCTCCCCCCATTCGAGAACCTCCACCTTGACCCTTCTGCGTCCGAATTGGCGCGCTTCTCGGTCGCTGCGGTAGTAGATATCTATCCTGTGTCCCTGCACCTTGGGCCCCGTATCGGTGATCACAAACACACCGATGAGGCCGTGTTCGTCGCTGACGCGCACCTTCGTGCCCAGGGGGAGGATGTCGGGGTCCGCCGCTGCGGTCCCCTCCTGCGATTGCGTGCCGGCAGCCTGTTCTCCTTCCACCGAGTACGCGCTCGCTTCCATCGTGAAGACGCGATCCCGGGAAGCAAGCCACAACCCCACCGCGGCCAGTACAGGCGCGGCTAGTAAGGCGGTACGGCGGTACGATCGCATGGGCCCCTCTCTGAACCCATGCTAGCCCCGCTGCCCTCCGCCCTGGCCGGGCCGCTCCATTCGGGCGTTAACTAGTTGCCGTGCTGATTCCGCCAGGCTGCGAGTTCCGCGGTCAGGCGGTCCCTCACGCTGACAAACTCGGGGTTGTTGTACTGGTTTGTTCTCTCGTTCGGGTCGGCGCGCAGATCGAACAGCTCGTTAGGACCCTGCCCGCCGCGGCGCAGCACCAGCTTGTACCGGCCATCG
>JBLNBX010000018.1:0-10177 GCA_050260275.1 bacterium
GGCCGAACTCGCGCCCGCGTATGCGCTCCGCCGTGCCCTCCTCCATGCCGAACTGCGCCACCGTGAGTGCCTTCAGCGGAGCGGGAATGCCCGGCACGGCGGGCATGGCGCTCTCGATGCCCACGTAATAGGTGCGCGCGATTCCGCCGCGGATGCGGACGCCGGTGCCGTGGCGCGCAAGGCCGTAGTAGGCTGCTCCGCGCGCAACGGCGTGCATCAGGTCCTCGCCCGTGAGCGCGATTACGGGCTTCATCTTCTCCTCGGCGAGCCAGCCGTTCAGAACCTCGAGCACACGGTCGCGGATGATTTTCGCCCTGAGCACGCCGCCGTTGAAAAGCACGTGCGTCGGGCACGCGAGCCCGCTCGGTCCCCGCCGCACCGCCGCGCTCTGTGATTGCGCCGCGTGTTGCCGCAGAAAGTGCGCCATGTGCCGCGTGACCGCCGCGTCGGCCGCGTACGGCAGACCCAGCTCCGCAAGCCCGATGCGCCGCGCCCGCTGAGGCATCTCCGTGCTCGCCACCGCGGGGAAGAACCCGTCCAGGAGGATGCGCTCGACGTCCGCGCGCAGCAGCTTGGTCTTGATGGTTCCGCCGACAACGCCGGTGCCGCGGCCGAGAATCGTGATCGGCGCTTCGGTGAGGTTCGCGCTCTCGTCGAGCAGCTTCTCCTTCGCCGCGCGCGAGTTCTGCCACAGCGCATGAAGCTGCAGAGAGTCGAGCCGCGTCTTCTTCGCTGCCAGTTGAGCCTCGATGAACCGCGCGAGCGCGAGATCGATGTTATCCCCGCCGAGCAGTATGTGATCGCCGACTGCAACGCGCTCCAGTTCCAGTTGCCCGTCGCGTTCCGTCACCGCTATCAGCGTGAAATCCGTCGTGCCGCCGCCGATATCGACCACGAGGATGAGGTCGCCCACGTTCACCCGCTCGCGCCAGTCGGCGTGCCGCTCGATCCACGCGTAGAAGGCCGCCTGCGGCTCCTCGAGCAGCACCACGTCGGCGTAGCCCGCCTCCTCGGCCGCTCGGAGCGTGAGCTCGCGCGCTACTGCGTCGAACGAAGCCGGCACTGTGACCAGCACTTCCTGCTGCCGCAGTGGCGCATCGGGATGTTTCAGGTCCCAGGCCTGCTGCATGTGATCCAGGTATCGCAGCGATGCTTCCACGGGCGACAGCTTCGGCACGCCCTCGGGCGCGTTCGCGGGCAGAATGGGGGCCGTGCGGTCCACGCCGCTGTGGCTCAGCCACGACTTCGCCGAGGACACCAGCCGCCCCGGATTCTCCACGCCTCGTTTCTGCGCCAGGTAGCCGGCGAATGCCTTGGGCTTGGAGTCCCACGGAAGCGCAAGCGATCCCTCCGGAAAATCCGCCGGGCCGGGAAGGTACAGAAACGACGGCAGCAGGTCTTCCTCGCGCACCTCGCCGGCGTTGACGAGCTGCGCGATGCCGAAGAGGTCCGCCTGCGGCTGCGCGGCCGCACCGGCGGACGCAGCCGAAATCGGAATACGCGCCAGCGCGGAGTTGGTGGTCCCCAGGTCAATTCCGATAACGTATTGTGCCGGCACAGATCCCTCCGGAGAGGCGAGTTATTCCACCTCGATCTCCGCCGGCGCAATCACGTTGCCCGCGGGCGGCGGCGGCAGTTCCACTTTTTCGGCCCGCCAGCCCTTGTGCCGCAGCAGGCCGGCGCTGGGCGGCTCGGCGGGAACGTTGCCGACGAACTTCACGGCCGCCGGATCGGGTTTTCCCGCCGGAACGCTGGTTCGCGTGTTCTCGACACCGTCGATCACCGGCGTCAGTCGTACGTAACGCAGCAGCGACTGCCGCGCCTGGTCGTGCAGTTCGCGCACCGCCGCGCCGATCTGGTCGTCCGAGTACGCCGAGACGTCCTCCATCAAGAAATCAACGAGGCGCGAATCGCGCTGTAGAATAGCGAGCAATTGCAGCGCGCCCTGCGCGGCGCGTGCCGGGTCCTCCCGCGGCGGGGCGGCTGGCGTCACTGCCGTCTCCGCCTTGCGCAATCCGAGGTTCGTTATCACCGGCTCGGGCAGCCGGCCGTGAAGCAGAATGCCGAAAAAGCTTCGAAATGCAAGAAAAACGCGGTTCAAGGGGCTCCTCCGGATGCAGGCTTGCTCCTAGCATACAAGACGCAGGTGGTACAACGAAGGAAGTGGTTCCCTACTCGGCTTACGATCCATTCGCCTGGTATTACCGCATGGGCTGGGGCGACGAGTTTCACATCAACGCGCGCCCGGTTATCGAACGGCACGTGTTCCCGCGTTTGCCCGAGCACGCGCGCATCCTCGATCTCTGCTGCGGCTCGGGCGACCTTTCGGCGTTTCTCACACATCGCGGCTACATCGTCACCGGCATCGACGGCTCCGCCGAGATGTTGCGCTTCGCGCGCGAGAAGGTGCCCGCGGCGATGTTCCTGCACCACGACGCACGCAGCTTCGACCTCCCCGCGGAGTTCGACGCCGTCCTCAGCACCTTCGACAGCCTGAATCACATACTCGAACTCGACGAGCTCGAACAGGTGTTCCGCAACGCCTACCGCGCCCTGCGGCCGAACGGCCTGATTTTCTTCGACCTCAATATGGAAGAGGCCTTCGAGGATCAGTGGCGGGGCACCTGGGGCGCAGTCGAGGAAACCTCCGTCGGCCTTACGCGCGGCACCTACGATCCGCGCCGCCGGCTCGGCCGCGCCGACGTCACCGTCTTCCGGAAGGAGGACAACGGCATGTGGAGCCGTACCGACGTCAGCGTTTACGAGCGCTGCTACTCGGAAGAAGAGGTTATCGGAGCGCTCGAACGCGCCGGTTTTGTTGACATCCAGGCGCGCGATGCCGCCGAACTCGGCATGAAGGAGCTGGCCTCCGGACGCGAGTTCTTCTTCGGAACCAAATGAGCCTGATATACCTGATACGTCACGGCGAAACCGACGCGATCGGGCACACGCTCGTTGGCTGGCTGCCGGGCGTGCCCATCAATGCGCGCGGCCGCGAGCAGGCTACGGGACTTGTCCAACGCCTGGCGGGTGTCGAGTTCGCCGCTATTTACAGCAGCCCCCTGGAACGCGCGATGCAGACCGCCGAGCCGCTCGCGCGCGCTTTGGGACTCGAAATCCGCGAGTGTCCCGAGGTGGGCGAGTTCCACTTCGGCGAATGGACCGGCGCAAGCATCTCCGGCTTGGACAGCGATCCCCTCTGGCGGCAGTTCAACCGCTTCCGCAGCCGGACCCGTGCGCCCGGCGGCGAGTTGATGTCTGAAGTCCAGGCGCGTATGGTCACCGCGCTTGAGAGGATCGCCGAACGCCATCCGGACGCCAGCGTCGCAGTGTTCTCGCACGCCGACGCCATCCGCGCCGCCGCGACGCACTATCTCGGCATGCCAATCGATTTCATCGATCGCATCGACATCGCGCCGGCGTCTATCACGCTGCTCCGCCTGGAGCCCTCGTTTGTGCAAGTGCTCAAGCTGAACGCCTGAACGGCTCCGCAAAGCCGCGTTGGTGTGCTCCCAGCCTGGCGAATCCGCACGCGGGTTCACGCCGCTGCCCCGCGCGCGAAGCAGGCAAGCGCCGCATCGCGCGCAGTGAGCAGTTCCTCGTTAGTCGGGATTCAATGGCGAGGCGCGCGCCGGTGCGCCGCGCGCTCCGCCGCGCCTATGCCGAGCGCGCGTTCGTTTGCCGCTGCCCCGTCCTGGATGCTATCCTGCATCGGCCCGGGGACTTGTCCAATTGAGCTCCAGCGCTGCAACGATTCTCGACTCCGTACGCGAAGGCGGCCGTATCGCCCTGGTGCGTTTGCGCTCCCTCGGGGACTGCGTCCTCACGACGCCCGCCATCGCACTGCTGCACCAGTGGCGTCCCGATTTGCAGATCGCCGTCGTCGTCGAGAACAGGTTCCGCGCCATCTTCGAAGGCCTCCCTGCCGTATCCGCTATCCTGCCTCCGGAGTACCGCGCCATCGCCGCCTGGCATCCGCGCGTATGCGTGAATCTGCACGGCGGAACGCGAAGCATGCTGCTCACGCTCGCATCGGCTGCCCGTATCCGCGCCGGCTTCGCACATCACCGTGGCGCTTCCCTTGTGTACAACGTGCGTATCCCGCGCGCGCAGGAGATCATCGGGGACGAGCGGCCTGTCCACACCGCCGAGCACCTGGCTTCGGCCATGTTCCACCTCGGTGTGCCCGTGTCGGACCCGCCGCGCGCTTGCCTGTTCGCCAAGCCGTTACGCGCGGAACGGCCCTACGCCGTCGTCCACCCGGCCGCCGCCGCGGCCTACAAGACCTGGCCCGCCGAGCGATTTCTCGCGGCGGCGCGGCACATAGCCGCGGTGCACCGGCTAGAGCCGGTGTTTATCGGCGGCGCCGCGGACGACCTAACGCCCTTCCGCGAATTTCGCTCCGTCGTGGGCGCGCCGATCGGCGAGGTGAAGAACCTTCTCGCGGGCGCGTCTTTGTTCATAGGCAACGACAGCGGCCCCGCGCACATGGCCGCGGCCTTCGGTGTGCCCGTAGTGGTGCTGTTCGGACGGCTCGAGCATAGTGTGACCTGGGCTCCGTGGCGCGCGCGCGCTGCCCGCACGCTTGCCTCCGGCAATGGCATAGCGGCAATACCGGTAGCAGCCGCGCTCAGGGCGCTCGACGAGGTCGCAGCGGAGGCAGGCGTGTCCGCGCCCCGCGACTAAGAACGCCCTGCCTTACGTGATGTCGTCGTAGACGTCGAGCGTGTTCGCGACGGCCGTATCGATCCCGAACATCTCCCTCGCGCGCCTGACCGCGGCGCATGCGTACTGCTTGCGGAGCGCCTCGTCTTCCACCAGCACGCGGATCTTGGCTGCGAAATCGGCCGCATCGTTAGTCTGCGCCAGAAGGCCCGAACAACCGTCCTCGACGACCTCCGGCAGCGCCCCGCTGCGTGCGGCAACGACGGGCACGCCGCATGCCAGCGCCTCGGCAACCACGAATCCGAACGCTTCGCCCTCGCTCGCGAATGCGAAGATGTCCGACGCCTGAAAAACATTCCACGGTTCGCTGGTGTGCCCGAGCCATATGACGCGGTCTGCGATACCCAACTCGCCTGCGAGGCGTTTCAGGCCCGGCAGCATCGCCCCGTCGCCCGCGAACAGCAGGCGTACAGGAACCCGCTCCGCGGCAAGCCGCGCGATCGCGCCGATCAGAACTTCCGGGTGCTTCCATGGCCGGAGCACGGCCATCGTGCTAACGACCACCTCGCCATCCGCGATGCCGTATGCCTTCCGGGCGCTCGCCCGCGCATCGGGATCTGGCGCATACCTGTCCGTATCCACGCCGTTATAGACCACCGCCGTCTTGTCCCGGCAGATTCCCAGCGACACAAGCCGTCTCCGGACGAACTCCGAGATCGCGATGATCCGGTCCACTGGCGCCGTCGTCAGCCTCGCCCTCGACCGCACGAGCCCGCGGGTCAGCAGATGCGGCTGCCACTCGCCGCTGTTTGCCTCCGTGAAGATGATCTTGCTTGCGCCGGCCAACTTCGCATGCCACGGCACCAGCGAGAAGTAGTCGAAGTAGCGGGCGTGGACGAGCGCTACCTCACGCTCGCGGAACAGGCGGCTTAGCGCGCGGGCATAGCCGGCCGACGGTCTGTTGTAGGGCAGTACAACGACCTCGGCCCCAGCCGCCTCGAATCTCTGCCGGACGCCGGGCGCAGGCTCACCCGACAACGCGATCACCGTGCTGACGCCTCGCTGCCGTAGCGCCGTCGCCAGCCGGCCATGGAAATCCTCCCGGCTCGTCCACGTCGGCGCACAGCAGTCGAGCAGCAGAGCTATTGCCCCACGGGTGAGCAACTTACCGGTCCCTCGCTCCAGCGGCTGCCGTGACGGCGGCCGCCTGTCTCCGGGAGAACAGGTACTCGGCGAAAGCGGTACCTGGGTTGAGGTTTATGAGTTCGAGGCCCAACTTCTTGCGGCAGAATGCCATCACTTCGGGTATGGTCGAGAACTCACATGGATAGCCGCCCAGCCAGTCGCGCACGTCCGTCATCAGGTCCATGCCGCGCCGCTTCCGGTACTCGCGCGCGTAGCGCAGCGGATTGGTGCCGCGGATGGCTACCGGCAGCAAGGCGTGCCTGACGGCGCAGTACAATTCCATCAGTCTCTTGCGCAGCTCTGAAGCCGCGTTGTACTGCTTCTTCTTCGCGGTCCAGTAGTCCGATTTGTCCGTTGTCACATAAAGGCCGATGTAGAAGACCGCTCCCTCCGGTTTCATCAGCCCGGCCGCGTTCTCTATCGCTTCCCACATCCGCCCGGTATGGTGAAGCACGCCCCAGGAATAGACCACATCCGCAGGCTCGATGCGCTTGAGGAACTCGCGGTCGAGAACCGAGCCGTGCAGTACGGTCCAGTTTTCCGGATTGCCCCGCATTCGCCGCAGCGCAGCTGTCGTCCGTACCGAGGCGGGGTCGATGTCGAAGCTCACTATGCGTTCCGCGCCCGCGTCGAACGCCGCCAGAGATGACAAACCGCTGCCCGAACCTACATCAATGAAGCTCTTGCCGGCGAGGGAGGAGACTTCCAGGAAGTTCATCAGGTGTTCACGGGCAAAACGCGCCCGCTCATCGCTGAAGTGCTCGGAGATGAACCGCTCCCAGTTCTCGCCGAACGAAAAAGTCAACTCGACCCCTTCCGCCTGGCTCATGCGAGGCTCAGAATAGCTTGCGCCTGCGCGGACTGTCAACGCATGCAAGCCTTTGGAATGCCAATGGGAGCTCCCAGTTTCGCCCTGTTCGTGCACCTATGGCGGGATCCGTCACCCGCCCCCGGAGTGTTAAATGAATTACAACAGTATTGATATGGCTCTTGCGGACATTGGTGGGAAGGTGGCCCTGGTCACTGGCGGCAACCGGGGGATCGGCCGCGCCATCGCTCTCGCGCTCGCGGAAGCCGGCGCCAGCGTCGCCGTGAACTATCTCACGCACGCTGATGAGGCGCAGGAGGTCTGTTCGGAAATATCCGCCGCGGGCGGCAAGGCCGTTGCAATTCAGGCGGATGTGGGCGATGCGGCGGACGTCAGGCGTCTGGCCGAAACCGCGGAGCGGTCGCTCGGCCCGGTCGCCATCCTCGTCAACAACGCCGGAATCATCCGCCCGCAGCCCTTAGATGAAATCACCGAGCGCGACTGGGATGAACTTATTAGGACCAATTTGAAATCGGCATTCCTGGTTACGCAGGCGGTGCTGCCTGGAATGCGGGCGGCGAGATGGGGACGAATAATTAATATTTCTTCGGTCGCGGCGCAGATAGGGGGAGTCGTGGGCCCGCACTACGCCGCTTCAAAGGCGGGTATGATGGGCCTGACCCATTCCTACGCGTCGCTGCTCGCCAAGGAAGGCATCACCGTCAACACGATAGCTCCGGCGCTCATTGAAACTGCGATGGTTACGAGCAATCCGAACGCGCGCGCGACGCTCATTCCGGTCGGCCGGTTTGGCGCGATCGATGAGGTTGCCGCGGCCGCCGTGCTCCTCGCCCGCAATGGTTACATAACCGGTCAAACCATCAATATCAATGGCGGCTGGTATATGTCCTGAGCTTGAATTATATCAGCGCATGCTCGCCCGCTACCTACAAATGCGCTAGCTGATCGGCAGGGCCAGCATGCGATATTAATTTGAATTCGTCTCGCGAATTCCTGCAACCGCTTGACTTCCGCAACGTCTCACTGCTAGCATTCACCGTTAGGGGTGGGGCGCAACCCGGTTTGCGCCCTGTGCAATAGAGGTTCTGAACGGACCGTTGGGGTTACGGCTTTCAGTTCTAAGCCGCAACCACGGGACGGGCAGCTGCCAGGCTGCCTCTCGCAATTTACTGTGCATACGGTAGGACGTGCTGGGCGGAGGTGTGGCACTATGCTGCCTCTTCCATCGGAAGCCGGTGTCGTGTCTTGGGCCGCGGTTCCTGGCCCGGTCCGGCGCCACTCAGGATCGGCCGCCGCAAAGGTGGCAGTCGGCCCGTCGCACGAACTGTCTGCACTTCCCTGGGCATTCCAAGTGCCCGCTATCACGGCAAATAACTACGCTCCGGCCGGACTCGGTCCGCACAGTAACGGGTTCGTCCGGATTTTGTTTTTAGGAGACAAGACGTGCAGTTTTCCAGAAGATTCCGCAGCGGCTTCGTGCTGCTCGGATTGCTGCTAATCACGTCGATGGTGTTCGGCCAGATCAGGTCGGGCACGATCAGCGGGACAGTGAAGGACCCGACGGGGGCCGTCGTTGCCAACGCGGACGTCATCGTCACTGAGCAGGAAACCAACGTCGCAACCGCAACCAAAACGAATAGCTCCGGCCAGTACACGGTTCCCTACCTTCCGGCCGGAACCTACACAGTTTCGGTGACGGTGCCGGGATTCCTTAACTATCGCCAGACGGGCATCCCACTCGCGACCGCGCAATCGATAAGAGTCGACGTCGAACTTCAAGTCGGCGGTGTCGAGCAGGCCATCGAGGTCACGGCCGACGTCGCCCAGATCCAGACCGACAGCAGCACCGTACAGGGTGCGATGCAGTCGGAGATGATCTCGAACATCCCGAACATCTCGCAGAACCCGCTGTTCTACGCAATGCTGCAGGCTGGCGTGGTTCCGCGCAACGCGGCTTCTGACAGCACCTCGCTGAACTCTTTCGGCATCGGCGTCGAGGGCCGGCGCCAGTGGTCCGCGTTGGGCGTCAACGGCGGCCGCGCGTTCACCAACGACATTCAGCTCGACGGCCTCCCCGTAATGGGCGGCGGTTACAACGAGGCTTCCGTGGTGCCGAACACCGAAGGCCTGATGGAAGTCCGCGTGATCACGAACAACTTCAGCGCTCAGTACGGACACGGTCAGTCCGTTATCGCGATGAGCACCAAGTCCGGCACGAACGACTTCCACGGCCAGGCCACCTACCGCCTTCGCCACGATGCGCTGAACGCGAACACTGCGTCTAACAACGCCAACGGCATCATCAAGCCGGATTTCAGAGTGGACGAGATCGGCGGCGCTCTCGGCGGGCCGATCGTGCGAGACAAGCTGTTCTTCTTCAGCAGCTACCACTACATGCACCACGATCGCGAGTCGACCTCGCTTTTGACGGTCCCGACGCCCCTGGAGCGCGTAGGCAACTTCAGCCAGACCAAGATCAACGTGGGCGGCGCGGCACTTCCCGCGATGATTTTCGACCCCTGGAACGTGACCCAGATCGGCCCGGACCAGTACGAGCGCGCTCCGATTCCGGACGCCATCATTCCGAATCCGGATCCCCACGCGCTGTATATGTACAGCTTCTATCCGGATCCGAACCGCACGCCGGATGACGCCTGGAACACCAACAACTACACCTCGACGAACACTCAGACGGTCCGGCGTCACAGCCTCAACAACCGCGTCGACTACCGCGTCGGCAACCACTCCATCTACGGCAGCGGCGGTATCTCGTACGCGAAGATTCTCACTCCGCGTCCGTTCGGCACCAAGGGCTTCAACGACATGGCGGCCGAGACCAGCGATAAGAACCCCTACGGGCAGATCGGCGACACGATCGTCATCAGCCCCACGGTGGTCGCCGACGTGCGCTACGGTTTCAACCGCATCAACACGAAGACTATCAATGGGAATCCGAGCGGTTTCACGCAGTACGACGAGTTCGGCATTCCGAAGAACGTCCAGAGTCTGATGCTGAAGTACGGTGCTGCGCCGGTGGTGCGGCCCAATGACCTCAACAGCAATCGCGGTAACGGTGGCGGAAACAACTGGGCCGTGCTCTCCGACGGCCGCTTCGGTTACAAGACCGAGTACCAGTCCAACCACAACATCACCGGCAGCGTGACCAAGATCCGCGGCACGTGGACGCACAAAGCCGGCGTCGAGTACCGCAACCTCCTGTCCAACTACTCCGATCCTGAGCAGGCTGCTGCGCAGATTGCCTCCTCCTGGCACCAGGTGGGCGGCAACTTCAACTTCCAGTACCTCACCGCGGCCGGCGGCGTTCACGAAGCCGTGAGGAACAACCAGCAGCGCGGCGTCAACGGCGCGGGTCTGCTACTCGGGACGGGCCTGTGGTGGGTTCGGCCGGGCGCCAACGTCATCCCGGCGTTCTCCCAGTAGTACTTTGCCATTTTCAGCCAGAACGACTGGCGCGCCACTGATAAGCTCACCATCAAC
>JBLNBX010000019.1:0-2911 GCA_050260275.1 bacterium
CTGCATGAACCCGAACAGCATCACCAGAGGCAGCACGAACGCGACATCGTTCAGCGACGGAAAGAACCGGATTATCGGGTTGATCTTCTGTTCGCTCATGCTATTCGACCAGCGCGGCCACTCTTCTCGTCAACGGCTGGAGCGGGCCGGTTAATGTCAGATCCGGAGTGCCCTGCAGATAAATGGCTCCGGAGACCAGCGTGATTGGGCCTTGGTATCCCGTCCCCGCCCAGACCGTGACATTTGCGCCCCGCGGCTGATATACGATCCCTTCGATGGTCGTCTGCTGGTTCGCCGAGAGATTCATGCTCCGGTCGGCCGTCGTGTTCGTGCAAAGGTTCTCGATGTTGTGGCCCTGGCCCCCGCAGCTTGTCCAGTCGTAGGTGCCATCGGCGTTGTACTTGACGTTGGAATTGCGCTGGTCCTGCCAGATCACGATGTTTCCGAAATCTTGCAGCCCAAAGCCCTGCGCGTTGGTCTCGCTGTGTGTAACGCTTTTGTCGAGGCCGTACAGGTTCACGCTGGATTGCTCGTTGTTGCCCGACTGGAAGCTGGAGGTGCCGAAGTGGAGATAGTCCCACTGGCGGCTGCCTCCCTGGCCCGCAAGGTAAGTGTCGATCGACTGGATCTGCTGAGCCAGGCCGGGGTAAGTGGAATCGGTGAGGATGAAAAGCCTGCCGGCATCCGCTAGTGTGCCGGCGCCGCTCACTCCACCTCCGGTGATCTTCGTTGCGTTACGTGTTTCGAAGACCGCCTTCGCGCCATCCACTGAGGCATTTACGCCCGCCATTACGTATCGCCCGGGGCCGAAATCGACCTTCGATCCGGCGTTATCGGCAACCAGACCCCCGAAGAACGTGAACTCGCCGAAGCTTCCGCCGTCAAATTTCAAAGTAGGTGGGTTCTTCCCGTTTGCCTTCGGCAACTGGATCGGCGCGCCGCTGGCGAAGGGTTTACCGCCCACCAACGTGGTTGCGAAGTAAATCCCCGACGGACAAACTTCACATGTCAGCTTTCCGTCCGGCACGGGAATCGGATTCAAGCTCTGGGTCGTCAACGGCGGCTGGCCTTTCGTCTCGAACGGGTCCCGGAATTCAACGCCGTCTACTTTGTTTTCGTACCCGTGTTCCCACCGGGGCAGGACGTCGGCCGGTAGGCCGCCCTCGCCATTGACGCCCTGTATGTGGGTGAAGGGAGTCGAAACATATCCCTCGCCCTTTCCTTTGCCTCCGAAATCGCCGGCGGCTCTGGATGTCGAAGCCAGAAGGATGCCTCCCGGCACATTGACCCTGCCATTGCCGCCGAGGTAGAAATCGGTGCCGGCCGGCGGAACGCTGGAGCCTATCCCCGCCGGATCGTTCTTGCGATTAAGAAGGATCAGGGAGCCCAGGGTGACCACATCGGCGATAGCGGCGGTGGCACGGGCGCTCGTGATTCCCGTAGGGTTCCCGAGAACCGCAGAAAAGAGCTGCGGCACTTGCTGTGAAACCCTCACAGTGACCCAGTAGTAAGCGCGGACTCCGGGCGCCGTGGGAATGCAGTTCGGGAAACAACCCGGGGCTGGAACGCCCGACTGGATCGTGACGCTCTGCGTTCCGCCCTCGCCACCTGTCGAAAAGCCGTTTTGCCGGGCGTAGAGGCAGGCGTTATCGGTGTTGCTCGTGGGAGTATCCACGCTCGATGCCGGGCACGGCTGGGGGGCCGTCCAGCAATCGACGTTGGGCGAGCCGCAGGTGTACTTTCCCGTTCCAGCGCCCCTGATCGTTTCGAGAACGGCCGCCAGCGCCGCTGAATCCGCCGCTGCTTGAGCCGACTTCTTGACGTAGAACGACCAGCCGAGATCCACAGCCAAGCCGATGATCCCGAACATTCCCAAAAGCGCCAGCGTCACCATCACCAGCGCCTGTCCCCTTTGCCTGTTCAGAGTCAGCCTCATATCGTCCTCAGAACAGGATCGCCTCGCGTGCAGACGCGGGCAGATTGAACGTGGGAAAGATCATGGATCTGGCAACGCCAGGCCAAAAGAACGCAATCGCAGACTGGAACGGGAATACGCCGCTGATTGAGACCGGAAGCCCGGCCGCGTTGTTCGGCGACGGGGGCCACGGCTTGGTCTTGAGAGTCAGGCAGTTTTGAAGCAGGCACGTTGTCGGCGCGCCCGACCCCGCCGAGAAGGTCAGGGTCAATTGATCCGCGGGCAGCCCGACTCCGGCGTTCTGGATGCGGGCGGCGATGTCCGCAATCGAAACCGCGCAGTCGTTCGAACTGGGATCGGCCGGAACCGGCACGCAGTTGACTCCGTGGACCGCCGCGTAGCGCGTCCCCTCCTTCACCGCATGGGCAAGGGTGTCGTAAATCCACATCCCCCGCGCCATCTCGAAAATCGAAATCAGCACGAAGATGAGCGGAATTCCGACGAGCGTGAACTCAATGAGCGCGTTGCCCTTCTCCCGACTCGTTCGCCTCTTCATTCAGGTGTTCCTCAATCTCATCTGCACGGTACGGGTGATGGTCATCTGTCCCGCGAGCAGTCCGGGAATGGGGATCATCGGAATCGTCTGATACCTGACTGAAACCGTGGATGCAGCGTGCCCGTCCGCTCCCGTTACCGACTGAGCCGTGACGCTCAAGGGTCCGCCACAGGCAATGGCAGTCTTGAGATTTGGCAGCATCGTCAACTCCCCAAGCGCGTATTGGCAGGCGATTGCACTGTCGCCGGCGGAGTTGGTGCCGTCCGATGTGTACATCACCGCTACCCGCGCCGCATTCTCCACGCAAATCAGTGCGTATGCGTAGAACCCGAAGTCGAACAGCCCGACAAACAGGAAGAAGATCCACGGCGCCAGCAGCGCGACTTCGATCACCGAGTGCCCGCGGGTTCGTTTCACGAGGTCGCCTCCCGGAACGCTTT
>JBLNBX010000020.1:0-16228 GCA_050260275.1 bacterium
CGGCTCCTGGCCGGACTGCCGCCGGGCGAGCCACCGCGCGTGCGCATCCTCGATGAATCTCGTGAGCACGATTTCCTGAAGCGGCTTCAGCAAAACGCGGATCGGCGCGCCGGGCAATCGCTTGTGCAGCGGCAGCAAATCCTCGGGAGCCAGCAGGAAGACGTGCTCGGTCTCATCGGCGACGTCCGCAAAGGTTGGTATGTCGCTCAGTCCCGCAAGATCCCAGACGTAGAGGTCGGCTGCGGGGCGCTCGGCGCTCGAGCGGAACACCTCGAAAGTTACATTTGGCGTGCTGAGGGACGCCCGGTGAAACAGGCTATCGGTCTCTTCATCCCGCGAGATAACACAGACTTTCATCAAGCATCCCCCTCTGCCTCCGGACACACGCAAGTCCGCCGTTGCCCGGACCACCAACACTCCCAGATTCCCAGGCGGGTGCGCCCTCAGAGACTTTGCGCGATTCGGAGTAATTAGAGCGTAATCGAAGGTACGGCTCGCCACAAGGGGGGAAATCCTCACAGGGCGGAGGGGTTCTCCCACTCCCCGGTGTGCAGGGGCCTTCGCCCGGAGAGTCGTACCGAACTATAGCTGTAAGCGTGTTATGCGGCTAACTCAATACGCCTCCAGCTCGTGCAGGTACCGCCACAGCCGGCTCCGGCGTGGGCCAAGATCCGAAATTTCAACCTCGTTTCTGGACGAATCGGACATTACTAACTTGCTGAGATGTCCAACTGTCTGAAAGCAACGAGACGAGGCGAAGCGGAATGCGTCCGGCAGCATCGGACGGATGGACGCCGCGGTCGCGGCGTACGCCCTGGGACCGCCCTCGAAACTCCACGGCCCCGCGCCCGCGCACATCAGATTACCAGGCAGTTCCCGCACATCGGACATCGGGACCTCTACTATCGGACCCGCTTCCGTTCGAACCACCACCGGCGTGTGCGGCATCCGACGCTCGCGCGAGTGGTTCAAACTGCTGTCGTACGCGAAGCCCTGCTCGGAGAGGATTCCGAGCGAGCCGGTTGTCCATCGCGACAACGCCAGTCCCGCCGTCCTATAGCCCGCGGCGGGCGCCCCCAAGGTGTCTTCGATCAGCCGCTTGAGGTCCGCCGCGGCCGTGCGAAACTCAGCCGGAGAGCTCCGGCCATGGCCGGGTTGAACCCGGCCGTGGCAGGCAACCTCGTGCCCCCGGCTTCGCATCTCGCGCAGCAGGTCCGCCCGCTCTCTGGCCATGCCTGCGCACACGAAGAACGTCGCCCTTACGGCATGCTCGTCGAAAAGGTCCAGGAGATCGTGAACCGCGCGTGAGACGGCATCAGCGCGAGCCGTGCAGGCTTGATCCGAAGCACAATTGTCGGCGTCGACTGTGATTACCCAGGCCGGCGCCGGGGAGATGGCCGTTGCCGGGCAGGCTGCTGCCCCCACCCCGTCTTCCGCAGCGGCAAATGCATGCCGGCGTAATGCGCCGCCCCTCGACATAGCTCCCCATCGCTGTGCAATCGGAAAGCCGTTTCACGATGCCTGGAGCCATGCGCGCGGGTGCCTCGGGCGGCCTGGCGTCGCCTGTCGCGAATTGTCCCCTTCGGCGTCTAATTTGACGGATCGTACAGGCCGTGTTCACGCCGCCGGAGTCGTCAGGTTGGATCCGACCAGATTCGTGCCCGCCTCGAACCGAGTATGAGCGTAGATTGCGGTAGCGCTCCGGTCCCTTACGCCTAACTTTGTGTGCAGCCGCCGCAAGTGCCAGCGGACGGTGGCCGGACTCACGCCCAACTCCAGTGCAATGGCCCTGTTAGTGTAGCCCCGGGCGATGAGCTGAAGGATATCGCCCTCGCGGCGGGTGAGGCTCGGCGATTGGGCGGCGGACCTGAACTGCTGGATCACCGACGTCAGAACCTGCCGCTTGAACCACATCTCGCCCCGGCTCAAAGCCGCGACCGCTTTCTTGACCAACGCCGCTGGCGCGGTCTCTTCGATGCAGCCCCAGCAGCCGAGTCTCGCCAGGCGAACGGCGTTTTCGTGCCCAACTGTCCTGCACACCGCCAGAATCTTGATGCCGTGGCCGGGCTTGCTGGCGCCTTCGAGGAACTCCGGCTCGCTCAGGTCGCTCTCGCCCACAATCAGAACGCACGGAGCGAACCTTCGCGCGTTTGCCAATACGACCGAGTGATTGCCTTCGACCGGCAGCAGTACGAACTCTGGATCTCGTGCAAACCGGCGCTTCAGGCCGGCCAAATCGCGCAGCCGCTGATTTGCCAGCAGGACCGTCACGACCGGTTTGCAGGCGAGCAGAGCCGCCAGCCCATTGGTATCAAGCATGCCCCGACCTTCCCCTCTGATTCAGTCCACCGCACCGCGCGGCAAGGCACGCGCGGCGCCTTGTACCAGCTTCGGTTAATGTCTGAATACCACTATTTTGATCTTATTGCATGACAAGTCCGAAACAAGTAAAAACACGCGTTGGCGGCCGGTTTCAGGTACCAGGTACGAGTGCGCCTGTGTGCGTACTGTGTAAGACGCCTTCTCCATCAGTTAACGAGTACTAAGCCCCGCCAGGCGACCGGGTGGCCCGGAGGGGCTGAATCACTCCTTCTCCTGACGCGAGCCATCCGGTAAGCTCTTCGTGGAGCCGCTTCACGTGAGATCAGATAGCGCCGCTGTGCGCCAAGAATGGGACCTGCCCGATGCGGAGCGCCGCCGGGCCAGGCGCTTCACCGCGGAGGACATGCCAGTCAGACTTGCGCTCATCGAAGGCGCGGGCGGCATGTTCAGGGCCCGCGAACTATCGGTCTTCGACATCAGTGCGCGTGGACTCTGCGCCCGAGCTCCGCTCGCGCTCGAACCGGGCTATGTGGGTCAGGTGGCTATGGCTCTGCTCGCCCCGAATTTCTCGCTGATCTTCGCCACAATCCGTGTCGTCTGGAGCCGGTGCGACGCGGGTGGATGTCTGATCGGCGCGGAGTTTCTCGAAAGCACGAGCGGACTGTTCGGGCCTTCCTAGCTCACATCCGCCTGCGCCCCTCTTTCAGGACGACTGCAACTGACCGCTGTCTTCGCGCCATACTGTCTGGTGGTGAATCATGTCTGAACCGACCAGAAGAGCCGTCCTCGGAACCCTCGCAGCAGCGGCGGGCGCGGCCGCGCAGTCGCGCGCCCGGAAGATCTGGCAGCCGAAGATCGGTGTAACGGCCCGGTACTCCGAGTCGAACATCGAGTTTCTCCGCAAGGAGGGCTTCACGAGCGTGCAACTTGGCGTTGAGCGTGGCACGCTCGATCCGGCCATGCCCGACGAGCGCATAGAGCGCATCCGGCAATCCGTGGCCGATGCCGGACTGTACATCTCCTCGCTGCTGATGATCCAGAATCACATCGCGCCCGAGCCATCCGCCCGCGAGCAGGCCATCAGTGAGTTCCGCGCCGCTATCCAGCTCACGGGCAGAATGGGCGTGCCGCATCTGGCGACGGTCTCTGGCACCATGCCCGGGCGGCCCTTGGCTGAGCAGGTGAAGGAGATCGTCCGCGTCTACACCGAGAACTATTTCCCGCTCTGCCAGCAGCACAAAGTTCGCATACTGTGGGAGCCCTGGGCTGGTGGACCGAATATCGCTACGGGGCCTGTGGGGTACGAGGCGCTGTTCACGGCCTTCGGCAACTCGCCCTATATCGGGCTGCAGTACGATCCCTCGCACCTCGCATGGCAGATGATGGATCCCATACAGTGCGCGCGGGACTACGTTGACCGCATCTACGACGTCCATCTCAAGGACACGGAAATTATGTGGCCGGTGCTGCGCCGGACGGGCATCAATCCGCTCTCGCCCACACGATGGTGGCGCTTCCGCCTGCCCGGATTCGGCTGCGTGGACTGGAAGGCTTTCTTCACCGTTCTCATGGACGCCGGTTACCAGGGCGCGATGAACATCGAGCACGAAGACGAGCTGTACTATCCGCCCTACGATGGCGCGAATTTCACCGAGCCGTTCAAGACCGGGCTGCGCATAGCCCACCGCTTCGTCCGGCAGTACGTGCCGGCGTAGCCGCTCCGCATCAGGCCGGCGGCGATCATCTCAGCGCGACTGTCACTGTATCCGGGCTGGATCTGCCCGCGACGCTGACAGTCAACGGCACGACGCCGGCCGGCGCGTTCTCGGGAACGATCACGTTTATCTGCGTGACTCCCGCCCACACCAGCCCGGCGAAGTCCACCTTCCCCGGGACGCCGCCAAACGTTACCACGGGCGGGGTGACCGGGTGTGGCCACTCGCCAGTCCCAGGCAGCCGCCCGTCCGGCCACGACGTGGCAACCTGGCCCTCGCCGGTGATGAAGATCGTCATGAAACTGCCGCGCCTGGCGGGGTTCTCGGTGGAGTTTAGCGAGTTGTCGTCGCCATTCACGGCCACAGCCTGCCCGAAGCCGCTTGAGTTGGTTGTGAAAACGCCGGGTGCGGACGCCGCCACCTGCACCTCGATCTCGTTCGATGGAATGCCGTTGTACTCGAGCCGTATCTTCGTCGGGTTGTTGAGGGGCAGCCGAAGCCCCGTCGCCATGACGCGCGAGTAAGGGACTACGGCCGACACCTGCCCGCTCGAGGTGTGGATGATGGGCGCGCGGACGTTGTCGAAGAACACCTCCGTCCCGGAAACGGATTGCGGCAGCCAGTCGCCTACGTACCAGCCCTCCTGCAACACGGACGGGCCGAGGTTTGTCCCGAAGAGCGTCACGATCTCTCCGGGCGCGATGGGTCCGCCGCGGAAGCTGGCCGCGTTCACGGTGCCTTCGACCTTGATGAACGGCGCCGGCTCATTCGATGCAGCCGCGTTCCACTCGCCGGCGGTCGTGGTCAGCGAACCACCCGAGCGGTCTATAGCCGTGACGCGAACGCTTGCCTGTCCCGAGAGGGACGGTTTGAACGTCAGCGGGAACCGCACGGAAACTGTGTTCTGCCAGTAGTGCGCGCGCACCGTAACGGGGTCGAGCCTGCAATTCGGCGTATCCATGACCGAATCGCTGCCAAAACGGGAGGACACCTGGCCGCTTCCGCCGCTCAGCAGGAGCTCGCCCGGAGCCTGGTATGCGTAGGGGTGCGGCGGAGCCGCAGTGGCGATGCACGCCGCGCCATTCGCGGCGGTGAACTCAAGCCTGACGCTCGAGATGTCGGCGCCCCCGTTCACGTCCGTTACCGTCACCGTAAACACGCGCTGAAGACCAGTCCCATTCACGGGAGACACCGACAGTGCCGACGGAGCGGTGTTCGGCTCCACCCGCCACGTTCCGCCCTCCACCCAACCGCTTTCCAGTCCCGCTTTGTCCGTAGCCAGGGCGAAGATTTTCAGCTCCCTGGGGCCGGCTGCGAGCAGCCGTGCCGAGGCAGTCACGTACAGCGCGCTGCTGACTCCATCTCCGGCCAACTTGATGGACCAAACCCGCTCCAGGGCGCACTGTGAGTTCGAAAGCCTGTTCGCAAAATCGAGCGGCTGCGGCGCGGACCAGTTGCCCGCGTCATCGGCCAGCCGTACCGCGTTCGTGGAGGAGTCGTACTCCACCGCGCAACCGCCGGCAAGGCTGTTTTGCGCGCTCAAGTTGAACGCAACCTTTTGCAAATCGTCCAGGCCGTCGCGGTCCGAGTATCGGAACTGAAGGTCGGCGATCGGGCCAGAGCCTGAGGTGGTGACCACCTCGGCCGTAGGCGCCCACCCCGAGCCTGCCTGCGTGATAGTGAACGTCGCGGCTCCGACCGCTATCGTCCCCGTGCGCGACCGTCCGGTGCTGTTTTCCGCGAGCGTGTATCTCACCGAGCCCGATCCCTCACCCGTGGTTGCGGAATCTATGGTTATCCAGCCCGCCGAAGCCATCACGGTCCAACCGCAGCCCGCGGGGGCGGAGAAATCGACGGTGCCCGATTCCCGGCCTGCACCGTGACTGCGCGACGACGCCGCCAGCGTGACGCACACGGACGCATAGAGGGCCTCTATCGTTATGCCGTCGTCACCCGGAGCGCCCACCCGGATGCTGCGCGAGGTGTAGCGGTCCACCCAGATGGTGTTGCCGCGCAGGGGCGCATCGAGAAAATCGTCCATCAGGGGTACTGATGCGGGCGTGAAGTCAACCAGCGCCGTGTAGCCGTTCTGGGGGCCGCCCGGTTGCATGATGCTGTCTTCGAGGTGGACCACCGCTGCGCTGTAGCGGAAGCCGGCGAGCGACCAGGGCCAGGTGAGCGCGTAGGGGCTCAGGGGCTGGTGATACTCGAACCATAGCCAGTCGTTCGCTCCTGGTTGCCGGCGAACCTTGAGGGCCTTGATGCCGGGCGCCTGGGATTCCACGGGCATGATGCGCTGCGAGCCGATGTCATCGATGACGGCGATTTCCGACTCGGTCAGCCAGCCGAGGCGGAGCTTATGCTGGGCGTTGTAGTGTCCCAGCCCGTTGCCCATTGCGTCGTACCAGTCGCCGTACTCGTAAGTGCCTCCCGCGTGTCCGGGAGGGCCGATCGCGTCCTCGCCGAAGTCGCGCGACCGGGAGTGGTTCAGGCCGAGGTTGTGGCCGCCTTCGTGCGCGGCCAGGAATACCGCCAGCTCGCGGTTCATGTATGACGGCGCCCAAATCCAGGCTGTCGAGGCGGTAAAGGAGCCATCGCCGAACGAAACCGTCCCGCAGCCTAGCGTGCCTCTGGCGGACCAGGAGCATCCGCCCGGCGGTTCGGGGAAGAAGATGAAGATCCGGTTGTAGTCCCGGAAGTTGATGTCTCGATCTGCGGCGCTGATGGCGGCGGCGCGCAATAGATTAGCGTCCTCGGGAGAGCAGCCGTAGGCGCGGTCCAGTTCATACGGGCCGAAGATGCCGCCCGAAGCCGAAGTCTTTCCGTAAGAGTTCTCGCGCCAGAAGCCATCGAGCGATGCGCCGGACGCTCCGAAGAAGTACTCGTGAAGCTGTGAGTTCGTGACCAATGGCGGAGGCGTGCCCGGAAAACTGACCAGGATGACGGCCACGCGCTGCTCGCCATCCGGGCTGCAATTGAGCGCTGCGGCGGCGCTGGCGTAGACCGCCGCGCGCGAAGCGGCGACGCGAGAGCCGAGCCTGACGCCCTCGACGGACACGTACGCGCCGGTGGCGAGATTCGGAGGCTGCCCATCCGCAAAGTAGATCGCGAGGGGTCTGTCTGCCTGGAGCGTAACGACCACGCGAGCGGACGTGAAACCAGCTCCGTCCTCGACAGCGACTTCGGACGGGCCGGCCCAGGTTCCGCGCTGCTCCAGGCCGTCGGCGGCGCCCGGCACCATGGCGCTGAGCGCCTGAAGAGAGCTGTCGGGGAGAGCCAGCTCAAGCGCCCGCTTCGGATCCGTCTCAATGAGCGCTTGCAATGCCTGCGCTCTGGCGGAGATAGCGCCGTCGAGCGACGCCGATGCCCGCGCGGGTGCGGCCTTGCCCGGTTCCGCCGTGAGCTGGAGCAGTTCCCGATTCAGCGCTAAGACGCGCTCCGAAAGCGTTTGCGCCGAGACCACGGCCCCGGCGCACAGAAATAGCGCGCACAGACCCCCAACCCGCATACCCGTGCCCTCCTGTCTATTGCGCCTGGCGGACTTCTACTCTCGGGTACATCTCCTTCGTTTGTTCGAGACCGGCGAACGAGACGCCGGGAAGCTGCGCGGACGCGGTGCCGGCTGCGACGGCCCAACGCAGCGCCTCTACAAAATCGCCGCTGCGGTCCATGGCCCAGACGAACGCGGCGGCGAGGGCATCGCCCGCTCCGATGGGGCAAACGGCATCGATGCGCGGCGGAACCACTTCGAACAGGTGGTCTTCGTAAGCGCCCACCGCGCCGCGGCTGCCGAGCGAGAGGATCACGCTCTCGGCGCCCATCCTGCGAATGCGGCTGGCGGCTTCGAGGTAATGCCCTCGGGTGATGAGAGCGGTGTTCAACAACCTCTCCGCCTCCTGCTTGTTGGGGGCGACGACGGTTGGCCCCGCCTCGACGCCGTCGAGCAGCGGGTCTCCGTCGGTGTCGAGCAGCACCTTTGCGTTCGCCTCGCGGGCCATTTTGACCAGCTTCGAGTAAAACCCCGCTGGGACCCCCGGCGGCACGCTGCCGCAAATCATCAGCCAGCGCGCCCCTTTGAGGCGCTGACGCACCACCTCCTCGATGCGTTCCAGTTCAGCCGCATCGATGGGCGGACCGGGCTGGTTCAGTTTCACGGTCAACCCTTGACGATCCGTAATGGTGAGGTTCTCGCGGATATCCGCCGCGATATCGACCAGGTCCACCGGATAGCCGCATCTGCAGAGGAATTTACGGAAACGCCGGCCGGCATCGCCGCCAGCAGTGGCAATGGCGTGCGTTTCGCCGCCAAACGAGTGAATCACGCATGAAGCATTGATGCCGCGGCCTCCCGCGCTTTCGGTGGTTGCGAGGATGTAGGCTCGGTCCTCGAACACAAGCCGGTCGACGATCACGTTGCGGTCTATCGCCGGATTTATGGTGAGCGTCAGAATCACGCCACCTATTCTATTTCTATTCGCAAAACGTGGCGCGGCCGGGACTGTTTTCTTGACAGAGGCACACGAAAACGAGAGAAACGGCCGCGTCTTGGGCACGATGCGGAACACCGATCCGGGACGCTACTCTGAAGCTTGCACCGACATCCGAATTTCAAGGCTTGGGCCGCCCTGGGCGCGGTGTGCCTGTTCTGGGGCACGACGTACCTGGGCATCCGCATGTCGCTCGAGAGCTTTCCGCCTCTCACGCTGGTGGCGATAAGGTTCAGTGTGTCCGGCTTGATTCTGCTCGCCGCGGCCAGACTGCGGGGCGCAGAGATACCGCGCGGGCGCGATCTTCGCATTGCCGCTTTCACCGGAACACTGGCGCTGGGCGGGGGCACTGGCGGGCTGGTGATCGCCGAGCAGTGGGTCCCGAGCGGGCTGGCTGCGCTGCTGATCACGACATCGCCGTTCTGGATGGTGGGGATCGAGGCCGCTATGCCGGGCGGCGAGCGGCTGCACCGGCCCGTGGTCCTCGGGATGCTGGTCGGCGCAGCGGGAGTGGTGCTGCTGGGACTTCCCGGTGCCGCGGTCGGCAGCATGGGCGCGATGGCAATCTACGGACTGATCATCATTCAGGTTGGAAACGCGCTCTGGGCGTACGCGAGCATTCTCCAGCGGCGGCAGCCGGTGCGGGCACATCCGATAGTGACGGGCGCGGTTCAGCAACTCGCGGCCGGGCTGTCTTTCGTGGTCCCAGCGATCATCTTCGAGGGCGCGGGCCTTGTGGCAGGCACATCCTTGCATCCCTCCGTTCGCGGCATAGGGGCGCTCATCTGGCTCGTGATATTCGGGTCCATCGTAGGCTATAGCGCCTACATGTACGCGCTGCTGCACCTGCCCGTGGCGATCGTCTCCACCTACGCTTACGTGAACCCGATGGTAGCCGTCACGCTCGGATGGCTGGTGTACCGGGAGCGCTTCGGCTGGCTGGAAGCGGCTGCGATGGTGATCATCTTCGCGGGGGTGATGGTCGTAAAGCGGCATTCGCCGGAAAAGCGCTGAGCGCCGTGCGCGTCATCGCCGGCGCCTCTCCAAATGCCTGAGCCCCTTTGCGTTCCGCCCCGCCGTTCTGCTAACTTACAGAGTTCGATCTGGCCAGCCGGGACTATGCCCGAAGATACGGAAACCCAGCGCGTCGATACGCAGTTCGACTCCGAACTCGAGAGTGCGGATGCGGCCGAAAACCTCGTGATGGAGGTCGCCCGCGATGTCGGATTCGACGATGACGACATTCACAAGCTGGGCATGGCTGTCCGCGAGTCGATCGTGAACGCGGTCGTCCACGGCAACCGGTACAATCGGCGCAAGAAGGTTCACTTCTCCATCTCGACTGCGCCGGACCGCGTGACCGTGCGGATCGGCGACGAGGGCGATGGCTTCGATGTCAGCTCGTTGAGCGACCCCATTGCGGATCAGAATCTGCTTCAGCAGTCCGGGCGTGGCATCTTCCTCATCAAGGCCTTTGTGGACGAGTTCTCGGTTCGCAAGTTGAGCCCCGGCACGGAAGTTACACTGGTAAAGTACAAACGATAGATTCATACGACAGTCCTCCGCGCGGCAGGCATGGGCGCGGCTGAAGACAGGAGGCATACAGACGTGAGCGCAACCTTGAGCCCCCGCCAGGTGGGCGATGTTACTGTCATTGATGTCTCGGGCCGGATCACGCTGGGCGAGGGTTCGAGCAACCTTCGCGACGGCATCCGCGACCTTCTCTCGAAGGGGAATAAGAAGATCCTGCTGAACCTCGGCGAGGTGTCCTACATCGACAGCTCCGGGATCGGAGAGCTGGTGTCGGGTTTCACGTCCGTCACCAACCAGGGCGGGCAGCTGAAGCTCCTCAACCTCACCAAGCGCGTGCGGGATCTGCTGCAGATCACGAAGGTGTACACGGTTTTCGTGGTATTCGACGAGGAAGCGACGGCCGTTCGCAGCTTTGCGTATTCCTGCGCGGGCGCGGCCGCGGCCGCGCCCTTCGCCCGCCTCGGTCTGATAAAATGAGGTTTCCTCTGGAGTTTCCGTGGATAGAATCACCCGTAAAGAGCTGAAGCAGGACCGGTTTGCCCAGGAAGTCAGCAACACGATCGACTTCCTCGGAGAACACCGCCAGCAGGCCATCCGCATAGGCGTGGCGGCGCTCGTCGTCGTCCTCGCCATAGTGGCTGTTTTCGTGTGGAGGGGCCATCAGCACCGCGTGCGCCAGCAGGCGCTAGCATCGGCGCTGGAAATTCAGAACGCGCCGGTGGGCGAAGCCGAGCTTGGCTTGCGTACGTTCCCGACAGCCGATGCCAAGGAGGCAGAGTTGCAGAAGGCGTTCAGCGACGTAGCCTCCCGGTACGCCGGCACGGACGAGGGGCTCATCGCGCAGTACTATCTTGGCGCAATGGCCGCCGACAAGGGCGACCTGGCTCAGGCCGAAAAGCAGTTCCGGGAGGTCGCGGAGCGGGGCAGGGGGAACTACGCCTCGCTTGCGTCTATGGCGCTGGCCGAGACTTATGCGGCCCAGGGCAAGACCGCCGATGCCGAAAAGGTGCTGCGGAATGTGATGGCGCGTCCTACCGATTTCGTCTCGAAGGAGCAGGCCCAACTGGCTCTTGGACGGCTGCTTGCGAGCTCCAACCCGGCCGAGGCGAGGAAGCTGCTCGAACCCTTGCAGAAAGCCAGCGGCGCTGTGAGCGACGCCGCATCCCTGGAACTGGAACAGCTTAGCGCCAGCGCAAAATGAACCCGCGGCTCGGAGGGCTGCGCTTTCCGGTCGAACACAGCCGGGGGCGGCGGTATCCCGAGCCCCCGCATCCCTACCGCAATGCGTTCCAGCGCGACCGCGACCGCATCGTCCACGCGCGCGCGTTCCGCCGCCTGGAAGACAAGACCCAGGTGTTCGGCGCGGGTACTTCCGACCACTTCCGAAACCGCCTGACTCACACCATCGAGGTGGCCCAGATCGCCCGCACGGTTGCCGCGGCGCTGGGCTTGGATGAGGACCTCACGGAAGCGCTGGCGCTCGCGCACGACATTGGCCATCCCCCGTTCGCACACGCCGGCGAGGAGGAACTCGACCGCCAGATGTCGCGTTTCGGCGAGCGCTTCGACCACAACCTGCATGCGCTCCGCATCGTCGAGAGCTTCGAGCAGCGCTATGCGGGTTTTCCGGGACTGAACCTGACGTTCGAGGTCCGCGAGGGCATCGCAAAGCATTCGCGCGACTTCGGGCCGGGCGAAGATCCCGTGCTGGACGAGTACCTTCCGGGCCTGCGGCCTCCGCTCGAAGCGCAGATCATCGACCTCGCCGACGAGATCGCCTACAATACGGCGGATCTGGATGACGGGCGCTCCGCCCGGTTCTTCGAAGTCGAGGAGGTTGCCCGGGCGGTGCCGGAGTTCGCCGCCCTCCGGGACGCCGCCGACGAGCGGTTCCCGAACGCTCCCGTGCGCATCCGGTTCAACGAAGCGCTGCGCGCGCTGATCGACATGCTCGTGACGGGGCTGATAGAGGGTACGCGCGAGGCGGCCATCGCCGCGGGCGTCCGCGACTATGAGGATGTCCGCCGCTATCCCGAACGGCTGGCCCGGCTCACGGCGCCGGCCGCAAGCGCCACGTCGGCTCTGAAGTGCTTCCTGCGGGAGCGGGTGTATACCTCCAAGCCGGTCGCAGCCGAGCGCGTGACATCGACCGCCATGATCGCCGGCCTGTTTGCGTGGTACCTGGATTCACCCGAGCGGCTCCCCGAGACCTATCGCGAGCAGGCCGGGCGTGTGCCCGTCCACCGGCTGATCTGCGACTACATCGCGGGCATGACGGATGGCTATCTGCGCCGGACGTGGGAGCAGGCGCAAAGAGCCTGAGAGCCGATACCGGCTGATCCTGCGGCCTGAACAACCCCCGGTCTAACCGCGCCGGCGCCTGGGAACCGCATTGGCCTGCTCGAACTCGGCCTTCAGATCGGGCAGCGCCGAGCGCACGCGCTGCAAACGGGCGATGTAGCTGTCGAGCGCGGCCGCTACCGGCGCGGTGTTTGTGCGGAGTATGTCTTCCCAGATCTCCCAGGAACTGCCGGCCAGGCGCAGCATGTCCGCGAGTCCCGGTCCGGAGATCCTGAGGTCCTCGCCGGACACCGCACACGCCAGAGCCGTCGAGATCAACTGAGGCAGGTGCGAGGTGAACGCGATGACGCGGTCGTGCTCCTCGGCCGTCATCACTACGGGCACGGCGCCGATTGCTTTGATCCAGTGCAGAAGCTCAGCCGGGGGCTCGCCGGTGAGAACATACGTGCGGTTCCGGAACAGGGCGGCGTCTGCCTCAAGCGCGCCGCGCGTCTCCTTGCCGGCCAGAGGATGGCCGCCGATGAACCGGGCGTGTGCCACATGCGTGCGAGCGGCCGCGCAGATCTCGGCCTTGGTGCTGCCGGCATCAGTCACAATGCAGCCCGGGCGAAAACGCGGCCCCACGGCCTCCAGGGTGGAGATGATGCGGCGTATGGGCTGCGCCAGGTACGCCAGATCGCATTCCGCGGCGGCGTCCTCGGCACATGCCGCGGCGTCGATAGCGCCGCAGGCGAGCGCGTCGCGGATCGCACCCGGCGAACTCACGCCGATGATACGGCCCCTGTAGCCGGCCGCTCTGACAGCAAGGCCGAAGGACGCGCCGATCAGCCCTGTGCCGAAAATCGCTATGGTTTGCATTTCGCAGAGTGGCGGCGAGCGGGCGCCCGCCGCGCTGACCAGTAGGTCGGCCCCACATCAACGCCGGTGAGCCGGTGCGCTCGCAACGCCAGCGCCGCGCCACGCGCAGAATGCGCGAGCGCCGTATGGCGCGGACAACACTCGCGCGCTCCCGGCCGCACCTAAATCTCTCTCCCTACCGCTGGCGTGATAATGCGCAACTGCGCCATCAACTCGGCAAACTGCTCGGGACGCAGCGACTGCGCGCCGTCGCTGAGCGCATGTTCGGGATCGTTGTGGACTTCGATGATAAGCCCGTCCGCGCCTGCGGCCACGGCGGCGCGCGCCATCGGGATCACCTTGTCGCGGCGTCCGGTGCCGTGCGAGGGGTCGGCCACGATGGGCAGGTGCGAGAGCTTGTGCACGATGGGGATAGCCGAGATGTCCATCGTGTTGCGCGTGTAGGTCTCGAAGGTGCGGATGCCGCGCTCGCAGAGGATCACGTTTTCGTTGCCGGCGGCCAGCACGTACTCGGCCGACAGCAGCAACTCCTCGACGGTCGAAGCGGGGCCGCGCTTGAGCAGCACCGGGCGTTGTTGTTTGCCCGCTTCGCGCAGCAGCGTGAAATTCTGCATGTTGCGCGCGCCGATCTGCACGATGTCCGAGTACTCCGCGACGAGCCCGATGTGGCTGGCGTCCATGGCCTCGCTGATGACGAGCAATCCATGGGCGTCGGCGGCCTCGCGCAGCATCTTCAGGCCTTCTTCGCCTAGCCCCTGGAAGCTGTAAGGCGACGTGCGCGGCTTGAACGCTCCGCCGCGGATCACCTTCGCGCCGGCGCATGCCACCTTCTCAGCGATCGCGAACATCTGATCGCGGCTCTCGACGCTGCACGGACCCGCCATCACAATGACGCGCCGTCCGCCGATCTCGATGCCGCCCACCTTCACCACCGTGCCCTCGGGCCGGTACGGGCGGCTGGCCAGCTTGTACGGCGACATGATGCGGCGCGCTTCTTTGACGCCGTCCATCACTTCGAAATCGGCGGGCTCGAAGTTTTCGGCGGGACCGACACCGCCGAGCACGGTGTGCGCAACGCCCGTCGAGCGGTGAACTGTGAAACCGAGCGATACCAGGCGCTCTATAACCGCGTCAATCTGCTGCTCGGTAGCGCCCTCCTGCATTACGACTAGCATGTGACTCCTCGATACCTGTCAATCGCCGCGGGGTGGCTTAGCCCCGTCGCCGTTCATCATTCGCAGGCGCTGCACCTGCCGCATCTCGTCGATGATGCGCTCGAATACGCGCTTGATTCCCTCCGGCGAGAGCGGTCCGGTGTTGTGCCCAACGACGTTCTGGAACACCTCCTCTTCGCGCTTCGGCTCGTAGATCGCCAGCTTCAACTGCTGTTTGATCCGGCCGATCTCTTCCACCACGCGCGTGCGCGCGTTCAGCAACTCGAGTATCTGCAGATCGAGGTCATCGATCCGGCGGCGGCAGTTCTCGAGGGCGCTAAGGAGCTCGCTTTCTTCCATCAGCTCAAACCGCTCTTCAGTTCGCGCGCCAGGGCTTCCAGGCGCTCCTCAACGCCGGGACCGCCCTTTTCGATCTCCCGCACGAACGCGCTGCCCACCACGGCTGCGTCCGCCGCGGCAGCCACCGCTGCCACCTGCTCGCGCGTTGATATTCCGAAGCCAACCGCGAGCGGCATGTCCGTCACGCGCCGCATGGCCGCGATGAGTGGCCCAACCGTGTCCGGCAGCGACGCGCGCTCTCCCGTCACTCCCATTCGCGAAACCAGATACGTGAACCCGGACGAGTGCTCTGCGATCAGCCGCAGCCTGCGCTCAGTGCTTGTGGGCGCGGCAAGAAAAATCGTGTCGAGCCCGGCGGCGCGCATCACCTTCACGTATCCGGCGGCTTCCTCTATGCTGAGATCCGTCAGCAGAATCCCGTCGACGCCGGCGTCCCCCGCGTCGCGCGCAAGCGCCTCGAACCCATAGCGCACCGCCGGGTTCATGTACGTGAAGAGGACAATGGGCAGCTCCGGGTGCTCGCGCCGCACGCACGCGGCGACGGAGAGTATCTTGCGCAGGCTCGCTCCCGCCGCGAGCGCTCGCTCCGAAGCGCGCATGATTACCGGACCGTCGGCGATGGGGTCGGAGAAGGGAACACCCAGCTCCAGGATGTCGACGCCGCCGCGCACGAGCGCCGACACGAGCCGCGGAGTGGCTTCGAGCGAGGGATCGCCCGCGATGATGTAGCCCACCAGCGCCTTGCCGCCGTTCGCGAACCGCTTACCGATCCTGGTCATCGAGCTCCGGGAAGTTCTCACGATAGATGCCAATGTCTTTGTCCCCCCGTCCGGAGACGTTCACGACGAACACCTGCCCCTGGGCCGCGGGCGCACGCCTTACGGCTTCCGCAACCGCGTGCGCGGATTCGAGCGCGGGCAGAATGCCTTCGGTGCTCGCAAGCAGGCGCGCAGCGTCGAGCGCCTCCCAGTCGCGCACGTTGACGTACTCCGCGCGCCCGGCGTCGCGCAGCCACGCGTGCTCCGGCCCGACGAGCGCGTAGTCGAGGCCGGCAGAAACGGAGTGCGTCAGCGCCACCTGCCCGTTCTCGTCCTGAAGCAGGTAACTGTAGGCGCCCTGCAGGACGCCCGGCGAACCTCCTGCGAACCGCGCGGCATGTTGGCCGAGTTCCGGGCCCCTTCCGCCCGCCTCGACGCCCACGAGCGCCACGCTCCTGTCCTGGATGAACTCGTGAAAGATACCGATGGCGTTGCTGCCGCCGCCCACGCAGGCGAAGATGCAGTCCGGCAGGCGCCCTTCGGCTTCCATGATCTGTGCGCGCGTTTCGCGCCCGATAACGCTCTGGAAATCGCGAACCATGAGCGGATAGGGGTGCGTGCCGAGCGCGGAGCCGAGCAGGTAATACGTGCTGTTGACGTTCGTCACCCAGTCGCGCATCGCCTCGCTGATGGCGTCCTTGAGCGTCCGGCTCCCGGTGCGCACCGCCTCCACCTTCGCG
>JBLNBX010000021.1:0-10765 GCA_050260275.1 bacterium
ACTTGGCGCCGCAGCGATGGCAAACAGCCAATGGCTTCGAGCGGCGGTACTCGCGAAAGCGCTCGGCCCGCTCGCCGTTCCAGAGCTCGGCCAGCGTGGACTCCTTTAAGTTGCCGACCGAGTAGTCCGGGGTATCCACGCAGAAGTTCACGTCGCCGCTGGGCTGGATATCGGCCATTCCGGTAGTCATCCAGCACTCGCTGGAGCCGACGGGCGTCGTCGCATCGGCGAACCAGGTTCTGTAGTCTTCCTCGGAAAAATCCATGTAAGGGAAAAGCTTCAGCGATCCGAGGCTCGCCTTGAATCTCCTGAGCTGGATGAGGAACTCATCGAAATCCACACCCGATTCCTCGTGATGGAAGCCCCGCCAGGAATAGCTCGGGCACGCCATCGTACCGGGCCCGCCGCAGCCCAGCGCACGCAGTTCCTCTTCATATTGCCTGCCCGTGCTCTCGGGATAGTAGTAGTACGGCACGATGAGAATCTCTGGAATGCCGAGGCGGCGCGCTACATCCGCCATCTCGCCCAGGCCACGGTAAGAGTACGGGCTGATGGTGAAGCAGATAGACAGCGCAACGTGCCCTCCGGTGGCCCGTTCGGCTTCGCGCAGAGCGGCGAGGCCTTCCTCGATGCGCCGGAACGTGCCCTTCACGCCGCGCACGGCGTCGTGAATCTCCTCCGGGCCGTCCACAGAGATCGTCATGTGCAGCCCGCCGATGCGCACGAGATCGGCCGCATACTGCTTCAGCATCGTGCCGTTCGTGTCAACGGATGTGTTGAGGCCCTTGCTCCGCATGTACGCAAGGAGGTCGATGATGCCGGGCAACAGAAATGGCTCTCCGCCTCGCACGAGAGCCCAGGTGACCTGATTGGCGGCCATCTCGTCCACGACGCGCTTCCAGTCGTCGAGAGTCATCGCGGGCCGGGCGGGAGCGGGAGTCCGCATGTAGCCCGTTTCGCTCCACTGGCCGCACATCCGGCAGCGGAGGTTGCAGTTGTTGGTAACCGTCAGGGAGACGCGCGGCGGGAAATTCATGGCAGCTTGCCCCGCCCCAGTGTAGCGGCACGCCACTTATGCAAGTCAACCCGGCGCAGCCCCGGTTCAGGCGCTGGGCCGCTGCTCACGCTGGCGGCGGTGATAGGCCTCCGTCCGGACCGCGCCGGGCCTCGGCTGTATCTGCCGGCCGCGCGCGTTCATATAGACCTGCGTGACTTCCGCTCCGAACAGCACGATCATGGACGCGTAGTAAACCCAGAGCAGGATCAGAACGACGGAGCCGGCCGCCCCATAGCCTGAGCCCGGGTCGGTGCGCCCCAGGTACAGGCCCAGGAGCGTGTTGCCGAGCACGAACAGAGCAGAGGTCATCGCGGCCCCTGCCAGCACGTCGCGCCAGTGCAGCTCGGCGTCGGGCAGGACCTTGTAGATCACTCCGAATAGCAATGTGAGGACGACGAACGAGCCGGCCGTGCTCAGCAGCCACAGCGCCCATCCCGACGCCTCGCCGAAAATGGCCTCCGCCACACCGCCCGCGGCCGACAGTGTCGTACTGAACGCAACCGAGACGAGCAGCAAGAACGCGATCGCGATGATCAGCGCGAACGACAGCAGCCGCTTTCGAAGCATTCCCCAGACGCCCTGGTGCTGCTCGTCCGGCGCAACCTCCCATGCGCGATTCAGAGCGGTCTGAAGCTGGGCGAAGGCGGTGGTTGCGCCGATGAGGAGCACCAGCGCGCTGATGATGGTTCCGAGAGCGCCGGCCGAGCCCCGCTCGCTGGCGGTTCGCATCATTGTTGCTATGGCTCCGGATGAGCCCCCGCCAATGTAGCTGCCTGCCTGCTGCTGAATCGCGCGTTCCGCCTCCTGTTCGCTTATCGCATAGCCTGCAATGGTGAGGATGATCACCAGCAGCGCGGGCAGCGAGAGCACGGTGTAGTAAGCGATGGCCGCGGCCATCATGGGACAGTCGTCGTCGATGAACTCGGAGAAAGCCCGCTTGATGTACCGCATGCCACAAGCCGAAGCACGCCGGCGTCCAAACGCTGTACGATCGCACGGCGGATGCAACTCTTACTCGAACGGCGGCCGCAAGAACCAGTGAAATTCGCTCTACGCTCTGTGGAGTGGGCCGCCGCCTGCGGCCGACCGCTCAATCGCCTCTGCGGGTTTTCTGCCACGTGTTGACGAGCGTCGCTCCGAGGATCACGCCTCCGCCGGCCAGCGCCAGGCCGGACGGCCGCTCACCGTGAACCATCCATGCCCACACGGGGTTCAGCGCCGGCTCGATCAACAGCAGCGTGGCCGCCTCGAACGCAGGCACGTGGCTGATGCCGCGAGTGAGACACCAGTACGCCAGACCAATCTGGAATATTCCAAGATAAAGCAGCACCGCGGCGTCATTGAAGGAGATGTGCGTGACAGGGAGAGCCATCGGCAGCGCTACAACGAAAGCCAGCAGATTGCCCGCCACCACCATCGCACGCCCGGCCGCGCCGTCCTTCGAGCCGCGCCCCAGCCAGCGCATCCCGGCCACCGCGAAAGCCCACGCCACGCCCGACGCCGTGGCCAGTATGTTGCCCGTGAAGGGGTCCGGCGCGGTCGCGGCGGTGTGCTCCCGAGCGAAGAAGAAAAGGGACAGGCCGAAGGCGATGGCCGCGGCGAACAACAGGTCCGAGCCCCGGATGCGCTCGTGAAGCGCAAACGGCGCGATCAGCAGCAGGTAAAGCGGCGCGGTGCTCTGAAGAAAAATGGCGTTAGCCGAGGTGGTCATCCGGTTCGCGAGAACGAAGAGTATGACCGTGCCCGCGTAAGCGAGCGACACCAGGCCGGTTCGGCGTGTCCATCCGCGGCGCGACGCGGGAACCAGCAGCGCCACCGCGACGGCAGCGATTGCCGAGCGGAACGACGCGATCTGCCAGCCCGTGAGCGAGGCCGCCTTGATGGCCGCGCCGCCGGTTGAAAACAGCACCGCCGCTGCCACGAGCAGCAGTCGATTGACGGCTTGAGGGCTCATCGGGAGATTTCCAAAATACCGCACCGCGCAGCTCTCAAACGCTTCGCCCGCGCCATCCGGCGCGCCGCGGTGAACTAGCATGGAAGTCATGGGACCGGCGTGCCGCGTCGCCATCCGGTTCCGCCGCTTTCCGGATTTTTCATTCAACCGGTTACGGCAAGAAGTAAACTGGTTACCGGAGTCCGCACCCGATGCCGAAGATCCTTGTCGTGGACGACGAGCCGATGGCTTTGAAGCTCGTGCAGAGTATTCTCGAAAAAAGGGGCTTCGAGGTAGTTGTTGCGGCCAGAGGTAAAGACGCCCTCAAGGCCCTCAAATCGCAGGGCGGCTCCATCGGCCTGCTCATCACCGACATAGTGATGCCTGAGATGGACGGCATCAGCCTCGCCGTAAAAGCGGTGGAGTACGACCCCGAACTGCCGGTGCTGTTTATGTCGGGCTTCGTAACCGAGGACGAGGTGGACCAGGCAGCCAGGATCAACTCGTACGCTTTCATCCGCAAGCCATTCCGCCCGGCGACACTGGTTCAGGCAGTCCGGAAAATGCTGACTACCGAAGAGACAGCCTGAAGGTCGAGGCGGCCCCCAGGCCATTGCGTAAGACGCAACTTCGAGGTCACCAGCGCGGCTTGCGCCCGCGCCCGCCCAATCCGCCGCTCCTGTCGTTTCGGAACCCCGCGTCCGCCTAGAGTGACTCGTGCGAAGCGCCGCCAGCCGGATGTTCCAACCGCGGCCGGCCCTCGTCGACCGTGAGCGTCAGGCTGGCTATCCGGACAGCGCGGCGGAGTGTGAGGCCGCGTAAAGCATTGCAGGTGTGACAGTAGTACTGGTACCAGATGGGTCTGTACTGTCTTGACCTGAGACGGCACAAGATACTAACCTCGTGTTTCGGAGAAAACATGAAGCGAGCCGTTGTTGTGCTCATGCTGTTGGCATTCGTCGCAGGCGCCTCGTTTGCGACCCCGATCATCATCGATCCGTTCGATGAAGGCTATCTCTGGCAGCCGGCGATAACGACCAGTTTTAGCGATACTGCGAGCGTTTCGAATGTGCTCGGGGGAGTTCGTCACATTGAGATCGAGAATGCAGCCTCCACTGGCTACATGGCCCTAACCATCAACAATCCTACTGTGGGCGCGGCTGGCATTCTCGATATACAGAGCGGGACGAATGCGATTCCGAACGTGCGGCTGCTGTATGGAAACGTCGATACCAACCAGCTCAATCTCGACCTGAGCAACTTCCTCGCTTTCGTGTTCACGACCGACTACCGCGACCATCCCGGCGGAGCGCTGATCGTGAACCTGTATACGAAGGACGGTGGCGTCTCGACGAACTCGATCCCGGAGCTTGCCGCCGGTTCGTCACAGTATCAGATCCCCATTGCCGGGTTCACCGGCACGGCGGACTTGAGCGATGTGGACGCGATCGAGATCGTCTTGAGGGGCGTTCCGAACCTGGACATGTCGTTCGACACGATCGAGCTGACCGATACACCAGAACCGGGCACGCTGATGTTGGTGGGTATGGCTCTCGTCGGCTTTGGCGTGGGATACCGGCGCTTCCGTGGCCGGAACGCATAGAGAGCCCGCTTCAAGGGAACTGTGTGATGGGGGCCGCGCCCGCTGGCGCGGCCCTCGTTGTTTTTGCAGGCTTCGGTGAGGGGCACACAACGTCCGGAGGTGTGCGGCTACGCGCAGCTCACACCGACGCCGGCTCGCAATAGACGTTGTCGATCAGCCGCGTCGTGCCCAGCCACGCTGCCACGGCGATGCGCACCGGCCCGGCGGGCCGCTCCACCGGCAGCATGGACCGCGGATCGACCACCTCCAGATACTCCACGCGCACCAGCGGCTCACGCGCTATCAGGTCGAGCGCGGCGCATCTCGCCTCGGCGGAGTTCCCGCCCGCTCGAACGCGCTCGGCGGCGGCCTGGAGCCCTTTGTACAGCACCGGCGCGACGCGGCGCTCCTCGGCGCTTAGCCGCTGGTTGCGCGAGCTGAGCGCAAGCCCATCGGCCTCGCGAACAGTTGGAACGGGCCTGATCTCGACAGTCATGTTGAGGTCGCGCACCATGGTCTGGATCACTGCGAGCTGCTGCGCGTCCTTCTCTCCGAAATAGGCGACATCGGGCGCGACGATGTTGAACAGCTTCGCCACCACGGTCGCGACACCCCGAAAGTGCCCGGGCCGGAACTCGCCGCACAGGCGCTCCGAGACCTCGGCAACCTCGATGTACGTGCGCTGCGGCTCGGGATACATCTCGACGGGCTCCGGCGCGAAGACAACATCGACGCCCCGCGCGCCGCAAAAATCGAGATCGGCCTCGATCGTCCTGGGGTAGCGGTCATAGTCGTCCTTGCGGTCGAACTGCGTGGGATTCACGAAGACGCTCACCGCGACGAACCCGCACTCGGCGCGGGCGCGGTCGATCAGCGCCCCGTGACCCGCGTGCAGAGCGCCCATGGTGGGCACAAGCGCAATGCTGCGGCCCTCCGCACGCGCTCGGGCGACGCGCTGCCGCACACCTGCGATGCCTTCAACCGGAGGTCTCATGCGCCAACCTTCTTCACGCCGCCATCGGACGCCGGAAAACGGCCCTCCTGCACGTCCGCGACGTACTGCTTCGCGGCATCGGTGATGGCGCTCGCAAGGTCCGCATAGCGCTTCACGAAAGAGGGCACGAACTCGTCAAAGAGGCCGAGCGCGTCGTAGCTCACCAGCACCTGCCCGTCGCACTGTGGCCCCGCGCCAATACCAATAGTCGGGATCCTCAACTCCCGGGTTATCGCGCCCGCGAGATCCGCAGGCACGGATTCGATGACAATCGAAAACGCTCCCGCGGCTTCCAGAGCGCGGGCATCTTCGAAGAGGCGCTCTGCCTCGGGCTGTGTCTTGCCGACGGAACGAAAGCCGCCCAGCCGGTGAACCGATTGCGGCGTCAGCCCGATGTGTCCCATCACGGGAATGCCGATATCCACGAGACGGCGCACGACTTCGGCGGAAACCGTGCCGCCCTCGAGTTTGACTGCTCCCGCGCGGCCCTCCTGCATAAGGCGGCCCGCGTTGCGCACCGCATCGGGCACGCTCACCTGGTACGTGAGGAACGGCATGTCGGCGACGACGAGCGCTCGTCGCGCGCCGCGCGTCACCGCCCGGGTGTGGTGAATCATGATGTCGAGCGTTACAGGGAGCGTGGTGTCGCATCCCATGATGACATTGCCGAGCGAGTCTCCTACGAGCAGCACATCGACTCCCGCGCGCTCGAGTAAACGGGCCATGGTGGCGTCGTAGGCGGTGAGAACGGCAATCTTCTCGCCGCGCTTCTTCTTACCGATGAGGTCGGTTACGCGAACCGGTTTCGTCACTCACTCCTCCACATCACAGTTTGCCAGCAGCGCCCGCTCCACGGCTTGCGCGGGCCCGGCGGCGAGGCCCTTGCGGCGCGCGATGCCGAGCGTGTAGAGCCCTGCCTCGCGATAGAGCGCCCTGACCTCAGGGGTCGAGGCAAGAGCGCTAAGATGCGCGGCCACGGTGGCCGCGTCTCCGCGCTCGATGGGCCCCGTAAGCGCGCCCTCGGGGCCCTGCGCGGCGGCGTTCTCCAATGCCGTCCGCATGAGCGGCGCGAGCGCGCGCAGCGCACGGTCCGGCGCGACGCCCGCCTCGGCCATGAGGCTCTGCGCAGCGCCGGCGAGGGCAACCACATAGTTGCTCGCCATGACTGCCGCCGCGTGATACAGCGGCCGCGCATCCTCGCGAATCTCCAGCGTTTCACCGCCCAGAAGCGCGGTAATCTCGCGCGCCCAGGCCAGCGCGGGGCCGTCTCCAGAAACCGCGAACGCGATGCCGCGCATAGCCGCCACGCCTTGCGACGGAGTCGAGACGGTCTGTAGCGGGTGCAGGGTGCCGCAGGAAACGCCTTTGCGGGCGAGCGCCGCAAGCGCCTCCGGGCCGCGCGCGCCGCAGGTGTGCAGCGCGACGCCGCTGCCCGCTCCCGCCGCAAGCTGCTCCGCCACGGGCTCGATCGCCGAATCTGGCACTGCGATGATGAGGTGCGAGGCGCAGCCGGGCAACTCCGCATACGTGACCGCCACGACGCCCGCCCCCGCAAAAGCCGCGCCCTCGAGAGCGCGTCCGGGAGTGCGGCTGGCTATGGCTGCGACGGGCTGGCCGGCGTCGCGGAGCAGGCGTGCGAGCGCTTGGCCGACACGCCCGGCGCCCGCGATGCCGATCGTCCGAGGGTTCACGTTTCAGTCTAGCAAGGGCGCCGGAAACTGCGGCCCGGAAAACAGCGCTAATCCATGCGGTAGAGATAGAGCGTGTGGCTGCGGCCCTCGCCGTCGTCGTCTATGGTCTGCGTCTGCACCGGAACCCAACCCGAGAACTCGAAATCGTGCGACACCACGCGCGCGCCCTTCTTGAGCTGCTTTTCGAGGAGCGGGCGCACCTTGTCGTTTGAGGAGGGCAGGAGGTAGACCGTGATCAGGTCAGCCGAGCTGTAATCCTGCTTCATGATGTCGCCGTTTATGATGCGCGCGCGGTCGGAGAGCCCGAGGCTGCGGATGCGGTCCATGCTCTGCTTCCACAGATCCTTGTCGAACTCCACGCCGGTGGCGTCGGCCTTGAACTTACGAGCGGCCATGATTACCACCCTGCCGTCGCCGCTGCCGAGATCGAACATCTTCTCGCCGGGCTTGAGTTCGCCGAACTCAAGCATTTTCTCGACGATCGTTTCCGGAGTCGGGTAATACGGAGCCAGCTTGTCAGTCTGCTCCTGCGCTAGTGCGGCAACTGCCAGGAGCCCAGCGAAGGCAAGGCGTCGGGATATCATGCAGAACCTCGCTTCATGGTACATCAATAAGACGCAGCAGCCACGCGAAAGGTCGTTACGGCTCGATGACGATGCTTACCCGGTTGCTCTCTTCCCCGCCCGCCTCGATGTAGAGTTCCGACGAGCCCGAATTGACGATAGCCGGGAGCTGTATCTCTATGAGATACAGGCCAATATAGCCCGGCGCGAGCACGGCGCGGGTGACGTCGACAGGCGACCGGTCCAGAAACGCGCGAACCGGCGCCACCACCTCGGGCGGGTTCTGAGCAGGCGCGGGCCGTCCGGCTGGCCACTCGGGGCGAACCGCGCCGAGCCCGGTCGCAAGGACCACGAGCCGGTAGTTCGAGTGTGCCGGGTTGGATCCGTCGAGCAACACGCCCGTATCGGCGTCCAGGACGAGCGGCGTGCCGTCGCGGTCGACGAATATGGCGGGGGAAACGGGGCGAACCGGCAGCGGCACCTGAAGCGCGCCGGCGCTCGTGTCGAGCGAGAGCGAAACGCGCCCGTTGACGTTGAATGGCACCTGTATCTGCGATTCGGCATCCGTGGCGGCCAACACGGGAAAAGCGGTGTTCGCGGCCTCTGCGGCCGTCACCCGCGCTCCTAACAGGCTAAGGAGCGACCCGGGCGCGGCGGGCCGGGAGCTGAAATCGGCCGCGTTGACCAGCCGCGGGCTCCGGTAGCGGTGAGGCGCCATCGCCGCATACACGCCGTAACCCTCGAGAGCCACGAACAACTGGTTGCCGCCTGGATCGAGCCTGACATCGAGAGCGCGGGCAGCCGGCAAGCCCTCCAGCCGCGTCCACGGCCGCGCTGGAGCCGGAGCGTTCAAGTCCGCCGCGGCGAAGAAAACGCCTTGATCGGTGGCCACATAGATAACGCCGGCCGCGCGATCGCCCGTCACGCCGTGCGCCGCCACGCCGTCCGGCAGATCTGCCGTGAGGTCGTCCCAGAACTGGCCGCCGTTCACGGTTCGCAGAACCCGAGGGCCTGCCGGTCCTGCAAGAGCGGCCAACGCGACCCGCGGCTCATCCTGATCCACCCAGATCGCCCGAACCGCGCCGCGGTCCCCCGGCGCGGGAGAACTCCAGGTGCTCCCGCCATCCAGAGATACCCAGATGCGGCCGTCGGCGTCACCAGCGTAGCGGTAGTCCCCTGCCCCGGCGGTTGTGGCGACCTCCGAGCCGATCGCCGCAGAGGCCACGCGGCGCTCCGCTTCGCCTATGTCGGGGCCGACGGGCCGCCAGGCACGCTTCTCTCCGGGCGCCCACTCGACGACGCCGTACCCATCCGTCACGATCCGCACGCCGCGGGTAGACTGCGGCACGCCCGAAAACCGCATGACGGGCAGGTTCGGCAGGCTCTCGTTCATGCCCGCCCAGGAAACGCCGCCGTCTGCCGAACGCCACAAGCCCACGTCGTTGGCGACCACCACCTCCTCGCCGCCGGCGGGCGATACGGCCGCGTCCCGCATCCCGGAACCGATGATCGAGGCGTTGCGATAGGCCGTGAGATTCCGCCAGGATACGCCTCCATCGTCCGAACGCAGCAAATTGGCTCCGTAGGCGTACAACTGGTTAGGATCTAACGGATTCCGGCACATGCCGGCCGCCCCTTCGGGCAGCACCCCGAACTCCTCGGAGGGAGGAGGCGCGGCCTCGCTGGGCTGCCAATTCTCGCGGTCAGATGTCTCGAAGACCTGCCCGTAAGCGGTGCGGGCATAGAGCCGCGATCCGTCAGGCGAAAACCAGACCCGCTCCACGCGCCCGGAGCCGGGCGAGGCCAGCGGGACGTCGATGCCGCCGTTTCCGATGCGCCGCCAATCCGGCGCTGGAACCGTCTGCGCCGCGGCCGCACCGATAAGAAACAATGCGGCTGGAACCACTGCCATTACGCGGCGATTCGCCCGGGCGCACCCAGCCGCCCGGCGGTTCAGTGTGGCGCTACGACACATCGAATGCGTCCATTCTATCGCTGTATGCCCGCTTCCGCTCGTTACATCGGACGCGGAAAAAGCGGCGATCAGAGCCAGTTAAGATTTTCTCCGAAACGGCAAGCATTTTGCCTGCAATTCCGATGTAGACTGGATTCTCTGGACGGTTGGAGTTGTCGCGGTCTCGGTTCCCCCGGACGGGGTCGTGTATGCTGCGGTGGAATGGATGGCTGGCTGCTGTGGCGCTGCTCGCGGCGGCGGCGCCCGGAGTGTGCGCGGGCCAGTCGTTCGGCAGCGAGAACGCGGCGACGCTGATTACCGCAACCGGCCGCGTCTCCGTACTTCGCGATTCCATACCCTGGGCGCTTCAACCCGGCGACACCATCAAGCCGCGCCAGGTGATCGTCACCGGCCCCGACGGCTTTGCGGTTTTCCGCGTATCGGACGGCAGCGAGTTTGAAGTCTTTCCGAACTCGCGCGTGACCTTCCGCGATAACCCCGGCGACTGGCGCGACCTGCTCGAGCTTTTTCTCGGCCGGGTCAAGGTGCATATCCAGAAGACGCTCGGTGGCCAGCCCAATCCCAACAAGGTCCACACGCCGACCGCGATCATCTCCGTGCGCGGCACCGTCTTCGACGTCTCCGTCGAAGATGGCGATGCTACGCTCGTCGTGGTCGAAGAGGGCCAGGTGCATGTGCAACACCGCCTGATGCCGTTCGGCGCGCCGCGCGTGCTGAACGAGGGGGAGTGGATCCGCGTCTACCGTGAGCAGCCACTGGCCCGCAAGTCGGTCGATCGCGAGGGGGTGATCCGCGCCGCGCTGCGCGCGATAAGCGACGCCATCTACGCGGGCCTCACGCGGCAGCCGGGCGGCGCCGCGAGTCCCCCGGTGGGTGGCGGCGGCGGTGGCGGTGGTGGCCTGCCCGGCGATCACGATCCCGGCAATCCTCCCCAACCTCCTCCGGCTAGCGGCGGCGGTGGAACCGCTCC
>JBLNBX010000022.1:0-6512 GCA_050260275.1 bacterium
GCCGCCAGTGCTCCCACTCAGAAGTGCCCGACTCAGACACTATCATCGAGCACCCCGGCGGAAGCTCGGACACACGCTTGAAGGCGGTGCGCGGCGCTATCGTGCACCAGATTGTGAACACCTGCTCGAGGGCGATCGGGTCGAGTTCGCGCGACATGCCTGGATACGCCAGCACGGCTTTCGCCTCGGAGCCGAAAACGAACGCCCCGTCGGGCGCCTTGGCGTGAAACAGCGGGCGCACGCCCAGACGATCTCGCGACAGGAACATTTCGCGCTTGACGGTGTTCCAGATCGCGAACGCCCATTGCCCGTTGAGCCGTTGTACGCACTCGGGGCCGAGGTCTTCGTAGAGGTGCAGGATCACCTCGGTGTCTGAATTGGTGGCGAAGCGGTGGCCGGCGCGCGCCAGCTCCTCGCGCAGCTCCACGTAGTTGAAGATCTCGCCGTTGAAGGCTATCCACAGCGTGCCGTCTTCGTTGTGCATGGGCTGGCGCCCGCCCGCGAGGTCTATGATGCTCAGCCGGGCGTGCGCGAGCGCGGCGCCGCCCCCGCCGTAGATGCCCGTGCCGTCAGGCCCGCGGTGCAGGAGCGTCTGCACCATGCGGCCGGCCAGCGCCGGGTCAACTTCTCCAGCGTCGAACTTCACGAACCCCGCGATACCACACATTCGATTGGACCCCCTATCGTCCCGCCTTGGCTGACGCCATCTCGCCCTCCGCGCTGCGCGGAGTCGGCGACCACACGCTGTAGCGGCGGCCGCACAGGTAAGCCGCAACGCCGGCCAGGACGGCCGCGTTCATCATCAGGAAGTAGAACAGTGCCGAGCAGACGCCTGCGCCCCTGCTGTGCCGGCCGGCGAGGCATCCGGCCGAAGCCATGCCGGCGATGGCCAGACCCGCAGCCACTGCGATTGCGTACGGCGGCTGCTGCGAGAGCATCAGCGCGGACACGAGCGCCAGCGGCATCGCCACCGGCGCCAGCCACCGCAGCACCTTGTGCGACCAGTACGAAAACGCAACCGCGCCGGCCGTCGGGCTCAGCATGCGCCACGTGTGCGCGAGCGCGTGCACGCTGCCCGCGCCGATCCGCATACGGCGCCTGAATTCCTGCCGCAGCCCGGAGGCGTCTTCGCGCGCGACCGCCTCGGGATCGTAGACCAGCCTGCGGCCTTGCTCGCGAACGCGCATCGCGATGAGAAAGTCGTCGATGATCGTCCCGGGCGGCAGCGGCCGGTACAGCTCGCGCCGTATGGCGAAGACTGCTCCATTCGCTCCGAGCAGCGCGTTGAGCCTGCTCTCGAGAAACTTGAGCAGCGTCTCGTAGCGCCAGTACAGCCCTTCGGAGCGGGACGAGCCGGCCTCGGCGCGCAGGCGCAGCTCGCCACAGACGCAACCCACCGACGGGTCCTCGAAGTGCCGCACCAGGGCCTCCAGCGCATCCGCCTGAAACTCCGAATTCGCGTCGGTGAACACCAGCACGTCCCCCCGGGCCTCGGGGACCATGCGATTGAGCGTTTCGGGCTTGCCCGCGCGCGGATACTCGAAAATCCTCAGCCCTGCGATGCCCGTCGCGGCCGCGGTACGCGCCGTTCCGTCCGTGCATCCGTCGCACCCGAGCAGTATCTCGACGTGATCGGCCGGGTACTCAAGTTCGGCGCAGTTCTTGAGCCTGCGCGCGATCACAGCCTCTTCGTTATGTGCACAGACGAGAATCGAAACCGCCATCGTGCCTTTCGTCTGGCGGCAGCGGCGCTCGCGGCGGGTCAGAGCGAAGCGCAGGTCTCTGAGGGACTGGGATGCGCTGGCCAGGATAAACAGGATCACCGGATAGAGCGCGAACGTGTACACTACCAGCGCAACCGAAGACCAGAACACGAGAACTCGCATGTTCTTTGCCCGGACTGCGTCCCGGCAAACCCGCAGCGACCCGGCGGCGGGTTATTTGCGGGCCTGCGCGGCGTCCGGCGGCGTGGCGGCCTCGAACAGCCAGTCCTCGTCGCTGCTTAGCACCGCCGCTATCGTATGGCGCAGCTCCGGGGACGGCTCGCGAAAACCGTTAATGATGCGGCTCAAAACGGTCTCGTCGATGCCGACCATCCGCGCGAGCCGGTTCTGCCTTATACCAGCCCGCCACAATTGCCATTTCAGATTGGGATACATGGGTGCACCTGAGCCCGGCGCATCTCATGCGGCGCGCCAGGTTGCGCGCGTGCGCGGCTCGGGGAGCGGTTCTACATCGCCCGCGTCGATCTCCGCCACAATCGATTGAGATAGTAGCGGCAGCGAAACCACCAGCCTGCAGGCGGACTTTGCCCGCAGGAAAAGCCCTTCGATGCCCTTCAGCGGCCCGCGGATAACACGCACGGGCGCGCCCTCGCGGAGCAGCGGATGCACCGAGCACGGGGTGTTTTCCACCATGCGCCGGACTGCCTCGATCTGCTGGTCCGGAATGGCCTCCGGCCCGCGGGGGCCACCGAGGATGCCCACGACTCCGGGCATGCGGAGAACGCGTAGTCGCACCTGCTCGTAGTCCGCGAAACGGAGAAATACGTAGCAGGAGAAGACAGGCGTCTCGACGATCTTCCTGCGGTCTTTCCACTTGTGGACGGCCCTCACGAGCGGCAGGTAAACATCGAAGTCCCTCAATTCAGCTTCAAATGCGATGCGCTTTTCGAAGCGCGAGCGCGTCCGGACGGCGTACCAGGCTGGAGTGACCAGTCGGCCGAAGCCTGCCACACCGATTTCCAGAGCCGCGCTCTGCGGCTGAAATAACATAGCTCCGCCCCTTCACTTACACCCGCGCGGGTGTAAGTGCTTTCTAGCTCTCTCCCGCCATGCGGGAGATTTCTGTCCAATTACTGCTCCAAACTTCGTGGCCCGGCTGCGGCGCGCGTCTGTGTCTGCTCGCCATAGCGGTAGTTGTAGTCCGGAGTCCGCCAGAGCAGCCATTCATCGACGCCGTTCAGCACCAGCCCCAACAACTTTCCGGGGGGCACCGACGCCAGCGCGGCGTTCAGGCTCTTGCGCCTGGTGTGCTCCATAGCCACAACCAACAGCACGGAGTCGCACTGTGCCTGAATCAACTCGTAGTCCGCCACCACGCCAACGGGCGCGGTGTCCATAACCACCAGCCGGAACAGCTCTTTCACCTCTTCGCAGGCCCGCGCCCAGGCGGCACCCTCGAACAGTTCCGTCACGTTTGCCGTACGGCAGCCGGCAGGCAGCACGTGAAGGCGCGGAAGCTGCTCAATCTGCACGATGGCGTCGCGCAGCTCGCACTTGCCCGCGAGTACCTCGGCGAGGCCCGGCTCGGGCGGCAGGCCGAGGTGCGTGGTCAGGTCCGGATGCCGCAGGTCCGCGCCCACCAGCAGCACGTCGTCGGTGCCGCGCAGGGCTATCACGCCCGCAACGTTGATCGCCGTCACCGTCTTTCCGTCGCCCGCGTTAGCGCTCGCCACAGCCATGAGCCTCGGCCGCGGATGGCGCGCCAGCACCCGCGTGCGCACCAGGCGGTATTGCTCGCCGGCGCGTGCGTCGGAGCCAGCATACGGGAACACCGGCGACGAGGCGGCCGGAGCCGCTCGCGCGACCCGGTACCCAGCCCGACCTGCCGATGCGCCCCCAACCGCGCTCAAGCGCTGCGCCGGATGAGCCCCCAGAATGCTCATCGCCTGATGCACCCTGCTCATGCCTCAGCCTCCGGGCTTAACCCCAGATGTCCCGCGCGGATCCGCGGCACGCGAGCCAGCACGACCGTATCCGGCGGCAGCTCCCATTCTCCGAGCAGAACGTCGCTGGCAAGATCGCGCGCGATCGCCAGGCCGGCACCGAAACTCAACGCCAGCAGGCTTCCGCTGACGTAGATCAGAGGCAGCCGCGGCTTATATGGCTTCTCCGGCACGGTCGCGGGATCGAGCACGGTGAAGCGCTCCGATTGTTGCCTGCGCTCCATGTCCGCCGCCATCTCGGCGGAAAGCCTCTTCTGCAACAGCGATTGATAGTTCGCTTTCGAAATCTCGTAATCGCGGGTGAGCGCCGCCATCTCCTGCTCGCGAAGCGGCAGCCTTTCGATGCGCCCCTGGAGCACCGAAGCCTGCTGCAGCATCTTCTCGCGCTCCTGTTGCAAGCGTGAAATTTCGCGTTCCGCGAGCGCGATCTGTGTGCGCGTGCTCTCCACGCGCTCCTGCTGCGTGAGCACCTCCCGCGCCAGTTCGGGCGGAAGGGCGCGCAGGCTCTCAATCCCACCCTCGGGCGCCTTCCGGGCGGCCTCGTCTTCGGCAGCTTCGGTTTGCAGCGCGGCGTCGAGTTGTTGCCTGAGCGCCTGGACGTCCGGATGGTGGTCGCTATACCGCGCCCGCGCCGCAGCAAGCTGCTCCCGTATCGACTGTGAACGCCTTCGTTGCGGCTGCGCGAGCGACGCCACGGCCGCAGCCGCCGCCGACTGCCCCGCCGAGTTCAGCTTCGTGATGGCGTCTATGGAGGCCTGCGCCATCGCCAGCGAGTTTTCGAGAAGAGCTTTCGTCTGCTCGTTCCGGTTGATGGCGTCCTGGTTGGCCCCCAGCTCGAGCTGAAGCCGCGCCAGGGCGGCGTTGAGAGCGTTCTCTTGCTCCGGCAGTTCGCCGTTCCGCGCAATCTTGTAACGGCTTACCTTGGCCTCCTGTTCATCGAGCTGCCGCTTGGCGGCCTGCAACTGCGCCTCGAGGAAGCTGGAAGTGCCTTCGGCCTGACGCTCCCGGAACTGCAAGTTTTCCTGTATGTATACGCTCGCCAGCTCGTTTGCGACCTTCGCGACTACCGCCGGGACCTTGCCCTCGAACGCCACACGGAACGCACCCGCGCGCTCCCGCGTAAGCCCGCGCTCGGCTTTGACGCTGATGTTCTTTCGCATCAGCTCGATCACCTCCTCGGGCGCCAGCCGCTTGCGTTCCTCGCTGTACAGGTTGAGCGAGGAAATGATCTTTCCGAGCCTCGTGGCGCTGAGGATTTGCTGGCTGAGCGTAGCAAGCCGCTCCTGCATCGCGGTCGTGACGGTCGGCTCGACGTATTTCTCCGGAATCTCCTGCGAGTCGACCAGGATAAGTGCCTCGGCCTTGTAGGTGCGCGGCAGCATCTGCGCGAGCAACACTGTGGCCGCGGTTCCCAGCATCCAGAAGACCGCGATCATCAGCTTGTGCCTCCACAGCATGCGCGTTAGCGACAGAGGCGAGAATGCCGGATTGCGCGCCGCCGCTGCTTTGCGCTCGGGCGGGTCTCCACTATGGAGCGGCTTGTCTGACATTTTGTTGTTGACGAAAGCACGCTACTGCCCAAATGCGTGAATGCTGCATCTCAAGCGCGTCCCTGCACGCAGGGACGGTTGCTTTGGGTCTGGGAGGTGAGGATTGCGCACAGAATTGTACGATTGGACCACAGGCGCCCGCCCGCCCGATCTCCACAAAAAAGGCCGCCTGGCAGCTACAGCGCCGGCGGCCCGGTTCTGGGCTGCTGATCATGAACGGCGAGCGAAGCGCCGTCCGGCAAACTTCGCGCCGAACAGCAGGACGCAGCCGACGAGCAGGAGCGTCGAAGGCTCGGGAGTCGGGGTCACCTCCGCCTTGAAGAGCGCCGAAGCCGGCCCCGTCGCCCAGATCGAGACCGTCTGTGCGATCGTATAGGGGCCGCCGGCATCCGGTGGCATGGAGATCCCGCGCAATCCTTCTTCGAAATACAGGCCCGAGAAGGGACCGAGTTCCCCGGCTACCTGGTCGTTAACAAGCACTGTGTAACTCATTTTGGACGGCAGCAGGGAAACCAGGCTTCCCGCGAAGGAAACATTCAGGCCCGGCCAGCCGAAAAAGCCGTAGCCGATCAGCGTGATGTCGAGTCTGCCGTGGTTGAAGAGCCCGATGTCAAGCGACTCGAGCTCGAACTCAAGGGCTTCCTGTTCTCCTTTCGTGATGTTCAGGAACCAGTCTCCTAGGGAGCCTACGAACAAGACTTCTCCGTCGTTCCCCGTGTGGATGGTCCTGTTCCCGTCCCCGGCGTCGAGGATCAGTATTGGGCTTGAGATGATCTCGGCCTGGGCAAACGAGCCGAGCATCAGGAGAGCAAGGAGCGCGGCAGTTGCATACGCGCCCCTGTGCTTGTGCGTCGATCTTGTCATTTCACCTCCCGCCAGCATGGGCCGGCGGCGACCAGGGGACCTGGGCGCCATTGCCACCTGCGCAATTCCCTTGCCAGCAGGCTCCGGCGACGGCCTGTACGATTCGAGTGCTATGTTCCCGAATCAGCGCGGCAGACGTGCGCCGGAGAGGCTCGAGGACGCCTCGGCTCCGGCGATGAGTTCGCGCGCCATTTTCGCCTCGGGAACGTTCGGATCGAGCCTCAGGGCGGCGTCGAGCGTAGCCCGCGCGCGCGTCTTTTCACCGGCTCTGAAGTAAGCCATCGCAAGGTGGTACTTGCAAACGGCCCCGCCCGCGGCCGCCGCCGTCTCCAGGTGCTGTACCGCCGCGGCGTACAGGCCCTTGTGGTACA
>JBLNBX010000023.1:0-6768 GCA_050260275.1 bacterium
ACTCCTGCTGCGCCCGGCCAGGCAGTTGAAATCGAAGCGCTTCCTCGTGGCCGGCGCGCTCTATCCGGACGGGTTTCCGGCGGAACAGAACGTCCGATGGCTGCCGCACCTGGCGCCCGGCTTGCACGCCGCGTTCTTCAGCTCCTCGGCGCTCACGTTGAACATCACCCGGCGGGCGATGGCGGAGGCGGGCTGGTGCCCCTCCGGGCGCCTCTTCGAGGCGGCGGCGTGCGGCACGCCCATCCTCAGCGACTGGTGGAAGGGCCTGGACAACTTCTACGCGCCGGGAAGAGAGATCCTCATCGCGCGGAGTGCGGCCGATACCGTAGCCGCGCTCGGCATCGGCGCAGGGGAGCTGCGGCAAATTGCCCGCGCCGCCCGCGAGCGCACCCTGGACGAACACACCGCCGCGCATCGCGCAGCGGAGTTCGAACGGCTGCTGGAGCAGGCACGGCGTCCGGCAGCGAGGACCGCGGCATGAGCGGGCGCGCCATGTGGGGCATAGTTCCCGCTGCGGGCTCAGGCACGCGCATGCAGCCGCTGGCGTTCTCGAAAGAGTTGCTGCCGGTGGGTACCCGCCTCGACGATGGCGCGGAACGGCCGCGCGCCGTCAGCGAGTACCTCGTGGAACGGCTTATCGCCGGCGGAGCCACCAAGCTGTGCTTCATCATCTCGCCGGGCAAGTCGGACATACTGGCTTACTACGGCGACGCCGTCGGCGATGCGCCGATATACTATGCCGTCCAGCCCTCCGCGGAAGGGCTTTGCGACGCTATCTTCCGCGCGGCTCCGCTGTTGAATGGCGAGCCCGTAGCCGTCGGACTGCCCGATACCGTCTGGTTTCCCGAGGACGCGCTCACTGCGCTTCCGGACCACGCCCTGTCCTTCCTCCTGTTTCCGGTGGAACACCCGGAGTTGTTCGATGCGGTGGTGACGAACGGCCGCGGTGAGGTCGCCGAGATACAGGTGAAGCGCCAGGACGCGTCCTCAAACTGGATCTGGGGCGCCTTCAAAATGCCGGCCTCCGTTTTCGCGCAACTGCACGGGCTCTGGCTTGAGCGCGGAAAGCGCGATCAGTACATCGGGACGCTCGTGAATGCATGGCTCGAACTGGGCGGCCGCGCCCTGGGCATCAGATCCGGCGCCGCCTACGTCGATGTCGGAACTGTGAACGGCTATCGGGAGGCCATCCGGATGCTCGGCGGCGAGCCGCGCCGGGCGCTCTTCCAGCCGAGGAGACTGGGCGCCGGGGCCGGCGAGGGAAACGCAGCAAATGAGCGCGGCGACGTGGACTGAGGAGGCTATCCGCCGGCGGGTGGCGGAACTGGGAGAGTGGTTTCACAACATGGACCTGCGCGGCGTTCAGACTGCTCCGGACCATTTCCTGGGCGACTATCCCGCCGTGAAGTGGCGCACGTTCCAGCACACCATCGCCGAAAATCTTCGCGGCAGGACTGTGCTCGATATCGGCTGCAACGCCGGGTACTATTCGCTCGAGATGAAGCGCCGCGGCGCCGATCGCGTCGTGGCGATCGACTCAGACGAAGGCTACTTAGCGCAGGCGCGTTTTGCCGCAGAGGTCACGGGACTCGACATTGACTTCCGGCTGATGTCGGTCTATGACGTGGCTAAACTCGGCGAGCGCTTTGACATAGTGCTGTTCCTCGGGGTGCTCTATCACCTGCGGCATCCGCTGCTCGCGCTCGACCTGCTGCACGAGCACGTCGTCCGGGACCTGCTGGTGTTCCAATCCATGCAGCGCGGTTCGGACGAGGTGGCCGACGTCAAGCCCGACTACCAGTTCTGGCAGACCGAGATCTTCAAGCCGTCGTTTCCGCAGATGTACTTCATCGAGCACTGCTACTCGCAGGACCCGACGAACTGGTGGATCCCGAACCGCGCCTGCGTTGAGGCAATGCTGCGAAGCGCGGGGTTCGAGATACTCGAACACCCGGAGGAGGAAGTCTACGTGTGCCGGCGGGTGGAGCCGGATTGGGGGCCGGAGCCTCACGCCGTGTACCCCGCGCGGGGGCCGGAGTAGCGATGGATATGGCGCGCCGGGCGGAATTGCGTTTTCAGCGGGGCGTCCGGATGCGCCGGGCCTGTCGTGCGGGCAGGCCGCTAACGTGGGACAGCGCCGCGCGCTGCCGGAGAAATGACTCATGGTCGAAGCTGTGATGCTTTGGAACGAGCCGAATAATCTCTCCCACTGGGACTTCGAGATTGACCGCGACTGGTCGCAGTTCGCCCGCATGGTCAGCCTCGCGGCCCAGGCCGTCCGCGCGGAGGCCCCGCGGCTGACGGTCGTGCTCGGTGGCATCTCTCCCATAGACCCCGAGTTCATCCGCAATATGCGCGACCAGGGCGTGCTCGAGCACGTCGATGCAGTCGCCGTCCACGGGTTTCCGCTCGACTGGAATCATTGGCAGATCCACGACTGGCCTTCGAAACTCGATGAGATCCGCCGCGTCACGCCGCTGCCCGTGTGGGTTTCCGAGGTGGGCGTCTCCACTTTCGGAGCGGAGGAGGTGCAGGAGTTCGGCCTCCGGCGCACAGCGGAGTTGCTCACGGGCCGCAGTCCGCGCATCCATTGGTACAGCCTGTACGACCTCCCGAAAGCCTGGCCCGCCACCACGCGCCACAAGGAAGCCGAGGGCTCATCCTACTACCGGCACTTCTACATGGGAATTCTCCGGGAGGACGGCACGCCCAAGCTGGCGGCCCACTCGTTCCCCTGCTACACGCCGGAGTTCGGCATCTGCCAGTGGTTCCATTTCGAAGACCACCGGCTCGACAGCGCCGCGCGCTGGCTGTGCGACCTCGGCGTCCGCCACCTCCGCACCGGGCTGAGCTGGGCCGACAGCTTCCGGCAGGGCGCGGATGCCTGGTTCGACCGCCAGATGCGCGCGCTCGACAGGTTCGATACCACGCTCACGTACTGCTTCACTCCCGAACATCTCGGCATCCGGCCGCACCACACCAGCCCGCCCAAACGCCCCGAGGAGTTCGCCGAATTCTGCGCCGCCATGACGCGGCGGTATGCGGCCTGATATGCAACGGACGCTCATCCTCGCCGCGCACCCGGACGACGAGGTAGTCGGGCTCGGGTCCCAACTCGCGCAGTTCGAGGACCTCCACACAGCGCATGTCACCGACGGCGCGCCCGCGAACATGCGGGATGCCGCCTCGCACGGTTTCCGGACCCGCACCGAGTACGCCGAAGCGCGGCGTCGTGAGCTGCATTCGGCGCTGCGGCTGGCGGGCATCGCGCCGCAACAGTGCTTCACGCTGGGCATAGCTGACCAGGAGGCCTCGTGCCAGATGGCCGCCATCGCCCGGCGCTTGCGTGACGTTTTCGAGCGGCTCGAGCCGGCGCTCGTATACACGCACCCTTACGAGGGAGGCCACCCCGATCACGACGCCGTCGCGTTCGCGGCTCGCTGCGCCTGCAAGCTGATGGGCGACGGCGCGCCCGCGCTCGTCGAGTTCACCTCCTACCACGCGCGGAACAGTGCGATCGAGGTGTACGAATTTCTCCCGCACCCCGGTTGCGAACCGGTTGTGATCGAGCTATCTCCCGCCGCCACAGCTATCAAAGACCGCATGTTGGATGCGTTCGCGACGCAGCGCGAGACACTGCGCCCCTTCTACGGCTGCAAGGCCGAAAAATGGCGTTTCGCGCCGGAGTACGACTTCACCGCTCCGCCGCACGCAGGCACGCTCTACTACGACATGTTCGATTGGGGAATCCGAAGCGTGCAGTGGCGCGACCTCGCCGCTCAGGCCCTAAGGGAGTTGGACCTGTCATGACCGTTCTGAGCGTGGCTTACCCGCTTGCGCCCGTCCGGGAAAACACCGCTGGCGGGGCCGAGCAGGTACTCGCCATGCTCGACGCCGCTCTCACGCGCGCCGGCCATCACTCGGTGGTGGTCGCCTGTGAAGGTTCGCGGGTCACCGGAACGCTGGTGGCTACGCCACGCCACGACGGGCCGTTCAACGAGCGTGCCATACTCGACGCCCAGGCGCGGCACCGCGCGGCCATCCGCAACGCGCTCGGCCTCTGGCCGGCCGACGTGATCCACATGCACAGCCAGGATTTCGATGCGTATCTGCCCGATGCCGGCGTCCCGGTGATCGTCACGCTGCACGTTCCGTTCGAGTGGTACGGCCCGGCCGCAATGAGTGCAAATGCTCACTACGTATTCGTCTCCGAAACGCAGCGCCGCGCCTGGCCCGCCGCGCCGCGCAATTTCTCCGTGATCCCGAACGGAGTCGATGCCGAGGCGTTTCGGACGCGCGTCACCAAGCGCGGCTTTGCTCTGGCGCTGGGGCGCGTGGCTCCGGAAAAAGGCACGGCATTGGCGCTCGAAGCGGCCAGACGCGCCGGCGTTCCGATGCTGGTCGCCGGCGAGGTGTACAGGTACGCCGCGCACGAGCGCTACTTCCGCGAGGAAGTGGCTCCCCTTCTCGACGGGTCCCTCCGCGTCTTCGTGGGGCGGCTCCGGCTTGCCCGCAAACGGCGGCTGCTCACTGCGGCGCGATGCGTGGTGGCGGCGAGCCGCGTTGCCGAAACGAGTTCTCTCACGGCTATGGAAGCGATGGCGTGCGGAACGCCGGTGGTCGCGTTCCCAGCCGGCGCGCTCGCCGAGATAGTCGAGCACGGCCGCACTGGTTTCGTGGTCAACAGCGTGGATGAGATGGCGGCCGCGATTCGGCACGCTGGCGCCATAGACCCCAGCGAATGCCGGCGCGCGGCGCGCGAGCGCTTCCCTGCCTCGCGTACCATCGCGGCGTATTTCCAGCTCTACGAAACTCTTGCCGGGAGCCGCGCGTGGAGCTTGAGCGCCTGATTCCCGAGTGGCGCGACTTGTGGGAGCGCTGCCCCTACGCCACCCCGTTCCAATCGCCCGAGTGGCTCGTGCCGTGGTGGGAAGCGTTTCACCCCGGCCGGCTGAAGTGCCTCGAACGGCGCGAAGGCGGGCGGCTCGTAGGCCTCGCACCGATGTACGAAGATGAGGACGGCATCGCGCGCCTGCTCGGCGAGGGCAACACCGATTATCTGGACGCGCTCGTCGAGCCGGGCTGCGGTGCCGCCTGGATATACGAACAGGCCGGCCGGGCGTATCTCTACGACTTGCGGCCGCAATCGCCGCTCGTGTCAGAGGCGCCCGAGTGGGCTGGAATCACAGGGGGCGAGGTCTGCCCCGTCCTTGAATTGCCCGCAACCGTGGAAGAGTGGCGCAACGCGCTGCCACACGGGCTGAAGCGCAATCTGCGGCGCTACGGCGAACGCCTCCCCGAGGCCCGTTTTGCGGAGAGCCGCGACCCGGCCCTCATCGAAGACCTCATCCGCCTGCACGATGCCCGATGGAGCATGCGCGGCCAGCCGGGCGTGCTGCGAGGAGACGCCGTCGCGCGCTTTCACCGCGCGGCCGCCAGCGGCTTCGCCGCCCGAGGTTGGCTGCGCTTCTGGACGCTGCACTCGGGCGCGTCGCTCGCCGCGATCATCTACGCATTCGTCTGCCGCGGGCGTGCTTACTTCTACTCCAGCGGCTTCCTCCCGGCGCTGGCGCGGTTGGGCCCTGGAACGCTCGCTATCGGGCGCGCCATCGAGAGCCTCATCGCCGAAGGCGTAGGCGAACTGGATTTCCTGCGCGGCGCCGAGGCGTATAAGTTCGCCTGGGGCGCCCGGCCGCGCAGAAGCGTGAACATTGCTTGCGCAGGCGGTGAACGCGCGGGCTAGATTAACAACAGTTAATTTTCAATAGCTTGCGGTTGCAAAAATTACCAGCAAGGAGACACTCCCGGCAGCATTTTTTACGCCGCAGGACGTGAATCAGATCCGGTTGTGCTCTGATTTCCAACAACATACGAGAGTGGCATGAGAAGTGCCAAAAGAGCCTCCGAGGGAGGGAACCCCATGATGAGTTCTAAAATGCTGCTGAGCGCGGGCGTGCTGGCAGCGGTATTGGCAACAACCGGCTGCGCGACGAAGAAATACGTCCGCGAACAGACGGGAGCAGTTGACGCTCGGCTCACCGAGGTCGACCAGAAGCAGACGGCGGCCTTGGGCTCGCTGGAAGCGAAGATGAACTCGGACGTTTCCCGCGTCGAAGAGCGTGCGGTGACGGCTGAGAATAGGGCGCAGGAAGCGGCGAAGGCCGCTCAGGCGGCGCAGCAGACCGCCGACCAGGCAAACACGGTCGCGAAGAACGCCGTGGACGCGGCAAGCAAGAATCAGGGCCGCATTGAAGAGCTTGGAGTGGCATTCAACAACATCGATAATTTCCGCGTGGCGTCCGAGCAGGGCATTTTGTTCCGGTTCGACTCGGCCAATCTGACCACCGAAGCGCAGCAGGAACTGGACCAGGTGGTCCAGACTGCCGCCTCCATGAACCGCTACGTTATCGAGGTTCAGGGCTTCACGGATCGCACCGGCCCGGCCGATTACAACCTGGCGCTTAGCCGCCGGCGTGCCGACGCTGTAGTGCGTTACCTGGTTAGCAAGCAGATCCCGCTGCGGCGGATCCACATGATCGGACTCGGCGAAATGACGCCTTCTATGGCCGAGCTGACCGGTCAGGCGCAGGCTGAGCCTGCCGGCATGACGGCGAAGGAAATGCGCCGCGTGGTGGTCCGGGTATGGGCGCCCGAGGGTGGTGTTTCGACTACGGCTTCGGCGAATTAGGCCGTTAAGATAATCCGCGCGCTGGCGCGGAGACGATTGGGCGGGGCCGCCGTCCGGGGGGATCAAGCGGCCGCCCGTCG
>JBLNBX010000024.1:0-8435 GCA_050260275.1 bacterium
GAACATGGAAAAGAGCGGTTTAACGGAAGATCAATGAGATAGGGTGGGCCAAATCAGACGATCAAAGTGGGCCAGACCGAGTTGACAAAGCGACTGGGCCTGCAGTCGCGCGAGAATGCCGGAAACGGGCTGGTCCAGGTCCAGCAGGATGTAGCCGGCGTTGTGCTCTCCGGCATAAGGCCGGAAGTAAACGTCATGACCTTCGCGATTACGGATGCGCAGGAAGCCCACCGTGGCGGCATCTGAGAGCTGGGAGGCGGTCCACTGCCGCACGCCGGGATAGGGTTGGCGGGAGCCGCTGTGAATCAGGCGCACCTCGTAAAGGCGGCATGGCATGGCGGCGATCTGGCGGCACAACAGAGCCCGGCTGACTGCCAGTCCACGATCCGCGCGCATACTACCACGGCAAGCGGTATTGGCCGTTGTCCTGCACGATGCCGCCTTGCCGGCAGGCGTCGCGAATGGCCAGTTTGCGCGGTGCGCTGAGAACAATCGGTCCGCTCCATGACCTGCTGGCGGAGCTGATTGTTGCGGGCCTGGTTACCGAGGCCGACCAGGGCCTCGGTGACATCTTCGGGCTCTACCTTTCTGCGCGAGCGAGCGCCGGAGGGAGCCACGCCGGCGGCGGAGAACCATAACGAATGCGGCTCCAGTTCGAGCAGCCGCGGCACCAGCGGCGGCGCGTAGCGGAACTGAAACCGCAGCTCGACCGCGGCCAGACTCGCCGAAGGGCGCGCCAGCAGCAGGCAACTGTCGCCGACGGCGTGCAGCGCCGAAGAGCCGCGGAAGGCGCGGCCGATCTCGTCGCGGCCGATCGACTTGCGTACATGGTGAATGATGATGAGCGCCGCGTGCGAGGCATCGCGCAGCCGGAGCAGGCTCTGGCACAGCGCCGCCATCGAGCGCGTATCGTTCCCGTCCTGATCGTGAGTGGAGTACAAGGGATCCAGCACGATGACTTCGGCGGCGGCCTCGCGCGCCGCGGCCAGGAAATGATTCAGACCCTGCGGCGCGCTGAGCAGGTGACCGGCAGCGCGGGTGTCCACCAGCAGGTTATGATCGGCCGCGGCGCCCAAGGAACGGCGCATCGCCGCCAGCCGGGAAACAAACTGCGGTACCGGGAGCTCGAACTGGCAGATGAGCACGTGGCGGGCGGCGGGCACGTGGAAGCCGGCGCGGTCCTGGCCGGCGGCGAGCGCCAGCGCGAGGTTCGAGACCAGCAACGACTTTCCGACCTTGGGCTCGCCTCCAACGAACAAAATGCCCTGCGGCGGCAGCAGTCCCGGTTCGATCCAGCCGGGCGGCGGCGCGGCCGGCTGCTCGGCGAGCAACTGGGCCAGCGACAGCACCGCCGCTTTGGCAGCGGCACTCACTTTTTCCTCCGCCGGGCCGCGGTTTCCAGTTGGCTTTCGCGCACCCGGTAGCTCTCTCCTTCGATCGTGGTCACGTCAGCATGATGCAGCAGGCGGTCCAGCAGGGTCACGATGCAGGCCGCGTTGGGGAAGACCTCGTTCCACTCTTTGAACGCCCTGTTGGTCGTGACGATCACCGACTTTTCGTTCGTAGCGCCGGTTGATACCTGCCGTGAGAACTGCCGGTCACGAAGCGCGGTTTTTTACACGACGATTCTCATGTATAGGCGACCTGATTTTTCTTCTCCTTGCTGAGCGGCATTTCAGAATCGGGTACAACCGCGCGTGCGCGCGCGAGGCATGTGGGATTCCAGGATCGGGAATCGGCCGGCATTGGAGTCGTTTTGGAGTCCACATCGTCTTTGGTGGCGTTTTGGCGTCCAAATCCATCGACCATAAGTCTTTTATTTTCAGTATGCGATGCTCGTAAGTTATTGATAAATTTTGCTTGGGGTGCAAGAGGTCCCGGGTTCAAATCCCGGCGGCCCGACCAGCCTAACTGACTAATCCATTTGGACTTACGGCTTTAGCGGCTTGCTCGTTTGTGCCATTTTGTGCCCCGGGCTTCCGTTCAGACTTTTCCGCCATCAGCTTGTCCCAGGTGGCGGCTACGTCCTGGTCCGTGTCCGGGATGGCGTGCGCATAAATCTTGGCCGTGGTGTAGGTGTCCCGATGGCCGAGGCGCTTGGAAACGTTCGGTATCGGCACGCCCGCGCGGATCAGGGTCGAAGCGTGCGTGTGGCGCAGGCTGTGGAGACCTACACCTGAAAGACCGGCCTTCTTCGCCAGCCTGACGGCGGCGCGGCTGATGCTGGAGGGCAGCAGGTAATTGCCCGCCGGATCGGCAAAGATCAGGTCGAGGTCCGTCCGGTAGTCCGGGCCGAACAGCGCGCGGTCTTCCTCCTGCGCTTCACGGTGGAGCTTCAGGTACTCCATCAGCGACGGCGGAACCGACACGACGCGGACCTGCCTCGTCTTCGTTGGCTTGATACCGAGCTCGCCCTTCACCTGATAGAGCGAACGCTCGATCCTGAGGCGGTTCGCGTCCCAATCGAGATCGGACCAGCGGCTAGCGAGAAGTTCTCCGCGACGGGCACCGATGGCGGCGGCGAGCCGGATCAGCAAGTCAACCCACGTACCCGCGGCGGCCGCTTGGTACGCGGCGAGTTGATCGGGAGTCAGTGCAACCGCTTCCTTCTGATCGAGACGCGGCAGGTCGCATCCATCGGCCGGGTTGAACGGGATCAGCTTCGTCTTGACGGCGCGTTTCAGTGCGACGTGGACTACGTTGTGGACCTCACGGACGGTCTTTGCGGACAGCGTTTCGGCCAGCTTGACGTAGAGGTCATCCAGCATGAAGGTGGTCAGATCCTTCAACGGGACAGTTCCGAGGACGCGTGTTGCATGGGCGGCGAGAGAGGCATATCTTTCGGCGGTTTTGGGCGCCAGCGGCTTTGCCTTGGCGTGGTACGGCAGCCACCGCTCAAGGTACTCCTTCAGACTCCCGACCGTCCCGACCGGGCCGCCACGCTTGAGTTCCTGAATCTTCTCCCGCAACGCATCGTCCGCTTCCCGCTCCAGCCTAAAGCCGCTTTCCGATATGCGGATGCGCTTCCCGTTTTCGTCCCTGCCGGCGTCAATCTGATAGCGCCACGAGACGCGGCCGTTCGGCGCGACGGACTTGAAGACCGAGCCTTTCACTTCGACCTCCATTCCTGAAGCGCGGCGCTGTTGAAGTCCTGTAGAAGCTTCCCGGCGCGACGCTTCTCATCGGCGTTCCCGTAGGCGTACCGGCCGAATGTCTCGAAGAACGCCCGGGCGTAGTCTTGGGCGTTCCGCCCCTCGAAGGTGACCAGCATGTAGCCGGTGGGGTTCTTGCTCGCGGGCTCGTTTGAAAACAACCCAAGCTTCAACTTGCTGAGGCCGAGTTCGCGCGCGAGGGCACGCATGAATTCGTAGGAGAGATCATGTCTGCCCGCCTCCGCGGCGGTATGGGCAAGCGCGGCAAGTGCTTTGCCGGTCGGCGCGCGGTCCTTTTCGTAATTAGCGAGCGCGCGGATTGATAAGCCGAGTCGTGTGGCAAACGCCTGCTGGCTCTCGCTGAGGTGCTTCCTTAGCTCCCTCACGGCTTCGGTTAAACTCATTGCGCCTCCTTGGTGCACAGTGGACAGGAACAGTGTACATGTACGGGAATGCAAAAGTCAATACTTCACCCTAACCTGCTGAAAACAGAACCACACGCGCAGTACTAGAATGCACATTTGACATGCACAGTGTGCATGTGGCATAGTATGGTCTAGTAGTGCACAGCGTGCATGAACCATATGCAGCCTCGGGCATCGAGGCCCACTTCAGGCGGGAGGTGTGTTCACATGCAGCAGCAAATGAAACATGGCGACGCCCCCGCGGCGATGACCGCCGAACAGGCGCTCGCGCTGCTGGGTGGAGTCATCAGCCGGGCGAGCTTCTACGCCGCGATCCGGCGCGGCGAGGTGCCCCATCGGCGCCTCGGAAAGAGAATCATCATTCCGCGGCACGCGTTTCTGCGCTGGCTGGAGGCGGCGCAGGCGTGAGTGCCGTTGGCATCATCGTCCGCGAGTGGGATGGGACCGCGATCGGGCGGGTGGATGCTGACACGGCCGCACGGTTGGTGGCTGCCGGTGCCGAGTACGCCGGCCAGCGGCGGCGCCGGTACATCCGGTTACCTCGCGGCACTCGGGTGCCGATACGGGCGGTCGGGCTCCTCTGGGAGCGGATCGAGCGGGCACTGAAGTTGTACGGGCCGCGAGCGCGCCTCCACGGGAAGCCTGTGGGGCTAGACAGAGTCGATCATCCCCACTTGGTGAGGCGACGGCCCGCTGATCTACCGCCTCCCCCATCGGATGACGTCCGGCACGAGCAGGCGATCAAGCGGCTGGTGAAGTGGCTGCCGGATGAAAGGAGTACACATGAAACTCGATGAGGCACGAGTCGAAGCGTTGCGCCAGCGCATCGCGCGGTGGGGATCGGCGTATCTGAACGATGACCTGTACCGTGCCCTCCGGTGGGAGGGTTGGACGCGAGGGCAGGTGGACCGCGCCATCGAGCACCTGATCGCGGGGGGGCGACTGGTGGCAGAGGCACGCGATGGCGTCGTCCGGGTGCGGGTCACCGCGGAGGTGCGCGAGTGAGCGCAGTAGTCAGTATGCCGGCGAAGCCGGCGATGGTGAAGCCCGGCGACGGCGCAATGCTGCCGGAGTGCCTTACCGCGCTGCCGCAGTGGGTGAACTGGACCTACGAGCGGAGAGACGGCAAATGGACCAAGGTCCCGCGGCAACCGAGCGGCGCCGTCGCAAAGAGCAATAGCGCGGCGACCTGGAGCACCTTTGCGGAGGTGATGGCGGCGGCCGACCGTCGGCCGGACATGGGCGTAGGCTTCGTGTTCGCGCCGGACGACCCGTTCATCGGTATCGACCTGGACGACTGCTTGACGCCGGACGGAACGTTGAAGCCGTGGGCCGTGCCGATCCTGGAGCGGTTCTCCGACACGTACAGCGAGATCTCGCCGTCCAAGACGGGCGTCAAGATCTGGGTGCGGTTGGTCAATCCCATGGTGGCCCATCGCGTGTGTTTGGGCGGCATACGCCGCAAGTACGGCGACGGCGAAGTCGAGATGTACTCGAAGACGCGGTACTTCACAGTGACCGGGCGGCGCTACGCGGATTGCCCGGTAACCGTCGCCCAACACGATGAGCAGGACCTGCTGTGGCTCTCGGCACTCATCAACCCGCCGACGCCCGAAATGTTGGCGAGGAAGGCTGCGCTACTCGCCGAGTACGTGGACCCCAATCCCGATGGACCTGTGGCTGAACCCGAACCCACCGGAGACATCAACACCGAGGAACTGCGAACGAAGCTGGAGGCGGCCCGCGCGAACAGTCCAAAGTTCGAGGAGTTATGGCTGGGTGGCGCCTGTGGTTATTACGCGGGCGGCAAGCCCGATCCGAGCCGTGCCGACCTGGCGTTCTGCAACTTCCTCGCGTACCACCTTGGGCTGGATGCCGCCAGCATCGATCAGGCGTTCCGGATGTCGGAGCGGATGCGGCCGAAATGGGACGAGAAGCACTTCGCCGACGGACGCACTTACGGGCAGGCCACAATCCAGAAGGCGCTGCAATGGGCAGCGCAGGAACGGCAGCCTTCGGTGACGGGGAAGGTCATCTCGATGCCGGCCGCCAGCACGAACGGCAGCACCATCGCGGACCTGAACGCCATGCCGGTGTTTGCCGATGTCGGGCTGGTCTGGGAGAAGTTCGAGATGTCCGGCGACCTGATCTTCGGCTATGCCGCCGGGCAGCGGGTGAAGTGGGAGAGCACGCAGGAACTGCTCTCGTTCACCAAGTCCCAGGCCATCATTCTGAAGTACCTGCGGACCCTCATACCTTCGCCGCCGCGCGCCAAAATCAAAGCCATCTGGGAGCCTGCGGCCGGTTTGATGGTCAAGTTGGCGACGATCATCAACTCCGGCGACGAGATGCAGGTGGAGATCGCGGACCTGCTGCCGATGTGCTTCCGCCGCGCTGGCTCGCCTGTGGCGCGGGCGGACGCCGAGGTGTTCCGATTCATGGTTCAGATTCGGGAGTGGCGCCGCGATCCGTACACAGCGGATGGGATTGAGAGCGGTTCAATCCCCGCGCCGTTCGTGTTCGTGTACGACGGCAGCGTGTTCGTGAACGCGCACAAGTTGCGATTGTGGGCGTCCCTGCCGCGCGTAACGGCGACAATGATTCGCAAAGCCGAGATGACCCGCGAGTTGGCATCGATGGGGTTCAAGTACCACAGGTGTTTTGAGCGGGTGCATGAAGGTCAGCGGGCGACGATGGACCTGTGGCGCGGGCCGCTCAGCGTCCTGGGCGACTCGCTCGATGAGGCGGATATCCCAGGCGTTGAGGCGAAGCGGTGAGTATTTTTTTGGTCAAGAACTCCGATGGGTCCGACGTGTCCGATTTGGACATGCCTATATCCCCTACACAGGGAGAGTAGTGATGGGGTGACCCAGCAGACCCATCTATGGAGGGGAAAAAGCGCACTGCATTCAGCGGACCCAGCAGACCCGTCGGACTTTTCGACCAAGGCCGGCCGGCCAAAGGATTTTTTGGCACTGCCGGCGGGCGGGTAGCCCGATTGCACCACTTCGATAGCGACAGACCGCGAAATTCGAGGGGGACAGGGTAATTCATGAACATCAGAGGACTTTTCAACCGCCTCCTGAGGCGGACGGACGAGGTGCGCCCATCATGGCCGCTGTGGGATGCGGCCGGCGGCGGGAACCGCCTGGCGAACTGGGCGTCGCCGTCTACGGCCTTCGCGAGCACGATTCCCGCGCCCCTGGTGCGTGAGCGGGCGCGTGACGCCTACCGCAACAACCCCTGGGCGCGGCGCGCGGTAGACGCGCTGGCTGTGGGCGCCGTGGGGGCCGGAATCAAGCCCCAGGCGCGCGCCGATGGCGAGCTGAAGCGCCGCCTACAGCAAGAGTGGCTGCTGTGGACCGACGCGGCGGACTTCGCCGGCCGGTATGACTTCTACGGGCTTCAGCAAGCCGCGCTGCGGACGATGCTGGTTGACGGCGAGGCCATCATCCGGCTGCTGGTCGAGCCGAGGCAGCGTATCCCGCTCCAGTTGCAGTTGCTCACTGGCGAGTACCTCGATTCGTCCCGCGTGGACGGTCAGACGCTCAACGGCATCGAGTACGACGCAGCGGGCCGCCGCGTGGCGTATTGGCTGTTCCGCAAACACCCGGCGGACGCGCCGAACATGCAGAGCGTCCGCGTTCCGGCCGAGCAGGTGATCCACTTGTACGCGCCGATCCAGCCGGGTGTGGAGCGGGGCGTCTCGTGGCTGGCGCCCGCGCTGGTGCCGTTGCGCGAGCTTCAGGAGTTCATCGAGGCCGCACTGGTGCGCCAGAAGATTGCGAGCCTGTTCTGCGGCTACGTCCAGACGGCGGACGGATCGAACCCGCTGAACCAGACGAACGCGGTCCCCACGCTGGAGCCTGGCTCGATGGTGCGGCTACAGCCCGGCGAGGCGGTGGAGTTCAGTGAACCGCCCGACGTCGGGCAGACCTACGAGCCGTTCGTGCGCCAGCAGTTACGCGCCATCGCGAGCGCGCTGAACGTGCCTTACGAGATCCTGAGCGGCGACGTCTCGCAGGTGACGTTCGCGAGCGGCCGACATGCGCTGTTAGAGTACCGCCGGCAGCTTGAGAGCATCCAGCACCACATCGTCGTCTTCCAGCTTTGCCGGCCGGTATGGGAAGCCTGGACGCGCCTGGCGGTGGCTGCCGGAGTTCTGCCCGAGGGCGACTACGGGGACGTGCGCTGGATCGCGCCGCAGCTTTCGATGCTTGATCAGCGGATGGAAGTTCAGTCCGTGATCCAGCAGATTCGCGCTGGCCTGATCTCGCGTTCGGAGGCGGTGTCCGCATCCGGGTGGGACGCCGAGCAAATCGACGCCGAGATCGCGGCCGACAACGCGCGGGCGGATTCGTTGGGCAACGTGTACGACTCCGACCCGCGCAAGACCACGCAGCAAGGCCAAGCGACTCCCACGCAGGAGGCACAGCAATGATGCAGCGATCACCCCGCATCCCCGCAGAGTTCAGCGGCGGCAAGTGGCAAGGCGTTTCACCGCGCGAGCTGGAGTTTGCCGATTTGTGTTACCTGTCGCGCCGCAGCCCTAGCCCGGTTGACCGGGCTGCGGCGTCGCAGGAGATTTTCCGCCGCCTGCGGGCGGCTAAACAGAGGAGGTTTCGGAATGGCAAATGAAATTCTTACGCGCACGGCGGCGTTCGAGCCGAGCACCTACGACACCGAGAAGCGCACCGTGCAGGTGGTGTTCTCGACTGGCGCCGACGTGCAGCGCAGCGACTTCGAGGGGCCTTACATCGAGCGGTTGAGCATGGACCCCTCAGCCGTGGACCTGTCGCACTTGATCGGCGGGCCGGTGCTCGACAATCACGACCGGTTCAGCAGCGTGCGGTCGGTC
>JBLNBX010000025.1:0-43600 GCA_050260275.1 bacterium
ATCGCGAGCTGCTCCACGACGGTGACGCTCTCGGCCTCGAGTTCGGCTGCCGCCGGCTTGCGGAACGTCACGGTTTCGGCCAGTGGCGGCCAGGCAACTGCTTCCGCAAGCGTGGCCGTGAACGTGACTGCGGCTGCGGCAGAGTCGGCGCCTCAGGTAGTCGTGAAGTCGCTCGTCAATGCGGCGCATTACGGCAACAATTTGTCGTGCAGTCCCAATGCGCTGGTGACTCTATTCGGCGAGAACATCACATCTGGTGCTTCGGCTTCGGGGTCTATACCGCTTCCGCGCGAGCTGGCCGGTGTGCAAGTGAAGGCGAACGGCGCTCCGTTGCCGCTGCTCTGGGTGTCGCCTTCTCAAATCAACCTGCAGTGCCCGGACGGGCCCCCCGGACAGCGCTTCTCTATGACGGTCGAGAGGGGCAACCAGATCTCTGCAGCTGTTGAAGTGGCTCAGGAGCACGCCACGCCGGGCATATTCACTATCGATGCCACCGGCGAGGGGCAGGGGTCTATCCTGATCGCCAACACGGATAAGTTCGCCATGCCGGTGACGCCTGGAGTACCAAGCCAGCCCGCCGCACAGGGCGATTACATCTCCATTTTCGCTACCGGGCTTGGAAGCCTTACCGTCCCGGTTCCGCTGGGTGAAGCGGCGAAAGGCGCCGAGTCGAGAGTCATCGCGCCGGTGAGTGTAAGGATTGGAGGCATTGCGTCTGAAGTGACTTACGCGGGCATGGCGCCCGGCTGGGTGGGGCTATATCAAGTGAACGCGCGGGTTCCGGCCGGCGCGCCTGCCGGTGATGCCGTGCCGGTGGTGATCAGCGTCACTCGCCCTGACGGCAGCGCAGTTACGAGTAACACGGTAACCATCGCCATCCGGCGATAGCGGCGGTTGCGAAACCCCGGGCGGCTGCTTCGAGGCCGTTGCCGATACCTCAGGCAGACGACGCCACGGCCGCCCGGATAACCTGCTTTAGCTAAACGCGTATTAGCTGTTGTGCGGGTGCTATAGGATCGGGGGTCTGTCCCCCGTTACTCGCGCAAAGCCGTGGAGCCTCAAGTCGGAAGTCTGTGGATGGCGGAGAGAGAGGGATTCGAACCCTCGATACGGTTTCCCGTATACACGCTTTCCAAGCGTGCGCCTTCAACCACTCGGCCATCTCTCCGTCGGCAATGCGCTACGGAATTGGAGTGGCTTCTAACACTCTAGCATGCGGAATCGCGCGGTCAACGGAGCGCCCGGGTCGGCGTATCCCCGTCACGTGCTCCGGTAGCCTGGCCGGCTCACCGCAGTGAAGCCGTGCGGTACAAGCGATCGCGGATCGGCAGGTACCACTCGGCGCCGCGCTCGGGGCGGGGCGGCGGGCCGCCGCCGCAGAACGCCGGGATGCCCGCGAAGCCAGCCCAGCGCGCGAGGTCCTCGACCAGCGCATCTTTAGAGGTGCCCTCAAGCGACCGCGCCAGGGCGGCGTCCTGCCGGGCGTTGCGGCGTATCGCGGCGCGAACGCTAGTCGGCGCATCGGCGCTGCCTCGGGCCGGCGCCGCCTTGCAAGCGTAGGCCCGGAATGCGGCGGCGGCCGTCTCGCTGGCCGGCGCGTCGACAGAGGCCAGCGGCGCGCTCGGCCCCAGCGGGGCCGGGATAACGGCCTCATGTATGCGCATCTCCATCGGGTAGATCACCCAATCCTCGCCGGACTTGAGCTGCACCTCGAGCCGCGTCCGGCGCACGGGGGCGTCAGCCGGCACCCACACGTCCATCCACAGCACTATCGCCGTCTGGCCCGAAACCTGCGGAAGCACGGGAGGCACGCGCCCCACCTCGTCCATGTCGACTTTTTCGAGCGCGTCCGGCACCCAGGACTCGCCCCGGCGCTCGAAAACAGGCCGGTACATCACTACTTTGAGGAAGTTCTCCGGGTTCTGGCCGATGAAGATCCAGTGCGGCTGGCCGGCGGGAGGCTCCACCACCACCCAAAACGAGGCCCAGGCACCGCGCGCGAGCGCGGGTGAGAGGATCTCCCGCGGCCGCTCGGCGCGGTCAGCGGCGAGCACTTTTCCGAACGGATCGATGCGCTGGAACTCGGAGTATACGCGCACGGGCTGCGGCAGCGCGGCAGCGGCGGCTACCAGGCCCGTAATGAGCAGGCGCGCGATCATGCAATCAATTATGGCTCGGAGGCGCGGATTTACGCGCGGACGGGAACGCGGGCTCACGCTTCATATAATGGATTGACAATGTCCGTCGCCTTCACGAAGCTACCGGACCAGGTGCTGGCCGCCTACGAGCCGGTGATCGGGCTCGAAGTTCACGTTCAGCTCGCCACAAACACGAAGATCTTCTGCTCATGCCCCACGGGTTTCGGAGCGCCGCCCAACACGAACGTGTGCCCCGTCTGCCTGGGCCTGCCGGGCGCACTGCCGGTGCTCAACCGGACCGCAGTCGAGATGGCCATGAAGGCTGCTATGGCGCTCAACTGCGAGGTGCGGAGCGCGTCACGCTTCGCGCGCAAGAACTACTTCTATCCGGATCTGCCCAAGGGATACCAGATCAGCCAGTACGAGCTTCCGATAGCCGAGCACGGCTGGATCGAGATCGGAGATTCGGGCGCGTCACGCCGGATCGGCATCACGCGCGTCCACCTCGAAGATGACGCCGGCAAGAGCATGCACGAGGGGTTCCGCGATTCGGACCGCTATACATACGTCGACCTGAACCGCTCCGGGACGCCTCTTATCGAGATCGTCACCGATCCCGACATGCGCAGTTCCAGCGAGGCTTACGAGTTCCTAACGGAACTGAAGCTCCTGATGCAGTACGTGGCCGTGTCGGCGTGCGACATGGAGAAGGGCCAACTCCGCTGCGACGCCAACGTCTCGGTGCGCCCGCGCGGGAGCGACAAGCTCGGCACTAAGACTGAGGTTAAGAACCTCAACTCGTTCCGGTTCCTCAAACAGGCGCTGGATTACGAGATCATTCGCCAGATCACGCTGATCGAGAACGGCGGCAAGGTGATGCAGGAGACGCGCCTGTACGACCCAGGCAGCGGCATCACGGAGGGAATGCGCTTGAAAGAGCACGCTCACGACTACCGCTACTTCCCCGAACCGGATCTCCTGCCACTGGAGGTGAGCGACGCCTGGCGCGACCGCGTCCGCGCCGAAATGCCGGAGCTGCCACCGGCAAAGCGCAGGCGCTTCGTAGAGGAGCTGGGGTTGCGAGAGTACGATGCTCAGGTGCTGACCGCCTCCCGCGAGCTGGCCGAGTACTTTGAGAAGGCAGCCGAGGCGTCCGGCGACGCGCGAGCGGCAGCGAACTGGGTGATGGGCGACCTGGCCGCCGCGCTCAAGGAGTCCGGGCGCGAGATCGCAGCCTCGCCGGTGTCCGCCGCGGACCTCGGGGAGCTTATAGCCCTCGTCAACAAAGGCGAGATCTCCGGGAAGCAGGCTAAGGATGTCTTCGCCAAGATGTTCGCGACCGGCGAGCCTGCCCGCGCCATCGTCGAGCGCGAAGGGTTGAAACAGATAAGCGACGAGGCCTCGCTGGCGGCGATAGTGGACCAGGTTCTGGCCGCCCATCCGAAGCAGGTGGAGCAGTTCAAGTCGGGCAAGACGGCCGTTCTCGGGTTCCTGGTGGGGCAGGTGATGAAGGCAACGCGCGGGCAGGCCAACCCGGCCCTGGCGAACCGGCTTCTCGCGGAGAAGTTACGTTAGCCGTCTCAAAATACTGCCTGCCGGCATAGGAAACCGGGTTGCGGCGTCCCGGCAGATGCGCCATAGTGAGAGTGGGTTAGCGATCCAATGTAGAGCGCACGCAACCGGGATTACTCGACGCACGTCCGCCCGCCAGGCGGACGTACGAGAGGCTCCCAATGCGCGCTCGAAAACGGCGCGCGGAGATTGGGACGTCTTTCGATGCCGGAAATCCTGTACTTCACCGAGCTCTACGGCCTCAAGGTTTTCGACCGCAAAGGCCGGCGTATCGGCCGGGTCGAGGACGCCGCCCTGGTCCCACTGATCGATCCCGCCCGCATCGACCGTTTCCTGGTCGGCGGCGGCTGGACGTGGCTAACGGTCCGCTACGACCAGGTGGAGGAAATCTCGCTGGGGGGTCTGCGCCTGCGAGACGAGCTGCTCACGCCGTTCTCCGAAGACGAGTACACGCTGCGGATCGCGCGCGACCTGCTCGACCAGCAGATCATCGACGTGAACGGGCGCAAGGTGGTCCGCGTCAATGACGTCACGTTCGAGCTCAGGCGCGAGTCGGGTTTCGAGTACCTGCGCATCCTGGAGGTGAACATCGGCCTCCGAAGCATGCTGCGGAGGCTCCTCCAGGGCGTGCTGCCGCGAACGTGGATCCGCAGGCTCCAGCAGCCGCTGCCGCACAGCACCATCGGCTGGGAGTTCTGCAATATCGTCGAGCCAGACCCGCAGCGAAGACTGCGGCTGAATATCTCGCACCAGCGGCTGGAGAAGCTGCACCCGGCGGACCTGGCCGACATCGTGGAAGAACTAAGCCCCGAAGAGCGCGGCGCCATCTTCGAGACGCTCGACAGCGAGGTGGCCGCCGAGGCGCTTTCCGAGGTCGATCCGAAGCTGCAGGCCAGCATTCTCGAGTCTCTCGAGGCCGAAAAAGCCGCGGAGATCGTCGAGGAGATGGATCCCGACGAGGCCGCCGACGTTCTGGCCGAACTCGAAGAGGAAACGTCCGAGGACATCCTTGAGGAAATGGAGGGAGAGCCGAAGGCCGAGGTGGCGGGGTTGCTCGAGTTTGAAGAGGACACCGCCGGAGGCATGATGACGACGGAGTACGTGGCGCTGCACGAGAGCGCGCTCGCCGCCGACGCCATCGAGGCCCTCAGGGGCAATGAGGAACTGCTTGAGACGCTGAACACGCTGTTTCTCGTGGACTCCGAAGGCCGGCTTGTCGCGTCGGTGCCGGTGGGCCGGCTGTTCATCGCCGCCTCTGACACTCCGGTTCGCGAACTGGCTTCCGGGCAACTAATCAAAGTATCCGTGCGTGAAAAGAAGGACCGCGTGACCGAGTTGTTCGACAAGTACAACCTGCTGACGCTTCCCGTCGTGGACGAAGAGGGACGGCTCGCGGGAGCCATAACCGCCGATGACATCATCTCAGTGCTGAGGCAGAAATGAGCGGCGAGTCAGATGCTGAAAGGTGTTCGATATCACATCGCCGTCTTCTTCGCAGTGATCGGCCCGGGGTTCGTCACGGCGATGGTGGACAACGACGCCGGCGGCATATTCACGTACTCGGAAGCCGGCGCGCGCTTTGGGTATCTGACCCTCTGGACCCTGATTCCCATCACCCTGCTGCTCGTCGTCACGCAGGAGATGAACGCGCGGATGGGCGCGGTGACCGGCAAAGGCCTGTCGGACCTGATCCGCGAGGAGTTCGGGCTTCGCAAGACCTTCGCTATCCTCACCCTACTCGTATTCACTAACCTCACCAACGTGATGGCGAACTTCGCCGGCGTAGCCAGCTCGCTCGAGCTGTTCGGCGTCACGCGTTATATATCCGTCCCGCTCGGCGCGGCTGCCGTGTGGGCGTTGGTGGTCAAGGGCACTTACCGCAGCGTCGAGAAGGTGTTTCTGTTCGCCTCAACGATCTACATCAGCTACATCGTCTCCGCGCTCCTCATCGAGCCGAACTGGAAGGAGGCGGCCGTCGCCAGCGTTCATCCGGTGATGATGTTCGATCCGGCGTACATCGCCATCGTGATCGGGCTGGTCGGAACGTCGATCGCGCCCTGGATGCAGTTCTACCTGCAGGCCGCGGTGGTGGAGAAAGGCATCACGGAACGGGACTACGCCGAGTCGCGCATCGAGGTCATTGTCGGCTGCATAGCGATGGCGGCTATAGCGTTCTTCATTATCGTCGCGTGCGCGCGGGCCATATGGAGCACCGGTCCCCGTGCGATCCGGGATGCCGCCGACGCCGCGCAGGCCCTTCGTCCCTTCGGCCAGTACGCCTACGTGCTGTTCAGCGCCGGGCTGCTCAACGCCTCCCTGTTCGCGGCGTCGATTCTGCCGCTGTCGACCGCTTACACGGTGTGCGAGGGCCTGGGCTTCGAGTCGGGCGTGAACAAGCGGTTCGGCGAGGCGCCAGTCTTCTACTGGCTCTACACGCTGCTGATCGTCATCGGCGCTGGCTTAGTGCTGATTCCGGGTTTCCCGCTGGTGCGGATGATTCTGTTCTCGCAGGTGCTGAACGGAATCCTGCTGCCGCTGGTGCTGATCTTCATGGTGATGCTCGTCAACCGTCCCGAGCTGATGGGAGAGTACACCAACTCGGCCTGGCAGAACTTCATCGCCTGGGTTTCGGTGGCGATAATCATCGGACTGACGCTAGCGCTGGTGGCCATCACGATCGGCGACCTCACGTGACGAAGCTCGCCGCGGCCTCGCTCAGGCCGTCTCTTCCGGGTTTTCCTCGATCCCTTCGAGCGCCTCGGCTTCGCGCGTGAAGCGCTTCAGAACCGTGATCGAGTTGGAGGCGGTAAAGCCCGCCGACCGGAGGCGGCGATATACCGAAGCCAGGTTCCGGTTGTCGGCCAGCAGCAGTTCGAGCGGCTGGGAGCGGTACTTGCGGCGCAGGAACGCCTCGATCAGCTCGATCTCGTCGGCGTCGCGGTAGGCGTCCTCAGCCGCTCGCTCAGCGATCTCACGCGCCACCCTCCGCTTGCGCAGGTCGCGGATAACGCGAGCCTTTCCAATCCCCTGGTTGGCCAGTCGGGCGGAGGCGAATGCCTCGGCCAGCTTACGGTCATTTATGTACCCGTATTGCCGGAGGCGGTCGAGCACGGTCTCGACATCCTCCGGGTTCGCCGCGCGTCGCTTGAGTCTATCGCGCAATTCGGCTACGGAATAAGCCCTCGCGGCCAGTGCCCGCAGCGCGTAATCGAGCAATTCCGGCGCTTCGAGCTCAGGCGGTTTTCGAGCCATATATGCTAGTATCGACGACAGGAGGGAGCACCCATGGCTGAGGAGAGCAAGTTCTCATACTTTGCGTTCGGATTCGGGCTCGGCATCGCGATTGGCGTTCTGTTCGCTCCACGCGCGGGCGAGGAGACCCGCCAATACATTCGTTCCAAGGCGGATGAAGGACGGGACTACCTGCGCCGCCGCTCCGGTGAGCTGCGGGAACAGGCGACCGACCTGGCCGACCGCGGCAAGACGATCATCAACCGGCAGAAAGACAATCTGAACGCCGCGATCGAGGCCGGCAAGCAGGCCTATCGCGACGCCATCACGGGTAGACCCACCACCACCGAACCCGAGGTTTGACGCCCGGGCTTGCGCGATGACTCAACTGGCAATAGGCGTAATTCTCCAGACGGTCGCCGTGGATCCGTCCCTGCTGACAGCCATGCAGGCGGCCATTATAGTCGCGGCGGTAGCCATTCTCATCCAGACTGGCCTGCTCGCCGGCATGTTCTTCACTTCGCGGTCCATGAAAAAGCAGGTGGACACGCTGGCGCAGAAGATCGAGCCGCTTGCTTACTCGGCATCTCAGACGCTCGAAACGGCGCAGACCGTGCTGGGCGAGATTCGCGGCTACGCTCGTGAGTACTCGGCCAAGGGCAACGAGATACTCGACCTCACGCGTACCCAGTTGGAGAGAGTTGACGAGCTCATGGCCGAAGCCACCTCACGGACGCGCACCCAGATGGACCGTATGGAGATGGTCATCGACGATACAGTCGGCCGCTTCCAGGAAACCACGGCCCTGCTTCAGCACGGCGTGGTGCGTCCACTGAGGCAGATCGCTGGCATCACAGCGGGTGTGCGGACAGCGTTCGCGCTGGTTTTCGGTGGCCGCCGCGTTCCGGTTGAGCGCGTGACTCACGACGACGAAATGTTCATCTAGCAGCAGGCCTCCGGCCAGAAGCGCCGGAGGCCGCAGGCTGCCATGGTAGACCTTCACAGCCACGTCCTTCCGGGGCTCGACGACGGCGCCCGTTCCCTCGAGCAAGCCATCCAGATGGTTCAGATCGCCGCAGCCGCCGGCACCACGGATCTCGTGGCCTCCCCCCACTGCAATCCCGAGTACAGTTTCGATCCCGCCACCGTCGAAGCCAAACTGCAGGAGCTGGCCCGCGCTTCGGGCGGCGCGGTCCGGCTGCACTATGGCTGCGATTTTCACTTCTATTTCGAGAACATCGAGGAGGCACTCCGGCACCCTTCCCGCTACACGATCGCGCACAAACGCTATCTGCTGGTCGAGTTCCCCGACATCCTTATCATGCCGGCGACGGATGAGATCTTCGACCGCTTCCTCCAGGCGGGCATAGTCCCGATCGTCACGCATCCCGAGCGGAATTTTCTGTTGCACGCGCGCCTGGAGCAGATAGAGCGCTGGGTTCGGGCGGGCGTGCTGATGCAGGTCACCGCTCAGTCGTTTCTGGGCCGGTTCGGGCGTGAGCCGCGCCGGTTCGCCAGGGAGCTGATGTTGCGGAGTCTGGTGCACATCGTCGCCAGCGATGCGCATGACACGGAGGACCGTACTCCCCGGCTCGATGTCGCCTTCAAGCACGTGTCCAAGACCTATGGCCCGGAATTGGCGCAGGCGCTGTTCGTCACCAACCCAGCCGCCGTGCTCGAGGGGAAGCCCTTGCCGGCGCTGCCCCCGATCCGCCGCCGGCGCTGGTTCGCATTCTGGGCCTCCGCAGGCGTCTAGAGGCTCACGAGCCATCCGCCGATAACGGCCATGATCCGCGATGGGCAGGCCACCGTGCGCCGCTTCGCGGTCAGGGCCACTTCGGCCCTGAAGCGGCCGAGCGAGGCCACATTGGCCGGGTCCGTGCCAATATAGAGAACAGAGTGGTTCGCGCGGCTGTATATTGCCTGTTCGCCTCGCTGGCGCTGGGCCAGGTCCACGAGATCCCCGTCCACGCGCAATGGTTTCCTTCAGACCGCGCAGAACTCGAAACCATCCTGAGCCGTTCATTTGCGGCCGCCGGCCGGCACCTGAACGGCGCTCCGCCGCGCAAGGGACTGCTGGCGCTCGTCGTGCCTCACGCCGGAATCGCCTACTCGGGGCCCGTCGCCGCCACGGCATTCAGCCGGCTGGGCCAGCCGCGCGCGGTGATCATCCTGGGCTTCAGCCATCGCAGGCGGACGGAAGGCGTGCTGGCGCCCGTGCTCGACGCCTACCAGACGCCGCTGGGACGCGTTGAGGTGGATCAGGCTGCGCTGCGCTCCCTGGGCTTCGAGCGCGTCCCCGAGGCGACGGTCTGCGACCACTCGGTTGAAAACCAGATTCCGTTCATCCAGCATGCCGCTCCGGACGCCAAGGTGATCCCGCTGTACGTGGGCGACATGACTCGGGCGCAGCTATCGTCGGCGGCAGCCAGACTCGCCGCGCGCCTGAAGGCCGGAGATGTCATCGTCGCGTCCTCGGACTTCACACACCATGGCGCGGCGTACGGCTATACACCCTTCGCCACCGATGAACGCCTCTCGCTGCGCTTGCGCCAACGGTTCATGAGCGTCGTTGAGGAGATCGGCACGCTGGCGCCCGCGCGCTTCGATTCGTACCTCGCGCGCACCGGCGATACCACGTGCGGCCAGGCCCCAATACGGCTGCTTATGGCTACGCTGGCGCGGTGGAAAGAGGATGTGTTCACAACGGCGCTTGCCTACGCAAACTCGGGGGACATGACGCGGGACTGGAGCGCGGCGGTCAGCTACGGCGCACTGGCGTTCTATCCGTATTCGGCGTACTCGGCCGGGGCGGATGCGGAAAAGCTGCTGCTGGCTAGCGCCCGCGCGACCATCGATCGCTACCTCTCCACCGGCCGCAAGGCTCCCGTGCCGGTGCCCGAGTCGGAGCGCACTCCCGAGTTGAGGCAGCCCGGAGCCGTTTTCGTGACCATCAAGAAGAACGGCCGCCTGCGCGGCTGCGTGGGCGAGTTCGCCCCGCGCCTGCCGCTCGCCGAGGCGGTGGCCGACCGCGCGCTCGCCGCCGCCACAGAGGACCCGCGCTTTCCGCCTCTCGAAGCATCAGAAGGTCCTGTCACCTTGGACATCTCGTTGCTAACGCCCCTGCGCAGGGTGGCCTCGTGGAGGGACGTAAAACTCGGGCAAGGCGTCGTCCTCGAACTCAATGGCCGCTCGTCCACTTTCCTGCCCGAAATTGCCGCCGAGATGGGGTGGACACGATCGAAGATGTTCGAGGAGCTGTCCGAGAAGGCCGGACTAAAGCGTGACGCCTACCGCGACCCGCAGGCGCGCATATATGTGTACTCCACTCACAAGTTCAGCGAGAGCCCCAAGCCAGCTTCCGGACGCCAGAACGGCGCACCCGGGCGGCCGGGCAGCGCGTCATACGAATAGGTCAATCACGCGAATAGGTCAGTCACGGATGCGATTTTTGACACTGCTCATAGCCGCGGCTCTCTGCGCCCCGGCGCAGAACCTGGGCGAGTTTGAGAAGAAGGTCACCGAGTTCACGCTCGCCAATGGACTGCACTTCATCATCGTGGAGCGCCACGACGCGCCCGTAGTCTCGTTCCACACCTACGTGGACGCTGGTGCAGCCGACGATCCGCAGGGGCGCACGGGACTGGCGCACATGTTCGAGCACATGGCGTTCAAAGGTACGCCGGTGATCGGCACGACGAACTGGACCGCTGAAAAGCAGGCGCTCGAGGCGGTGGAAACCGCCTACGACCGCCTTCAGGCCGAACGGCTCAAGCGGAACGCCGACCCGGCGCGCCTGAAGGCGCTCGAGGCCGAGCTCGATGCGGCCATCGAGAACGCAAACTCGTTCGTAGTCGAGAACGAGTACCCGCGCATTATCGAGGAGAATGGCGGCGTCGGCCTCAACGCTTCCACGGGCGAGGACTCCACGAACTACTACTACAGCCTCCCCTCGAACCGCGTCGAGCTATGGTTTCTGCTCGAATCGCAGCGCTTCCTGAACCCCGTGTTCCGCCAGTTCTACAAAGAGCGCGACGTCGTGCGCGAGGAGCGCCGGATGCGCATCGAGTCCAGCCCGCAGGGCAAGCTTGTGGAGTCGCTGCTCGCGACGGCCTTCGCCGCGAGCCCCTACCGGAATCCGGCCGCGGGCTGGGCGGCGGACATCGAGCGGCTGCGCGTTGAGGATGCGCGCGCCTTCTTCGAGAAGTACTACGTGCCGCGCAACATGACCATCGCCATCGTGGGCGACATCCAGCCGGCGGAGGCCCGGCGTCTCGCCGAGCGCTACTTCGGCCGGCTGCGCAACGCGCCGGCGCCGCTCCGCGAACCGGAAGCCGAGCCGCAGCAGTGGGGCGAGAAGCGCGTCGCCATCGAGACTCCCGCGCAGCCGTTCATGGCAATTGCCTACAAGCGGCCGCCGCAGACCGATCCCGACGACCCCGTCTTCGACGTCCTCAGCGGCATACTCGCGAGCGGACGCACGGGCATCCTGTACAAGGAACTCGTGCGCGGCAAACGCATCGCGCTCGCAGCGTCTACGAGCGCGACATTCCCGAGCGGCAAGCACAGCAACCTGTTCCTGTTCTTTTTGGTCCCGAATAGCGGCCACACGCTTGACGAAGTTGAGCAGGCGACGTACGAAATCATCGAGCGCTTGAAGAACGAGAAAGTGGATGACGCCGCGCTGGAGCGCGTGAAGACGAAATTGCGGGCTTCTGTTATCCGGCGGTTGGCGGGCAATACCGGCCTGGCGGCGCAACTCACCTGGTACCAGGCGAACTACGGGGACTGGCGAAAGCTGTTCACCGGGTTGAAGGAGATCGACGCCGTAACGGCGGACGACGTGCAGCGCGTGGCGCGCAAATACTTCACCGCTACCACGCGCACGGTGGCGTTCACCACCCAGCCGGGTGCGCCCGCGGCGCAGCCCGGGAGGCCCGGTGCCGAGCAGGAAGGAGGTTTGCAGTGACCGGAGGGCGCGCGATGAGCAAAACGATCATCCTGAGCCTGATTGCGGCCGTGGCGCTCGCGCAGGCTCCTGCGAAGGCGCCAGAAAAAGCGGCGGCCCGGACTGCGCTTGCTCCGCCCGCCTCGTCGCCCGCCCAGTTGAAGTACCCGCCGCTGAAGCCGGTCACGATTCCGGACGTGGAGATGTTCACGCTGCCTAACGGCATGCGCGTGTACCTGCTCGAGAACCACGAGCTGCCGGTGGTGAGCGGAACGGCACTCGTGCGCACCGGCAACCTGTTCGATCCACCCGGAAAGGTGGGGCTGGCAACTATCACCGGTTCGCAGATTCGCGCTGGCGGCACCACCTCGAAGACGGGTGACGAGATAGACGAGCAGCTCGAAAACATCGCCGCGTCCGTTGAAAGCTCCATCGGCGAGACCAGCGGGCAGGTTTCCTTCTCCGCGCTCAAGGAGAACACCGACGAGGTGATGGCGGTGTTCTACGATGTGTTGACCAGCCCGGCGTTCCGCGAGGACAAGCTATCTCTCGCTAAACAGCAGATGGCCAGCGCGATCCTGCGGCGGAACGATGATGCCGATTCCATCGCCGGCCGCGAGTACGCGAGCATCGTTTACGGGCGCGACAATCCCTATGGCTGGCGGATCGAACTGGCCGACATCGCGAACATCCGGCGCGACGACGTGGTGGCGTTCTACAAGCGCTACTTCTTCCCGCGCAACATCATGCTGGCCATCTACGGCGATTTCTCGGCTCCGGCCATGCGCGCGAAGCTCGAAACCCTGTTCGGTGGCTGGAACTACGAGCAGCCGCCGGTGCCTGCGTTCCCGCCGCTATCCGCGAAAGCCGCGCCCGGCATCTATCTGGCGGCCAAAGACGACGTCAATCAGACTTTCTTCAGCCTGGGACACATCGGCGGAGTGCTGAAGGACCGCGACACGGCCGCGCTCGAGATCATGGCCGACATTCTCGGAGGCGGCTTCTCGAGCCGCCTGTTCAAGCGCGTGCGCACGCAGCTCGGGTATGCCTACGGCATCGGCGCCTCCTGGGGCGTCGATTACGACCACCCCGGCCTGTTCCAGATTTCCGGCAGCACGAAATCGGCCAGCACGGTGGACACGCTCCGCGTCGTGCGCGAGGAAATCGAACGTATCCGGACCACGCCTGTATCGGACGAGGAACTCAAGATCGCCAAGGACACCGTCCTGAACGGGTTCGTCTTTGCCTTCGACACGCCGGCCAAGACGCTTTCCCGCATCCTGAGATATGAATATTACGGCTACCCGCGCGATTTCATATTCGATTACCAGAAGGCCATCGCTGCCGTAACGAAAGAGGACGTCCTGCGCGTGGCCAGAGAGCACCTGAAACCGGAGAATATAACCATCGTGGCTGTCGGAAATCCGCAGGATTTCGGAACACCTCTCACTGCTCTGGGATTGCCGGTGCACAAGATCGACCTGACGATACCCAAGCCGCCTGAGGTTAAATGATGGTGATGCGAGCGGTACCCATTCTGCTAGTGGTTTGTGCGGCGGCTTTCGGGCAGTCGCGGCAGGAGCGCGGCAAGGAGTTGATCAACAAGGCTCTCGCCGCGCTGGGCGGGGACGCCTTTTTGTCGATGCGGAACCGCGTCGAGACGGGGCGCGCGTACTCGTTCTACAGGGAAGCAGTCTCGGGGCTGTCGCAAGCGACTATCTACACGGAGTACGTGGACAACGCGGCCCCGGGCACGGTGGCCGCGCGAGAACGCCAATCCTTCGGCAAGGACGAGCGCTACGGCGCCATCCTGTTCCCGGGCGACGGGAAGGGTTGGGAGATCACGTTCCGCGGCGCGCGGCCGCTCGCGGAGGATCGCGTGGACCGTTGGACCGACAGTACGGTCCAGAACTTCTTCTACCTGCTCCGCATGCGCCTGCGCGAGCCGGGCTTGATATTCGAGGCCGGCGAGACCGCCATAATTGACAACCTGCCCGTCGAGAGCGTTGTCATCACGGACTCGGAGAACCGCAGCACCACGGTGTGGTTAAGCCGCTCAACGCACTTGCCGGTGCGGCAGGTCTACTACCGGCGCGACCCCGCGACCCGCATACGCCATGAGGAGGTTTCCGTCTTCTCCAAGTACCGCGATGTCGGCGGCGGAGTGCAGTGGCCCCTCGACATTCAGCGCCTGCGCGATGGTGAACGCATTTTCCAGTTGTACTCGGAATCAGTGCGGATAAATCAGGACCTCGACCCCGGCCTTTTCAAACTGCCCGCGAACATCAAAATCCTGAAAGGTGAGTAGCCGCAGGCGGTCAAGACTGAACCGCCGTTTTGAGTGCGGCGGCTCCGCCGGGCTTGGGAACAGCCTGCGTGGGGTTTGAGACGGCGTGCGCCCGGTGTGAAAACGGCCTGCGCTCGGTCTTGGGGAACAGCCTGCGTCCACGCTATATCAGGCTGCACTCGAGGGCGTTGATCTTACCGGCGATACTGAGCATCAGCTCCCGCTCGGAACGCAAGCGATTCCGCACGTTCTCGGGCACGGCTGCCCCCACCTCCTCAAATGTCGCAGGCGGTGCCGGCCCGGCCACCTGGAATCCGAGCACATTGGCCACCCGGCAAGCCAACTGTACTACTTGCAGGCTGCCAAAGCGCTCGCCGGGGGCAAGCTGATCGTGGTGGTGCAGAGCGATCTCGGCGAAGGCGGGCGGAAGATTCCATTCGCTCACGAGATCCCTGCCGGCTTCGCAGTGATCCATGCCGAAAAATGCGTTCTCGCAACTACGGACGTCGCGTCCGGTTGAATCGGCGATCTCCAGCGCCTGCGTGTAGTCCTCCGGATACGCCATCAGCAGGCCTAGCCTGCCCGCATCGTGCAGCAGGCCGGCCGTGTAGGCCTTGTCTTTGTCGAGCCAGGCTGCGGACGCCAGTTCTTCGGCAACCAGCGCGCACGCCAGGCAATGCCGCCAGCAACGGTGCAGCGCCGGGATCCCCAGGCTGGCCGAGAGCATGTTGCGCAGCGCCACCGTCATGACGAGCGATTTCACGCGCTCGAGCCCCAGGATCGCGACGGCGTGCAGGATGCTGCTGATCTCGTGGCGGCACCCAAGCAGCGGCGAGTTCGCCAGCATCAGCACCTCCGCCGTGAACGCCGTGTCCGCCCGGATAAGCTCCGCGACCTGCCGGAAAACCACACCGTCATCCGAGACCAGTTCCATCAGGCGGGCAGCGATGGCTGGCAGAGGCTGTAGCTCGCGTGCAGGTTTTCTGGTGGGCTTCGGCCTCTGCGTCGCGGGGGGCTGCATGTATGCTCTGTCTGCCTATCGTCAGGGCCGGACTTGCGCTTTATATTGCGGCTCCGGGCAACCGCCAGGAGTCGGGCCGTCGCGGCCTGACGTGCTACTTTTATGAGTTAAGATGCGCGCCTTAGCCGTCATCCTCTCGGGTATCCTCCTGGGCTTCACTGCCGCCGCGCAACAGCCCAAGCCGCTGCGCCGCGCGCCCGGCTTCTCGCTGCCCGATACGCGTCAGAAACAACACGATCTCGCGGACTATCGCGGGCGTTGGGTGCTGCTGGACTTCATGCGCACCGATTGCCCGCACTGCAAAGAACTCTCGCCATTGCTCGAAGCCGCCGCGAAGCGCTACGGCGAGAAGGTGGCCGTGCTGTCCATCGTGGTTCCTCCGGACACCACCCAGACGGTTGCCGCATTCATCGCGGAGAACAAGATAACCACCCCGATTCTTTTCGATTGCGGCCAGGTGACCTACTCGTACCTGCTTCCGAGCCCAGCTAATCCGTCAGTGGAGTTTCCGCACCTGTTTGTGATCGACCCGAAGGGGTTCATCGCGCGCGACCTGCACGGCGCGACGTTGCAGCCCGCCAGGCTGAACGCAGAACTCGAGGCCCTCATAGGCGCCCCCGGCCGCAAATGATCCGCATGTGGCGCGTGCTGCTGGCGGCGGCATGCATGGTGCCGGCCGCCTGGTCCCAGGATCTCCACAGGGCCGTCCGCGCGGGCGACGCGGCGCGGGTGTGCGACCTCATTGCGGCCGGCGCGGACGTAAACGCCCGGGACGCCCTGGGCGGAACGCCGCTGCACGAGGCGGCCTGGATCGGCTCGGACGAGATCGCCGCCGCGCTGCTGGCCGCCGGCGCGAACGTAAACGCCCGGCATGCCGAGGGCGCGTCCACGCCGCTGCACTACGCCGTGATTACGGACCATTTGTCGACAGTGAAGCTCCTGCTGGCGAGCCGCGCCGCCGTCGACGCCGTTGACCGCGCCGGCCAGACCGCCCTTCACCTGGCAGCCGGCCGTGGCTACGTCGAGATAGCCCGAGCGCTCCTGGGCGCGGGCGCAAAGGTGGACGCGCGCGATTCGGGCGGCGAGACGCCTCTGGACGCCGCCGCCTGGAACGGGGAAGCCGGTATGGTGCGCGTGCTGATAGCGGCTGGCGCGAGCCATGCGTCCAAGAACCCCAAGACCGGGGCTACACCGCTGCACCTCGCCGCAGCCCGGGGCCACACCGCGGCTGCGGAGGCGCTGCTGGCTGCCGGCGCGGACCTCGGGGCCAAGGATGATGCCGGCGCGACGCCGCTCGACGAGGCGCTTCGCGCGCGCCGGGTCGCCGTGAGCGAGCTTCTGCTCAAGCGCGGCGCTGCGCCGACTGCGCAGCAGGTCTCCGAAGCCGTTTCCCGCGGGCGGGCCGACGTGGTCCGCGTGCTGCTGGATGCGGGCGCGGATCCCGCCATGGCGACGGCCGAGGGCTCTACACTGCTGCACGACGCGGCGCTCAGGGGCAATCGGGAGATCGTCGAGCTTCTGCTCGATCGCGGCGCAAAGCCAGGCCTTAAGAACGCCTCCGGCGCAACGGCGCTCCACGAAGCCGCGCTCGGCGGCAACCGCGAGATTGCCCAGCTTTTGATCGAAAGGGGAGCGGAAGTGGACGCCCGCGACTCGCGAGGTGTTACTCCCCTCGAACAGGCCGCCTCGTGGGGCCGGATCGAGGTTTTGGAACTGCTCTTGGAAAAGGGAGCGGCCGTCAATGCGCGGGACAGCGCCGGCAAGTCCGCGCTCGATGCCGCCCTGGAAAACAACCAGGAGCAGGCGGCTGCCATATTGCGGATGCGCGGCGCGCGGTGACAGGCCGCCGGCGCGGCGCCCCTCCGGGCATTTATTGGCCGCGATTCCTCACCGCGCGCGAGTGCTTCCGGCGTTTCCTTGACCGGCTGCGATCCCGCGCGGAGTCGGCGCGGCTTCCGTGTACACTGAAGTCGAACTTCCGGGAGAAGCGACGGTTCAGACATGCGGAGCCGTGAAGAGCTGCTGTACCGCCTCGGCCAGGAGGCCGGCAATCTGTGGCTCTACGTGTCGCGGCCGCGCTGGACCTCGAAAGGGCCCATCGGCACGCGCGGGCTTCCAGACGGTCAGAGTATTGCCCAGGCGCTGCGCGGAACCGCCTACGCCGCCGAGGTTGAACGCACCGCCGAGGCGATCGTGAAGCACCGTTTCCCGCTGCTTGGCATAGCTGTTGATACCGGCCCCGACATCGCCTGGCGCAGGGATTACGTCAGCGGTATCGCTACTCGAGCGCGCTATTTCCGCAGAATTCCGTACCTCGATGCGCACCGCGTCGGGGATCACAAGGTCATCTGGGAGCTGAACCGGCACCAGCACTGGATTCTGCTCGCACAGGCATGGTTGCTCACCGGGCGGCGCGAGTTTCTGGACGAGATATGGGCGGAGTACGCAAGCTGGACGCGGCAAAACCCATTCCAGCGGGGCGTTAACTGGACCAGCGCTCTCGAGGTTGCCTTCAGGGCGCTCTCCTGGCTTTGGGTGCTGCACCTGGCCGGGTCCGAGATGCCTCCCGACGTGCACGCCGGATTCATCGACGGCCTGTACCGCCACGGGCTGCACATTGAACGAAACCTCTCGGTGTACTTCTCGCCCAATACCCACCTGTTGGGCGAGGCTGTCGCGCTGCACGCGCTCGGAACTCTGGTCGCACCCTTCCCCGAGCGCTGGGTTGAACTCGGCGCCGCGCTTGTCCGCGAAGCTATCGATAGACAGATCCGGCCCGATGGCTCGCACTTCGAGCAGTCGAGCTACTACCACCTCTACGCGCTCGACATGTTCCTTTTTCACGCCGCCATCGCGGGTGCGGACGGGCACTACCGGGATCGTCTGGCGGCGATGGCCGCCTACGCAGCGGACCTCATGGGCCCGCAGCGTACATTGCCCTTCCTCGGAGATGACGACGGCGGGCGCTTCTTCCACCCGTTCGGAGACCGGGACCGTTTCGGCCGCGCGACCCTCGCTGCCTGCGCGGCATACCTCAACCGTCCCGAGTGGCTGGCCGATGCGGCGGACCTGCACGAACTGGCCGCATGGTGGCTCGGCGAGCGAGCTTTCGGCATGCAGCCGGGCAAGCCTGTGTTCTCGTCGAAGCTGTACCAGGATGCCGGAATAGCCGTCATGGCCGCCGGACCGGCGCACGTCGTCGTGGACGCCGGCCCGTTCGGCGCCTGGACGGGCGGGCACAGCCACTCGGACACGCTCAGCCTCGTCGCGCGCGCAGGCGGGCGCGACATTCTGATCGACCCCGGCACGTTCACCTACGCCGGCGACCGGTTCGAACGCGACCGCTTCCGCCGCTCCGCCGCGCACAACACCGTGCGCATCGACGGCCTCGACCAGGCCTCCCCCGGCGGCACGTTCCGCTGGAGCGGGCGGCCGGAGGTTCGCATCCTCGACTGGCGCGGCAGCCCGGCCGAGGATTTCCTCGCCGCCGAATGCCGCTACTCGGGGTTCACGCACCGCCGGCATGTGCTGTTTCGCAAGCCGGACGTGCTAGAGGTCGAGGACTTCGTCGATGGCCCGGCCGGCAATCACGTTGTCGAGCAGTTCTGGCACCTTGCCTGCGACAACGACGCCGTCCGCACCAGCGACCCTGCGGTGCGGATAACCGGCTGGCGCTCACGCGCTTACGGGCATCGCGAGCCCGCTCCGGTTCTTCGCGTGCTAAAGCGCGGCCCGCTGCCAATGAAGCTCTCGGCGACGGTTCTGCTGCGGCCGTAAGCGCTCGCGGTGGGTTCGTTTGAGGGTATTCCCCGCCTGTTTCGTAACGGGCACCAGCCCGCGCCGTTGGACGGCAGCACCTTAGCCCTCGCCAGAGGCCCCGTTTCCCATCTGTCCCAGGCAAGCCATGTTAGCTTTTCTTAATGCTCACGATTACGCGCGCACCGCTGTTATTCTGTTCATTAATCGGAGGATTCGATGTTTAAAGGCTGCGGAACCGCGCTTGTGACGCCCTTCCGCTCCGACTCCTCGCTGGACGAGGCGGCAGTCCGGAGGCTGGTGCGGCGCCAAGTGGAGGCGGGAATAGATTTCCTGGTGCCTTGCGGCACCACGGGCGAGAACCCCACACTCACGCGCGAGGAACACCTGAGGGTAGTGGAAATTACGGTGGAAGAGGCCAAACCCGCTGAAATTCCAGTACTTGCCGGCGCGGGCGGCTACAACACCATGGAGGTGGCCGAGCGCGCGAAAGAGTGCGAGCGGCTGGGCGCGAACGGCATCCTATCCGTCACTCCCTACTACAACAAGCCGACCCCCGAGGGCCTGTACCAGCACTACAAGACGATCGCCGCGCACACCTCGCTGCCCATCGTGGTCTACAACGTGCCCGGCCGCACGGGCTTGAACGTCGAGCCGGCCACGATGAAGCGGCTGGCGGAGATCGACAGTGTCGTCGGCGTGAAGGAAGCCTCCGGCAACATCACGCAGCAGGCCGCGATCATCGCCCGGCTGCCCGAGCGGTTCGCCGTTCTTGCGGGCGACGACGCCATCTCCCTGCCGTTGATCGCTGTCGGGGGGCGAGGCCTTATCTCCGTTGCCTCTAACGAGATCCCGGCTGAGATGACCCGCATGGTGCGCCTTGCGATGGAGGGCGATTTCGCCTCCGCCCGCGAACTCTACTTCCGTTACCTGCCGCTGCTCGAGACCAACTTCTGCGAGCCTAACCCGATGCCCGTCAAGGCCGCCATGGCAATGATGGGGTTGCTCGAGCCCGTATGGCGTCTGCCCATGGTGGCTCCGAAGCCCGAGAGCATCGCGAAGATCGAGGCCGTTTTGCGCAGCCTGGGGCTGCTGCGGGCCGATCTCTCGTCAGCGAGGGCGTCCGACTAACGATGCAAACCGAAATCGAAGCGCTGTTCGACAACCCGCCCGAGTCCTACGGCAAGAGCCATTTCACGCTTTTTGAGAGGTTCCGGGAGGGATTGAACGCCGGGCGCATCCGCGCGGCGGAGCCCGACCCATCGACCCGCACCGGCTGGCGCGTGAACGCGTGGGTGAAGAAAGGAATCCTGCTCGGGTTCCGCATGGGGACGCTGACGGACATGTCGGTCGATCCCCTCCGGCAGCCGTTTTTCGACAAGTCTACCTGGCCGGTGAAGCGGCTGGCCGTGGAGGATGGCGTGCGCATAGTGCCGGGCGGTTCGAGCATTCGCGACGGCTGCTACGTTGGGCGTGGCGTCACCTGCATGCCGCCTATGTATATCAACGTAGGCTCCTACGTGGGAGAAGGCACGATGGTGGACTCTCACGCGCTTATCGGGAGCTGCGCCCAGGTGGGGCGGAACTGCCACATTTCGGCGGCGGCGCAGATCGGCGGGGTGCTGGAGCCAGTGGGCGCGCTGCCGGTCATCATCGAGGATGAGGTGCTGGTCGGCGGCAACTGCGGCATTTACGAGGGCACTGTGGTCAAGCGCCGCGCGGTGCTCGGCACGGGCACGATCCTGAACCGCTCGACGCCGGTTTACGATCTCGTGCGCGGGCAGGTGTACGCGGCGACGGACGACGAGCCGGTCATCATCCCCGAGGACGCCGTGGTCGTCGCGGGGGCGCGGAACGTGACCAGCGGCCCCGGCAAGGAGTGGGGCATTTCTCTGTACACGCCCGTGATCGTCAAGTACCGCGACGCGAAAACCGACTCCAAACTTCAGCTCGAAGACCTTCTCAGGTAGGCTCGGGCAAACTGCTACCGGCAGCCGGACGCATCGCGGAGCGCCGCAAGCGTCAACTTCGCCGTCCGTTCCCAGGAGAACTCGCGCGCTCGCTCCGGGCCGGCGGCGGCCAGGCGTCGGCGCAATTCCTCGTCCGATACGATGCGTTCGAGCGCGGCCTCGATTGCACGTTCGTCCAGTGGATCGAATTTTAGAGCGGCCGCGCCCGCGATGGAGGACAACGGCTCAATGGCGGAGCATGCCGTAGGCAGCCCCGCCGCCAGCGCCTCCAGGACAGGCAGTCCGAACCCTTCAAAGGTCGAGGGATACACGAAAGCCCAGGCGTCTCGAAACAGGGCGTACAACTCCTCGCGCTCTATCCAGCCGGTGAGGCGAACGTGGCCGGCCAGCGCAAGCCCGGCGATCGCGGCCTCCACCGCCTCCGCATGAAACCCGCGCACGCCGGTGATAACCAGCGAGAACTCGGGCCTGGAGCTGCGCAGAGCGGCAAACGCGCGAATTAGCGGCACAAGATTCTTGTGAGGATGCGTAGTGGAGGCGCACAGCAGATACGGCCTGGGCTCGCGCCGCGAGGCCCCGACCTCGAAAAAGCGCCGGTCGACGCCGAGCGGCACGGTGCGGAGCTTAGCCTCGGGCAGCCCATAGTACGAGAGCACGTCGCGCCGGGTGGCGTCTGAAACGGCGAGCACGAGCGCCGAGCGCCGGACGGCGGCCCATAGGAAAAACCGCCAGGCCGGCAGGTCGAACCAGCGGAAGTGCTCGGGGTGGCGCTTGTGCTGCATGTCGTGAAACACAGTCACGTTCGGGCACGGAGAGATGAGCGGAGCGGTGAAGCCCGGGTTGAGCAGCACATCGATGCGCTTCCGCCGCGCGGCGAGGGGCAGCGCCGTCTGCTCCCATACGATCCGTGCGGGGCGGAACGCCGCGCGCACATCCAGCGGGAAGGCCGTGAAGTTCGGGCAAGCGGGAATGAGGCCGGTCCCGGTCTCCCGGTTGGTGAAAACGACGTACTCGTTATCCGTGTCCAGAGCCGAGAGCGCCCCGAGCAGTTGCCGCAGGTAGATCTCGGTGCCCCCTACCCCGCCCGGGATCAGGTAGAGCGCGTTGATGCCGATGCGCATGTCAGCGGCGGTTCCGGCTCGCCTCTATAGCCGCAAGACCGCGCCTGGCGCTGGGCTCGCCGGGTTCGAGCGCGAGGGCGCGGCGGTAATCGGCCTCGGCCTTGCCGTGCTCGCCGATGGCGGCGTACACGTTTCCCCGGTAAACGTAGGTGAAGTACCAGTTCGGTGCGAGTTTTTCGGCGGTATCCAGGGCCTCCAGGGCTTCGCTGTTGCGCCCGCGCTTGCCGTAAACATAGCCGAGCAGGGAGTATACGTGCCCGTTACGCGAAAGGCTCGCGGCCTCTTTGAGTTTCTCGATTGCAGCCTCGGGATCGCCTGCGCAATCGTGAGCCAGCCCCAGGTCGAGCAGCAGCGTGTACTCCTGCTCGCGGCTGAGGTTCGTACGCGAAGCCGCCTCGAAGTGGGCGATCGCCTCCTTGCACCTCCCGCGCTGTCTCAGCGCCTGACCCACCGAAACCTCCGGCCTGTACTTCCCGGGCGACTTCGAAACCGAATCCTCCCACAGTGACAGCGCATTGCTCCACACCCCGGCGCGCGCGAACGTGGCCAGGAAGAGCACCCCGAGCACACCAGCGCAACCATACCGGAACACGGCGCTTCCCACGCGCAGTCTGCGGACAATCTCGAGCACGATCAACACCAGGCCGATCGACGGCAGGTACATGCGCCGCTCGGCCGCGACATCGAGAATGGGCAGGAACGACGACGTGGGCGCGAGCAGGAGGAAGAAAACCAGCGTGCCAAACGAACCCAGCGGGTACTTTTTCCGGTAGACGACCGCCGCGACAAGGACCGCCGCGAGTGCTGCGAGTCCGAATATCGCGCCGCCCTCCAGCGGGCCTCGCGACAGGGGTATGTCGTGGTCCACGTTCTGCCCCACCGGCAAGACGTACAACCGGAGGTAGATCCAAATGACCCGGCCCTGAGTCAGGAAGTACTCGTACGGCGTGATGCCTTTGACGCCCAACCCCGCCGTATCGCTCTGGCCGAGGATGCGCGCCACCCAGAACCCCGCGCCCGCCGCGCCCACGGCCATCAGGCCGTACAGACGCCAGTTGCGCTTCATGCCGGAGAAGGAGAAGGGCGGGTTCCAGTAGTAGTCGGCGAGCAGGAACAGCGCCGGCATAACCGCGACGTGCTCCTTAGTGGTCACCGCCGCCCCGAACAGCACGAGAACGGCAAGCGACCTGAACCAGCCTATTCCGCCCGGCGCCGCGTGCAGAAACACGGCAAAGGCGGCGAAGCAGAGACTTACGCTCAGCAACTCGGAGCGGCTTGCGACGTAAGCGACCGATTCGGTCTGTATCGGGTGCAGCAGGAAAAGCGACGCCCCGGCCACAGCCAGCCAGTCGCGGCGCGCGCCGTCTTCGCCGGCCAGGCCGAGCAGACGCCTGGTGATCACGAAAACAAGCAACCCGGCGGCCAGGTGCAGCACCACGTTCGTCAGATGGTACGCGAAGGGCTGCAACCCTGACGTCACGAAGTTCGCCCAGAAGGACAGCATCAGCACCGGACGGGTCCCGGCCAGCCATCGCGACAGCCCGGCCTGGGCAAACTCGATTTGCGTGAACGGCAGCACGAAATCATCGAAAACGAACTCGGCGCGTATGGCAGGCCAGTAGGCGATGACGGTCGCCAGCGCGGCGGCTGCAAGTCCCAGGAACCAAGCCGGTTGGGATAGCATTCTCGGCGCTGCGGCCGGAGCGGACTGCGCCCGCTGCTTACGCTTGCTGCTCTTCATGAGAACGTATGCGGTACTCGAGAATGGCGACGCGCTGCGCCAGCGCTATATTGGCGTCCTTCAGCGCAGACACGACAACGGACAGACGAAACACCACTAACAGAAACAGGCAACCCACCAGCGTCAGCAGCGCGAGCGGCGGGGAATCGATGCCGAGCGCATCGGCCATGTACGCGAGCGCGGTCCGCGAACGCGACAACACCAGGAGCGCCAGCGCCGCGCCGAGCCAGCTCATCGAGTACTCCACACGCACGTGCATGCGCCTCACCGAAAACAACACCAGCAGGAGCAGCACGACGCTGATGATTGTCAGCAGATTCAAGAGGCCTTCCATATGCCCAGCCTCCTCCTGCGCTCGTACTTCAGGACGTTCACGAAAACGCCGAGCAGCACGTGCGCGATGTAGTAAAAGGACTTCAGTGCAGTTATGGTGCTCCTCCCCGCGATGCGCTTTCGCATCACACACGGGATCTCGAGAAACCGGAACGCTTTCCGCTGAAGAACAACCAGTGTCTCAATCTCCGGGTACTCCAGGGGGAAGGTCTTGCTGAACACCTGGAGCGCTATGCGGTTGACGCCCACGAAGCCGGAAGTGGGATCCCAGACGGTCTTTCCGAGAATCGGGCGCAGAACGAGCCTGAAAAAGCGGATGCCGAGCCCGCGCGCGAAAGAGGTGTGGCCCGAACCGCCGTCGATAAAACGCGATCCGATGACCATCTCGCACCCGGAGGTCTTTAGCGCCTCGAGTATTCGGGGGATGTACGCCGGATCGTGCTGGCCGTCGCCGTCCAGGCGGATCACGTACTCAAAGCCGGATTCCCAGGCGAGTTTGTACGCTGCCTGGACCGCGCCGCCGAGCCCCAGGTGATGGGGCAGCATCAGCACTTCCGCCCCGGCTTCACGTGCGTGGCGAGCGGTTTCATCGGCCGAACAGTCATCTACAACGAGCACCGGCACGCCCGGCACGGCCTCGCGGATCTCGCCGACCACTTTCCGGATCGCCGCCTCCTCGTTGTACGCGGGCACGACGATCAGCAGCGACCCCGGTCTTTCCGAGCGGATCACTGTTCCGCCACTCCTCGCGGCGAGATCGCAAAGCGCCGCACCGTGGCGCGAAACTCCGCGGCCGTTATGCGCGCTTCCCTGCGTATCCGGCGCCTCTGCTTCCAGAGCCGCTGCGCGTGGAAGAGCGCCGCGAAGTGCGCACGGCCGGCGATGTATGCCATGTCCAGCACGCCTCCGCTCCCCATTCGGAAGCGGCCCGCGCTGCCCCGGCCGCTGAAAGCGGATACCATGTGCCAGAAGTAGCGCTCGATCGTGCATCCGGGCGCGCGGAGCAGCATGTCGAATGGAAAATTCTTGGCCACAAGAAACAGCCGGTTGCGCTCGACATAGTAAGCCTTGAGCGCCGATGCGATTCCGGCCGTTCGCGAGTAGCCGTGCTCAACAATCGCGTCCGGAACGTAAAGGCACTTCCATCCGGCCCACTGAGCGCGCAGGCCGAGGTCGGTGTCCTCACAGTAGAGGAAGAAATCGCCGTCGAACATCCCAACCTGCTCGATCATGCGGCGCCGGTAGAGCGCGGCCGCGCCGGAAGGGCAGAGTACCTCCGCGGTCTCGTTGTAGCGCTCCGGCGGTTCGCCGTGGCCGCGCTGCTTGCTGCTGCCGTCCGCAGCGATGAGCATACCGGCAGAATCGAGTGCGGGCTCGTCCGCCAGCCGGATCTGCGATGCACACGAGCCCACGTCCGGCCGCTGCTCGATCGCGTGCATGAGCGCGCGAAGCCAGTCGGGATGAGCCATGGCGTCGTCATTGAGGACCGCGACGAAGGGCGCTTCGGAGGCCCGGATTCCCTCATTTATCGCAGCGCCGAAGCCGATATTGCGCACGGTCTCGAGCACCCTTGCGCCGAGCCTGCCGGCCTCGCTCTGCCGCACTAAACCCTTGCCGCTGTTATCGATAATAATGACCTCAAAGTCGCGGCGGGTTTGCCGCTCGAGAGACGCAAGACAGTCCAGCAGGTCCTTACCCGCGGTCAGCGTAGGTATAATTACGGCGACCTTCGGCTGAGACAAGCTCTGATTTTATCACCGCCGTTTGCTTGATTCGCCGCACGCTCCGGCGCTGATCGATATGCCGCCGATGGCCGTGCGGACGATCCTCATGCCCGGCCACACCCAGCCCGGCGAGAACCACGAAGCACACGCACACGCATCCTATCCTCTGCCCAGCCAACGGATGCGGAAGTTGAGCGACCGGCCCTGCCCGCCGTACATATGCAGAAAGTTGGGCGCGCCCGTATCTGAGTTTACTGAGTTGGGATTGTCGTGGTTTGTCAGATTGTTCAGGCCGAAGCGAAAAGCCCACCTGAAGCCCCGGAACGAGAACCTCCGCTCCAGGTGCAGGTTCAGCTCGAAGAACGGCGGGAATCGGTGGCTGTTGACCTCGCCCGCGATGCGGCCCGTCGAGTCGTACACCGAAAAGGGGTAGCCGTCGCGAGCTTCGACGAGAAACGCGACCGCCCAGTCCTCCCAGATGGTTGGAAGGTAGCCCCAGCCAAGGAAGCGGTTGGGCGAGTCCCAGGGCATCGGGCCGGAGTTCTCGGCGGCGACGAGAGGGTTCTCCGCGCCGATGTCGATAACGGCGTTCGAGCGCGCGCGCGATCGTGTGTAGCTGGCCAGCCATTCGTACTGCCGCCGGAAGGTCTGGCGGACGGTCACCTGCACGGCGTCATAGACGTCGCGGCGCGTGTTGCTCAGGCGGTAGACGGCCTCGAACACGGCGTTCTCCGCACCCGTGAATCCGGCCGGGGCCCCGGATGAGCCGAGCGTGTCGATGTACATGAGGCCGTTTCCGCCGCGCCGCCCCGTGTAGCGCACGCCGGCCGAAAGGTCGTGTGGGAAACGGTGCTCCACGCCGGCGCTCCAGTGCGTATAGCGCGGCATCGTAAGCGGCCGGCCCGCAGGCAGAAAGATCGAGATGGCAGGGCCGTATGCCCCGTCCGGCCCGTAGTATGTCGTGAGCAGGTACTGGTCCAGCGGCCGGCTGAAGAGCTGCAGATTCGACTGCTCGGTGACGATCCCGTAGCCTGCCGAAACCTTCGTCGATTCCAGCCGCGGCGGGGCCCACGACACCCCGAGCCGCGGCGCCCAGCTTCCGCTGCCGGTCAGGCTGTCCCAGTCAAAGCGCACGCCGGCTTCTATGAGCACGCTCTGAGCGGGTTTCCATGAGTCCTGCACGAACCACGCGGCTTCGGCGTTGTCGATGTCGAACCGGCCGCTCCCGGCGAAGGTCGTGCTGCGCGAAACCGTCCAGTCTGCGCGCAGGAACTCGTACCCCGTGCGCTCGATATTTTGGCTGTACGCGACGCGGCTGATATCGATGCCTGTCTTCAACTGGTGGCCGCCGGCCGCAGTGAAGGCGGGCAAGAAGACGCTCGCCAGAAGCTGGTCGCGCGCGGCGTTCCGGCGCGCATCTTCGAAGTAGTTGCCCAGCCGGCCCTCGGGAGTGTACACCAGCATCTTGTGCCCCTGCGGAATCTCGCGTCCGGTGGTGCGGTGGGCCGCGTAACCGAATTCGATGAGCGCGCCGCGCTGCAAGTACACCTGGTCCTTCACATAGAAGAAGTACTGCCGTGAACGGCGGTCGACGGTGGTCTCCATCGGGTCGAGCGGGCCCAGGCCTGTGTTGCCCGCAGCCCACAGGCTGTTCAGGAATCCGGAGGACAGGATATTCGAGGGCGTGAGGTTAACCTGCGCCCGGAACAGGTTGCTGACGCGCCAGCTCGAGTTGCGGTCCTGGCCTTCAGGGAGTTCCTCGACAACTGTCTTGTCGTACTGAACGTCCAGGCTCTCGGAGAACCACGCGCGCCCGCGCCGGATGGGTCCGGAGAAGTTGAACCGCGGGGTCCAGCCGCCCACGTACAGCCCCTTGCGGGTCTCCACTCCCGGGATGAAATTGGTTCCGGAGTAGCGGAAACGGTCGTCGCCGGCGCTGGTTTTGATAGCCAGCGTTCCCGCCGGCCCCTTCCCGAACTCGGCGGGGTTGAGCGAGGTGGCCTCCATCGACCGTACCGCCTCCATGCTCATACGGCTCTCGAAACGGCCTGTGAGCGGATCGTTTATCTGAAAGCCGTCGAGCGTGTACAGGACCTGATCCTCGCCGCCGCCGTTCAGGTGGATGCCGCCGCGATTGTCCTGCGTTACGCCCGGGATGATCCGCATGGCATTGCGGAGAGTGTTCGTGGAAGGATACGGGATCTCGAGGAGCTGCGCGCTGGAGAGATTCTCCTGGGGCTGTGTGCGGTCGAAGTCGATGGCCTTTGGGGAATAGGAGATTTCGACGCGCTCAAACACCTCGCGCGCGGAGTCGAGCACCAGTGTGACTTCGGCGCCCTGAGGCGTTACGGCGACAGGCCGGTTCTCGATGCGGAAAAAACCCTGGCGCTCGGCGGTGATCAGGTAATCGCCGGGAGCCGTAACCAGAAACTCGAATGCGCCCGTGGGATCGGAGATCGCCCGCAGCGCATCCGCCGTCCCGCCGCGAAGCCAGAGCTGCGCTCCTGCGATCGCCGCATTGTTCTCATCAACGACCCGTCCGGCAATCCGCACCGGACCGTCGGCACCCCCAGCAAAAGCGGCTGCAGGCCAAACGCTTAGGATCGCGACCAGCAGTACAGGCCGCAAGGTCATTGCGCGAACCGTTAGCTCAATCATACGGCATCCGTTTCGCGTGACCCCATTGCGTAAGGCCGCGAAGAATCGCCACAACGCCTGCGATAGAATGGCTCGACGCATGATCCAGGTCTCAGGGCTTACCAAGACGTTCACCGACAAAAAGCGGGGAACGTTCCGGGCAGTAGACAACGTGTCGTTCGAGGTTCGCGACGGCGAGATTTTCGGCCTGCTCGGACCCAATGGCGCGGGCAAGACCACCACGTTGCGAATGCTGGCAACCGTGATCCGCCCCACCGAGGGCTCGATCAAGGTCGGCGGGGTGGACGTCCGCGAGGACCCGGCCGGTGTGCGGCGCCAGATAGGGTTCCTTTCGGCCGACATGGGACTGTACCATCGCCTTACACCGCGCGAGACGCTCATGTTCTTCGGCGAGTTGAACGACATTCGCGGCGCGGAACTGAAGCGCCGCATCAGCGCGGCCATAGAGACGCTCGGCATCGGGAAGTTCGCGGACACACAAGTGGACAAGCTCTCCACCGGTATGCGCCAGAAGGTGGCTATCGCGCGCACGCTGGTGCACGACCCGCCGGTGCTGATCCTCGACGAGCCCACGGCCGGCCTCGACTTGCCCACCGCGCGCGCGATCGAGGAGTTCGTGCTCGACGCCAGGCGCTCCGGCAAGTGCATCGTGCTCTCGACCCACGTCATGGAAGAGGCTGAGTATCTGTGCGACCGCATCGCAGTGATTCACGATGGCAGGCTCAAGATCACCGGCAGCATGGCGGACCTGCGCGCGGCGACGGGCAAATCCCGCCTGCGCGAGATCTTCCTGACGCTGCTGGGGCTCGAATCTCTGGAGAGAAGGAGCGCAACCAATGCTTAGCCGCGTGCCTGCGATTTACCGCAAGGAGATGCTCGACCTGATACGAGATAGGCGGGCCATCGTCAGCATGGTGGTGGTGCCCGTGCTCGCCATGCCGCTGCTCTTCTTCGTGCTCGGCAAGATTGTGACGAGGGTCGAGCAGAAGGCCACGGCGGACGCGAACATCGTAGCGGTGCGCAACCTCGAGCGCCTCCCGGGATTGCTGAACGCGCTGGTGGGCTACAACTTCGAGGTTAAGATGCACGACGACCCCCGCGCCGCCGTCGAGAACAAGGAGGTACCGGCGGCGCTGGAGCCGGTGGAGACCTCCGAGGGAATCACCTTGACCCTCTACATCGACGACAGCCGGCCGGAATCCTCCGCCGCGGGGGACAAGCTTAAGGAAACGCTGGACGCCTTCAGGACGGATACGGTTAAGCTCCGGCTCCGTTCCTACGGTGTTCCCGAGGCAGTTCTGTCGCCGTTTTCGATCAAACGGGAGAACGTCGCTCCCAAGCAGCGCATGGCGGGCTTCATGTGGGGCGGCATCCTGGGGTACCTGGTGGTGCTGCTCATGTTCACCGGCGGCATGTACCCCGCCATCGACGCTACCGCCGGCGAAAAGGAGCGGCGGACGCTCGAGGTGGTGCTGTCCTCGCCCGCCGGCCGCAACGAGTTGATCCTGGGAAAGATTCTGGCCACAACGACCGCCGTGTTCGCCACCGCCGTGCTCACCGTGTCGAGCCTCCTGGTTTCGTTCCGCTATGTGGAGTTCGGCAGCGAGACGCAGAAGCTGCGCGAGACCCTCGGCAACCTGCCCATCGACGTGCACACGATGGGCCTCGTGCTGGTTGCGCTGCTCCCGACCGCGATCATGGGAGCCTCCATCATGATCGCCGTAGCGCTGTTCGCCAAGAGCTTCAAGGAGGCGCAGAGCTACCTGACTCCTTTGCTCAGCGCCATCATCTTTCCCTTGATAGTGGGCATGATGCCGGGGGTGACGCTGACTCCCGCATCGGCGCTGATACCGCTGTTCAACGTCTGCCAACTGGTAAAGCAGATCATCCAGGGCGAGTACGCCGCCTCGAACTTCGCAATCGTCATGGCGGCCAACGCGATCTACGCCGTCGTGGCGTTCTTCGCCGCGGTGCGGGTGTTCAACGACGAGAAGGTGCTGTTCCGGACGTAGCGGTCAGTCTGCCCGCAACGCGGTGAGTGGGCCGGTGAGCGGCGGCGCGGGCGGGGACTTGCCTCGCCACGTGTCAATTGGAAGGTCCACGCGCACAGCGGCCTTTGCTGCGGAGACAGGCTCCGGCTCAGCCCAGGAAGTCGAACAGGCTGCCCTGAGGCAGCTTCGCGCGGGCGGAGAGCGCGGCGAGGCGGTGAACAGACGCGAGGCTCAGGTCGAGAATGGATTCGGTCACGTCGGCGTCCGCAAGGTAGCCCAGTTCCGCCCTGAGCCGTATTTCGAGCTGGTTTGCGTAGGCCACGGCCTCGTTGACGCGCACCTGAGTGGTGCCCATGGTGGCAAGGCTGCCCGCTACGACCTTCCTGGCGGCGCGCACTTCTTCGAGGGCGGCAGCTATCGCGTCGGTCTGTGCTGCGTACTTGGCTGCGTGATCGGGGTCGTCTTCGTCGGGGCCGTTTTCGAGCGCGAGCCGCAGGGCGTTCACGGCCGCGAAGGCGCTGGCGGCGGGCGAGTCGAAGATGGCGTCGGCCGTCATGTCCACGCCGAACCTGGTTCCCGCGGGATGCTCGACCTGGCGGGTTGCGCCAGAACCCTGATACGCCGACACTCCGTTCGGGGCCGTGAAATCGACGGTGTACGGCGCCACGGCATCGCTATCTCCGCTGAACAGGTAGCGGCCGCCCACGGCGGTGCCCGCCAGATTTACGAGCTGTTCGAAGTACGCGCGCACGCCCTCGGCTATGGTCTTCCTGTCGGGGACCGTCTGCGTTTCGGTCGCGCCCTGCACCCCCAGCTTGATGATCTGGTCGAGGACATCAACGGCGCTCCGGAGCGCGCTTTCGGCCGTATCGACCTCGGTCTTAACGCGTGTCAGATTGAGGCCGGTCTGCAGGCAGCGGTCGAGCGAGGCGCGGAGGACGAGCAGGCGGCTGACGTCGTCGGGCGAGTCCACAGGGGAGTTGATGCGTTTCCCCGTCATCAACTCGCGCTCCGCGCGTTCGAGACGGGCGTCTATGCGGTCGATTGCGGCGAGAAATCGTTCAGCAGACGCATCCATGCCACGTATCATCGCTTACCTCAGAATGTTTATCGTCGTCTCGGTCAACTCGTCCAGCAGAGTGATCAGTCTCGACACGGCCTGGTAGGAACGCTGTAACTGGATAACGCGCACGGCTTCCTCGTCGAGCGAAACGGCGGAGCCGCGGTCGCGCAGGTCGCGGGCCTGAATCACGCGGCTTTCGCCCGCCGTAGCGGCATCTTTCGCGGTCGACAGGTCGCGGCCGGCGCGCGCGGCCAGCGTGCCATAGAACTGAGTGAACGACTCACCGTTTATCTCGGGTGAGATGCTTAGCGCAACGAGCGCGAGCGCGTTCGCATTGCCTCCCGGATCGCCGGGTGCGGCGGCCGCGAGCTGCCCCACCTGGAGCGGCTCGGTGCGCAGGGTCAGCGCCGCGCCTGCGGTGGCGTCGTAACTGAACAGCGCCGCGCCCGGATCGCCGTTGGCGTCTATGCCGGAGGCCAGCACTTCATTGACGCGATCGGCAAAGGCCGCAGCCAGGCGATTGAGATCATTGATGTAGCCGACGATGGTGGTGTTGCGCAGCGTTACGAGCGCGGCCACGCTGCCGGATGAGATCTGAGACGTTATGTCCGTGCCGTTGGCATCTACCACGCTGCTGCCGTCAGCCGTCACGACCGCTCCGATGCGGAACGCCTGGTCGCCTATCACAAGCGGCGACTGCCCTCCGCCGAGCATGACGGAAACGGTCCCGTCATCGCGCCTGAGAGCCGTGAAATCGACATGTTCGGCCAGCGTCTCCAGCAGCCTGTGCAGTTCCGCATCCAGATTGGGGTCGGAGGCGCTGCCGCTCGAGCGGACCAGCCTGTTCCATTGGGAGATCTGCTCCGAGATGCGGTTCACCGCCTCGACCCTGTCGGTCAACTCCTGCTCGCTCTGAGCGCGCACGTTGCCGAGAGTGGTTGCCGTCTCGCGGAAGCGAGCGGCCAGCTCCTCGGCCCGGTCGAGCACGACCCGCCGCGTCACGGCGTCGTTCGGCTCGGTACTCAAGGCCGAAAAAGCCTGGAACAGGCGGCTGAGCGCCTGCGGTATGCCCGACTCGCCTGTCGCGTCGAACAGCGGTTCGATCTGCGACATTGTCGAGACCCTCTGCTGTGCGTAGCCCCAGCTCTGCAACTCGCGGCGGACGCTCCGTTCAGCGAACTCGTCCCGCGCGCTGCTGAGCTTGTCCGCTTTCACGCCGCCCGACATGCCCCTATCGAGATCGAACGGCAGAGCCTCCAAGACCATCTGCTGGCGGGCGTAGTTTGGTGTGCTGGCATTGGCTACGTTGTTCTGGATGGTCGCCAGCTCGCGTTCAAACGCCTTTAGAGCGTCGGCACTACTCAGAAGCGTGCCCAGTATGCTTGGCATGCCAGTCTATCCGCGCACGGTTATCCGGGGTGGGGCGTCGGGCAGCGGTGCAGCGCCGGCCGGCGTGTAACCCGATATCATCGAGCCGAGTATTCTCGCCCAGGCAGCGTGGTAGGCGGCTGCGAAGTCCAGCACCGAGCGCATCTTCCGCAACTCAGCCCGGGTTTCCTCGACCATGGCCAGCGTTTCGGCCCGGTCAACGTCCTTGCCAGCACGCAGCGCAGCCGCGAGTTCCTCCATCGCGGCGACGGCTTCCTCGAGTTTCGGCACCGCCTCGCCCGCCGGGTCCGGCGAGGACGTGGCGGCAAGCCGTGCCGCGTGCGCGACGGCGTCGCGGGCGCGGCGCGCGCTGCTGATGCTGATGAGTGTGCTCACGACTGCGGTCCCAGCGCCTCGTTCACGATAGCTGCGGCGACTACGCGGGGATCCGGATTGTACTCCCCGGAACGGACCAGCGCGGTCAGTTGCTCAAGCCGCGCGGCCCTCGCGGGCGACCCGGTTTCCGCCAGCCGCGCCAGTTTGCAGGCAAGGGCCGAGAGCTGCACGGAGTCTGCTCCGGCGCCACCAGCCTCGCCTGTACGCGCCGGGCGATGCCCGTCGGTTTCTTCGGATGCCCCTACCTTGGTAGTGGCCACGCTGGCAAGCAGTGTGTCAGTGACCTTCATGGCGCTTCTCTGCCCTTATCGGCTGAAGGGTACTCGGGTATTAGCCGGAATTTGCGCTGGTAATTTGCGGCAGGCTCAATCCCAATCCGCTGTGACGGAACGGTAGTACTCCAGCAGCGCGGTGTCCTCTAGACCCACGGCACTCGCGTATTGCCGGATGTAGCTCCGGTCGTAGATGCCGCCTGGAAGCATCTTGAAGTCGCCCTCCTCGATCGCCTTGAGGAACCGCAGGCTGATCTTCGTCTGGTCGGCAATTTCGCGGAGAGAAATGCCCTTGCCTTGTCTGACGGCGGCGAGGTCGGGGAGACGCGGCACGCGCGCGTGGGTGCTCATCTTCGATCGAACCAGTACTGTACTCCGGGCGCGCGGGCGCGCTCAACGCCCGGGGGGACGCGAAATGCCATACTATCACAGCACCGGCGGTTTGCAACTGTCCGGCGGTGTGCTTCGGGTCACCGGGATATATAATGACCTTCGGGACCTATCAGGCTGTACGATGGAAGACCTCAAGAAAACGCTCCAGGACGAGATCGCAGCGCTCGACAACGAACTGCGGGTCCAGTTGCCGCGAGAAATCAGCAAAGCCCGCGCACACGGAGATCTCAGCGAGAACGCCGAGTACCACGCCGCCAAGGAACGCCAGCGCTACGTGGAAGCCCGTTTGGCCCAGCTTCGGAAGCGCATGGCCGAACTCTCGATGATTGACGTATCCAAGATTCCCCGCGACCGCGTGGGCCTCGGCTCCGAAGTCGTTGTGCTGGACCTCACTAAAGACGAGCAGATCACCTACCGGCTGGTGGCGAGCGAGCAGACCGACACGTCCAAGGGGTGGATCTCCACCGGCTCCCCCATCGGACGGGGGCTGCTGGGCAAGGAGGTCGGCGACGTCGTCAAGATCCAGATTCCGGGCGGTACGCGCGAGTTCGAGATCGTGAAGTTGACGACGATCCACGAGCTGGGGGGCTGATCCCGATGACACTAACGGGCGCGATCGGGACGGGCTGCAACAGCATCATTGTTCTTATCGTCAGAGCTCTGGCGCTGTCCCGCATCCACCCGAACATGCTGACGTTCTTCGGGCTGCTGATAAACGGCTTCGGCGCGTTTCTGCTTGCTCGCGGCAAGTTCTTCTCGGCCGGACTGGTCATCGTCGGCGCAGCCCTGTTTGATATGGTGGACGGCCGAGTCGCGCGCGAGACCAAGCAGGTAACAGCTTTCGGCGCGTTCTTCGACTCCGTGATCGACCGCTACTCGGACCTGGTCCTGCTCATGGGCCTGCTGATCTACTACGCGTCCATAGACCGGTTCTTCTACATCATTCTCACGGCTGTCGTGATGCTCGGCTCGGTCATGGTCAGCTACACGCGGGCGCGAGCTGAATCGCTCATCCCCACGTGCAAGGTGGGCTTCATGGAGAGGCCGGAGCGGACTGTGCTGCTTATCATCGGAGCGCTGTTCGGCCGCATGGCCCCAGTCCTGTGGGTGCTGGCCGTTCTCTCCAACATCACCGTGGCGCACCGCATGCTGTTCACGTGGCAGGCAACCCGGCAGATCGACCAGCCGGAACTCGCCGGCGTGAACCCCGCCGATCAGAGCACGCGACGCCGCTAGAGGACCCAGGGGAAGGACAGGCGCTCCGATCGCGGACAAGGAGGCTATACTCCCGTTCCGCCCGAGGGGTAGGCTAGGGCCGCTGGCACCACCGATTCTGAGCTGCGAATTACCCGAGCCCGGCGCTCAGGTGACTACTCCTGTTCTCGCGCGCGACTTGCTAAGAAGAAGTACCAGCCCAGGGATAGCCCGAGCGTGCGCCAGTTCTTCCATTGCGTCCGCGCTATGGAGAGCAGCAGCATCAAGACAATGAAGGCAACGGCTACGGCGGCGGTCTGGCCGTTGGTCAGCCTCCCCTTGATGAACCACAACCAGCGCCCGTACATCAACTCTATATGAACCCAGTACACCAGCAGCGACGTGACGCCGAACTGGCGTATCCAGCTCCAGTTCCGGGCCGAGTGCCGGGTCCAGAGATAGCTGAACGACAGGATCAGCAGAATCACACCCAGTTTCACGGCCGTCAACCAGGGGCTGTCGAGCCAGAACTCTGAGTGTGAGTAGATGCTGTACGGCACGTTGGAAAAATACTGGCCGGCAGAGATCAGTACGACGCCGATGAGGGCGGCCCACTGCGCCGCGCGTTCGTATTGCTCCGGCTGCATCAGCCGGATGATGCTGCCCACGCTCATGCCAAACGCCACGAACGCCCCCCACGGGAAAAACCCGAAGGCGTTGTAGTCCGGAACGATGTACTGGCGGATGGGAGTGGGAATCGCCGATAGGTCCAACTGGGAGATGATGGGCGAGGCGGCGGCGATCAGGACGCCCAACGCCGCGCAGAGGCGGACGCGGTCCACCGTCTGAAACACGGCCATGATCGACAGCACGGCGACGGAGAAACCCATCGCGTTCAGGACGTCCACCCGGAGCAGATCGCGCGTGGGGCTGTGAGGCCAGCCGAGAATCCACAGCGACAGCCGGAATGCGAAAGCCAGCCCGAACAGGTATCCCGAGCGGCGCAGCGCGGCCCAGACCCGCTGCCGGGGCGTCAAACCGGCGCGCTCGCGGCTGTGCATCAGGAATGCGAGCGTCACGCCCACCAGGAACTGGAATATCGCCGGGGGCATGCCGCCTACGAACTGCGAGATCACATACGGACCGCTATCGCGCAGGTCCGGCCGGGTGAATGAGTGGAACGCGTGCCCCTGCAGCATGATCACGGCTGCAAGCCCGCGCGTCCAGTCGATGAACGGCAGCCTCGCGCTTTTCTTCTTATTACCGGGCTTCTTACTACCAGCGGGCTCGGTCAAAGCTCTCCTGCCGGACACCCTTCATTTTTGCGGGTACTCGCGCTTGACGTCCGGCGGCAGCTTCAGGCGGAACGCCGAATCCGGCAAACCCGGATTCACGCGCACATCTGAATACGTGATGAGGTAGTAATCGCCGCCGGGTTGGTAAAGCTTTTGCCGCACGGCATACCCCGCATCCGAGGGAATCCACAGTTCGATCTTGACGAACTGATCCTTTAGTTTAGCTGATTTGGGAATCAGCTCGAGGCGTGTAGCGCGCCGCCCGGCGATGGTGTCCTCGCCCACGGCGGTGATGTGGTAGTTCTTCGCGAGCTCCTTACCCGAGCTGCCGAACCCGAGGAGAAGAAACTGGTCCACGAGTGAGCGGTTCTTCCCGAGGTCCCATACCTGGACGGTATTGATCTTGGGGTAGTAGATCAGCCCGGAGGCGCCGTCGAAGCTGTAGGAGCGTGGGTCGGGTTCGTGCATCTCGATGCGGACGAGCACGTTTTTGCCCTTGCGGGCAATCCGCATCTCGCCGGTTTCTTTGACGGTGTCCTTCAGGATGGCCGTGTACGTCACGCGATCGAGCCGCGCCGTGGCCTGTCCGAACGCGGCGGACTCGTTATCCATGCGCGCAAGCACCTCGCGGGCGCTCTCGGCAAAAACCGGCGCGGCAAGCAAGCATACAAAAAGGGTGCTTCTCAGGAACATCTCTGTCAGGTTCGATGCGATCCGCAACGTCAGGGTTCCGTGAACACTAAGTAACCGGTGAGCGACGATTCAGAATCGAGCACAGGCTCGAGCCGGATCTTCGCCGAAGTGAGGCCGGCTTTGTTGCGCAGGATCTGCTCCGCGCGCCGCACACGGTCCTGTTCGGAAACACCGGCCAGAGCCGCAGGCTCAATCCAGAACACGTCGGTTCCGGGACCGGCCTGCAGCCTAACCACCCGGCTCGCCAGCGGCTCGCGCGGCTGATCGCGGAACCACGCGCGGGGCGTCAGGAACACAAATGCCAATATCAGCAGCACCATTACGTCGTACTGCCATGATGCGCGGGGATAGTCCCAGAGAATGAACCGCTTAACGCCGGTGACAACACGCCCGATCACAAAGGCCAGTGTAGCGCAACTCGTGCGCCCGCTCGCGGCCTTCTACCCGGCGCTGGCGACGGAAGGAGCGTCCAACACCTCACGGATCTTTCGGCGCAGCACTTCGCGGCTGAACGGCTTCTGCAGAAATGGGATGCCTTTGATGGAGATTCCGTAATACTTGAGGATAGTCTCCGTCATGAAGCCCGACATGTAGAGCACTTTGATGCCCGGCCGCATCTCCTTGATCCGGTCGGCGAGCTCGCGGCCATTTAGTTCGGGCATCACGATATCGGTCAGCAGAAGGTCCAGGTGCTTGTCCGCGTTCGCCCGTACCACTTCGAGCGCTTCCGCGCCGCCGGAAGCGCCGAGAACCGTAAAGCCCTCACGCACAAGCATGTCACGCACCAGGCTCACCACCTGGGGTTCATCATCAACTAGCAGGATGGTCTCGGGCATGAATCCGCCGGTTCCGCCGTGGTACGAATACATCCTACCAGCAGATCGCGGGACCGCTTCCGCGAAAAGGCTGGGCAGACGTCTCACGGCCGCAGCGCTCCGCCGTATTGCACGATGCCCAACGGCGGAGAGAGCGAACGGCTGCACCGGCCGATGCCGGCGCTTCGGGCACGGGAAACGAGCCTACTCCGGCAACTCCTCCGGGAACACTGCGTAGCCAGCCGGCGGCGGGTATAGCTCGCGCAGCAGATCCAAGCGCTTGCGGAGGAACCGGCTGGGAATCTGGCGCGGGCCTGTCTCGACGTCGATGTCGCAGCAGATCCCGTGGAGATACAGGGTCAGCGTGTCGATCATCGACTGCCGGGCATAGGCGCGGAACGTTTTGGTATCGCGCCGCGCGGGCTGGGACCGGCGGAGCAGCCCGGACTTGAGCTTCCAGGAATCCTCGTCCACTTCGCCGTGAACGTTGTTTCGCAGTTCATCACGGAGGAGCGCGAAGAAGCGCTCCGGGCCGCGCGGATCGCCGCGGTCCACGGTGAGCGTGGCTATAGCCCGGTAGAAGTTGAAATGATAGTCACCGGATTCGCGGTCGCGGATGGCGAACACCAGGAAAACCTCGCCATCGCCCATGACCATGGCCGATTCGGCCTCGGCGCGGGGGCTCGGCCTGTCAAAAGTCACCAGTTCACCAGACTTCCGGTGAGTCTTCTCGATGTACGGCACGAGGAACACGAGCGCCGGCGTGATCTGCGCCTGGATGGCGGGCGGGAGCGCCGAGATGGGCTCCTCCAGATACTCCGCCACATCGTCCTCGTTGAGGGGCACGGCCGAGAAGTAGGAGAAGCGGTTGTTCAGCGGGATCACCTCGCTCCGGAAACGCTGTGCGAACTCGCGCACCGCGACCTTCGATGGCTCCACACGGGGAGACACCGCGCTCTCTCCTGAACGGGGCGGCGTGCCGTTGGATGGCGGCATCAACTGTGATTGTAGCGCCTGGGAGACAGCGGTCCGCTACACTGGCTGTCTGTGGCGCGGCGAATTCTGGTTTCGGCCGGCGAAGCATCGGGCGACATGTATGCAGCGGCGCTCGTGAAGAGACTTGCCGCGCGGATGCCCGAGGCCCGCTTCTTCGGGTGCACGGGCCCGCAAATGCGCGCAGCCGGCGTCCGGACGGTTGTGGATGCCGCCAGTCTCGCGGTGGTGGGCCTCATCGAGGTGGTGGCTCACATCCCGCGCATCCACCGGGAATACCGGCGGCTGCTGGCAGCCGCGGAAGCCGAGCGCCCGGACGTTGCGATACTCACCGACAGCCCCGATTTTCACCTGCGAGCCGCACGCAGGCTGAAATCCATGGGCGTTCCGGTGGTCTACCTGGTGGCTCCGCAGGCTTGGGCATGGCGCAAGGGGCGGCTTCCCGCGATGCGGCGCGACATCGACCACCTGCTCTGCATCTTCCCGTTCGAACAGGACTTCTTCCGTTCGCACGGCATCAGGGCGACCTTCGTCGGCCACCCCCTGGCCCGGCTGGTGAGGCCGTCGATAACGCGGGCGGAGTTCCTGAAAACACACGGCTTAGACCCAAGCCGTCCGGTTATCGCCCTGCTGCCCGGAAGCCGTCCGGGCGAGACGGCGCGGCACCTGCCCGCAGTCATTGAGGCGGCCGGGCGCCTGGCGCGGTCGCACGCCGGGCAGTTTGTGCTTGCGTTGCCCGCCGGCCGGTTCGTCGAGCTCCCGGGACTGGCCAGATTGAGGGAACGCAACGGCGTGCCATCCATCCAAGTAGTAGAAGGCCAGACCTGGAACGTGTTGAGCGCGGCGGATGTCGCGCTGGCCGCGAGCGGCACGGTGACGGTTGAAGCGGCGTTGCTAGGCACGCCGATGGTGGTCTTCTACAGGGTCAGCCGGTCCAGTTGGCTCGCCGGTAAGTTGTTGGTTCACACGCCGTTTTACTCAATGGTGAACCTGGTGGCCGGGAGGCGGGTCGTCCCGGAACTGATGCAGAATGAAATGAGTGGGGAGCGGCTGGCGGCTGAGGCCGCGCGGCTCCTTGACGATGAACGCGCGCGCGCGGCCATGCGGCGCGACCTGTCCGAGGTCTCCGCCCGCCTCGCGCCGGCAGAGGACCCGTTCGAACGGGCCGCGGCAATCGTCGAAGGTATCGTCGAGCAGAGACGAACAGAGAAGCAGTTATGAAGAAATCCTGGAGACAGTCAACAGGCCGCGAGCGGTTGCTTATCGCGGCGCTCGTAGCGGCGGCGCTTCCGGCGGCGGCGCAGGAGCGGCAGCGCACTCCGATGGATGTGGAGCACTACAAGATCGAAGCGGAGATAGAACCTGCCGCGCAGTCGCTTTCGGCCAAGGTGGAAGTCCGCTTTGTGCCGGGCGACAGAATGAGTTCGGCGGTCTTTGAGCTGAACAACGCGCTGAATGTGGTAAGGGTGGAAGACGCCGCGAGCAACCAGCTTCCGGCCGAGCGCTCACACAACGATTTCACCATCACGGTGAACTTCCCTCAGCCGCTCCCGAAGGGGCAGGCGACAACGCTGCGATTCACTTACGACGGCCGCCTCAGCGGCAACGAAGACTCGCCGGTATTCGGCATCAAGTTTGCCGCCATCCAGGATTCGCACGCATTCCTGCTGTATCCCGCGCGCTGGTTCCCCGTGAGCGGGTATACATCGGACACATTCACGGCGGACATCAGAGTCAGCGTGCCCGCCGGGTACCGCGTCATCGGGCCGGGCGCGCGGACGTTCGTACCCGATGGGGGGCGCGTAGTTTACTCGTTCAGCTTCGACAAGCCCTCATTCCCGGGCAGCATAGCCGTGTCCCGCAGCGAGCCGATTACCATCGGGGCAGAAGGCGGGGTAACGACAACTTTCTACCTGTGGAGCGCCTCCGCCGACGCGGCTGGCGCGAACGCGCAGGAACTCGGCAAGGTACTGACCTTCTTGACCAGCCTGTTCGGCCCGCCGCCGAATTCCGAACTCGAGGTCGTGGAGACCGAGAGGGGCGCGCCGAACGGATACGCCGCGCCGGGCGTGCTTTTCCTTTCGCCCGCCGCGTTTACGGGCGCGCCTAACACTCGGCTGCTGGCCAATCAGGCAGCCCGCCAGTGGTGGGGACATATGGTGACGCCGGCGTCACGGTCGCACCTGTGGCTGATCAACGGCATGGCGCGGTATGCCGAGATGATGTATCTCGAGAGCGTCAACGGCCCCGGATCGCTCGAGATCGAGGCACGCGACGCGTACATCGACGCGCTCACGGTCAGCGACGTCCCCGTGATCCAGGCCGGGCGCCTGGAGGACTACTCGCCCGAGTTCTGGGCCGTGACGGCGAGCAAGGGCGCAGCGGTGTTGAACATGCTGCGGGCGGTCATAGGCGATAACAATTTCAAGGCCCTGCTGAAGGGATTCCCCGCCCAGTACGCCTGGAGGAGCGTCACGACGGAAGAGTTCCGCGACATGGCGTCGAAGGACTCCGGCCAGGACCTCAACCCGTTCTTCCTGCAGTGGATCAGTTCGAGCGGAGCGCCCGAGTTCAAGCTGGAGTACACAACCTACCGCACGCAGAAGGGCTTCCGCGTGATGGGCAAGGTGATGCAGGACCTCGATACGTTCCGCATGCCGGTCGAGCTGCGCGTCGAGACGGAGGGCAACCCCGAGGACAAGGTGGTCGAGGTGGTCGGGCCATCGTCAGAGTTTATCGTCGAGACATTCGGCAAGCCGAAGACGGTGATACTTGATCCGCAGAACCGGGTTCTGCGGTACAGCGACCCGATTCGCGTGGCTGTCGCCATCCGCCGCGGCGAGCAGTTCGCCGAAATCAGCGAGTTTACTGAGGCACTCAGGGAGTACCAGCGGGCTCTCGAGGTAAACCGCGCCAGTTCGCTCGCGCACTATCGCATCGCCGAGGTGTTCTTCCTCCAGAACAACTACCAGGCGGCGGCAAACGAGTTCCGCGAGGCGCTGAACGGCGACCTGGACCCGCCGTGGACCGAGGTGTGGTCGCACATCAACCTGGGCAAGATCTTCGACATCACCGGACAGCGCGAGCGCGCGGTGAACGAGTACACGCAGGCGCTGCGGACCAAGGACAACACCCAGGGCGCCCAGGAAGAAGCCGCCAGGTACCTGAAAGAGAAGTACGAACGCAGGCAGGCTGCGCTGCAGTAGGCGGGCGATAGCGCCATCCCGGCGATTTTCGTCTTCTCCGATGAAAGGGCCTTTGACGCGCCCAGACCCGCGGCGCAGGGCGGCCGCCGGAACGGCTGCCCTCCGTCCACAGCCCGTTAGGTGTGCCGCCTGAACGGTAAACTTAAGGTTATGCCGTTTCCGATCCATCGCATGCGAAGGCTGCGCGCGACGGAGGAGCTCCGCAGCCTGGTCCGCGAAACGCGGCTCGAGCCATCTCAATTCGTTCTCCCGCTGTTTGTGTGCCCCGGCGAGGGCGTGCGGCGCGACATCGGCGCCATGCCCGGCCACGCGCAGCTTTCGATCGACCTCGCCGTGCGCGAGTGCGCCGAAGCCCGCGACCTTGGCGTAGGCGGCGTACTGTTGTTCGGCATTCCGGAAACGAAGGACGAGATGGCCTCGGGCGCCTACGCCGAGGACGGCATCGTACAGCGCGCGGTACGTGCGATCAAGCGCGACGTGCCGGAGATCATCGTCGTCACGGACGTCTGCAACTGCGAGTACACCAGCCACGGGCACTGCGGGCTGATTGTGAACGGCGACGTGGACAACGACGCCACGCTGGAGTGGGTTGCAAAGACCGCCGTCTCGCACGCGCGCGCGGGCGCGGACATCGTCGCGCCGTCTGACATGATGGACGGCCGCGTGGCTGCGATCCGCAAGGCGCTGGATGAGGCGGGCTTCAAGAACACGCCGATAATGTCGTACGCCGCGAAGTACGCGTCGTGCTTCTATGGGCCGTTCCGCGAGGCCGCGGAATCAGCGCCGCAATTCGGCGACCGCCGCAGCTACCAGATGGACCCGGCCAACTCGCGCGAGGCGCTGCGCGAGATCGAACTCGATCTCGAGGAAGGCGCGGACATCATCATGGTGAAGCCAGCCATGCCGTACCTCGACATCATCCGGCAGGCCCGCGACCGCTGGGAAGTGCCGATCGCGGCCTATCAAGTGTCGGGCGAGTTCAGCATGATCCACGCTGCGGCGCGCAACGGCTGGCTCGATTTTGAACGCGCGATGCTGGAGTCGCTCACGGCTATCCGGAGGGCCGGGGCGGAGATCATCATCACCTACTTCGCGAAGACGGCGGCGCCGCTGCTAGCGCACAGGCGATAGGCCAGTTCAGGCGCTCTGCCGCGTCGCGCGCGGCGCAACAGTGGACAGCGCCAGCGCCACGGCTATCACCACAAGGCAGCCCACGACGTTGTACCAGAGGAACGAAATACTGGTGGCGAGGTGGGCGTAGAAGATAGCCGCTTCGCCGGCCAGCACGCCCCAGAACGCCGCCGTCCCGCCCACTCGCGGTAAAAAGAACGCCAGCACTAATACGCCTAGATTTCCGCCTTAAAAAAGCGACCCCACCATGTTCACCGCTTCGATGAGCGAACCCAGGCCCGCGCCGTAGC
>JBLNBX010000026.1:0-7434 GCA_050260275.1 bacterium
GATTGCAGCTCGCCCGCAACGATGTCGGCGTCCACCGGCGGCGCGAGCAGGCCCAGAGAGACGGCTTCGGTGAACACGTCCACCAGCAGCGCGCCCGCCTCGTGCGCCGCGGCTGCGGCACGGCTAACGTCCTCAATGACACCGAAGAAGTTCGGCGATTGCACGATGACGGCGGCCGTGGCGCGATTCAACTTCGCGGCGAGGTTGCCGTAGTCGAGCGCTCCGGTATCGGCGTCGTAGCCGAACTCCTCCACCTCGAGCTGCTGCCCGTGCGCGTACGTCCGCAGCACTTCGCGATACTCGGGATGCACCGTCCGCGCCACCAGCACGCGCTTGCGTCCGGTGAGCCGCATGGCCATCAGCGCCGCCTCCGGCACCGCGGTGGAACCGTCGTAAACCGAGGCGTTCGCAACCTCCATGCCGGTAAGCTGGCACATCATCGTCTGGAACTCGAAGATGGCCGTGAGCGTGCCCTGCGAGATCTCCGCCTGGTACGGCGTGTAAGAGGTGAGGAACTCGCCGCGCGAGACGATCGCATCGACCAGCACGGGCCGGTAGTGATAGTATGCGCCCGCGCCGAGGAATGACGCGTATCCTGCGCATTCGCGGCCGCGCGCGCGAAACCAATCGGCTATCTCATACTCACTGCGGCCGCTTTCGAGCGCGAGCGGCGCTTGGAGCCGCAGATCCTCCGGCACCTGCTCGAACAGTTCTTCGAGCGAGCTCACGCCGCAAGCGTCCAGCATTTCCCGGCGCTCTGAATCTGACTTCGGTAGGTAACGCAAGCGAAGGACTCCCAATTGAGCCGCCGCCCCGTGCGGATGCGGCGCTAGTGCGACTCGGCCTTCACGTACTCCTCGTACTGGGCGGCTGTCATCAGCTCGTCCAGTTCGGCGGGTTTCTCAAGCATGATCTTTGCGAGCCATGCGCTGCCGTGCGGGTCCTGGTTGATCTTCTCGGGCGCTTCGGAAAGCGTTTCGTTCACCTCGACGACCTCGCCCGTCACCGGCGAGTAGATGTCGGAAACGGCTTTGACGGACTCCACCGAACCCGCAACCTGGCCCTGCTCTACGCGAGCGCCCGTCTTGGGCAGCTCGACGAATACCACGTCGCCCAGCTCTTTCTGCGCGTGGTCCGTGATGCCTATCGTGCCGATGTCGCCCTCCACTCGCACCCACTCATGCTCTTTCGTGTACCGCAGATCTTCGGGATACATGTTCATTTGGCTCGTTTGTAGAAAGGCGTTGGAACCGTTTCCGCGGCGACAAGTTGGCCGCGTATCTGAATCTGGATCGCCTGCCCCGCGGCGGCACGCGCTGCGGGAAGGTAGCAAAGCCCGATGTTCTTTCCAAGTGTTGGCGAGGGGCCGCCGCTCGTGACCCAGCCTGCGGGCGAGCCGTCGACAAACACCTCGTAGCCCTCGCGCGCTATTCCCCGGCCGCGCATCTCGAAGCCCGCCAGCCGCCGTGTGACGCCCCGCTCGAGCTGCTTTGCGAGCGCCGCGCGGCCGATAAAATCACCTTTATCCATTTTGACAATCCAGTCGAGCCCGGCTTCGAAGGGTGTGATCGATGCGTCGATCTCGTGGCCGTACAGCGCCATCTTCGCCTCGAGTCGCAGCGTGTTGCGCGCGCCCAGGCCGCACGGCTTGATTCCGAACTCCTCGCCGGCGCGCATCACCTCATCCCAGATGCGCGCGGCTTCGGAGGGCGCAACGTAAATCTCAAATCCGTCCTCGCCCGTGTAGCCCGTGCGCGTCACGCGCGCCGGCGCGCCGCAGACCTCGCCGTCGGCGAAGTGGTAATAGCGCATGGCGGAGAGGTCGAGCTGCGTCAGCTTCTGAACCGTCGCCTGGGCTTTCGGTCCCTGTACGGCGAGCTGCGCATAGCGTTCGCTCGCGAAATCCACCTCGGCGTCAAAGCGGTTGTGCGCGCCGATGTGCTCGTAATCTTTCTCCTGGTTCGAGGCGTTCACCACGAGGAAGAAATGATCATCAGCGATCTTGTGGACCAGGATGTCGTCCACGAATCCGCCGTGTTCGTAAAGCAGCCCGGAGTATTGGATCCGCCCCTTGGCCAGCCGCGCGGCATCGTTCGTGGTGACGAAATCCGTGAGCGCCTGCGCTTGCGGCCCGCGGATCTCGATCTCGCCCATGTGACTGACGTCGAACAGCCCTACGGCCTGCCGGACCGTGTTGTGCTCGTCGATGATGCCGGAGTACTGCACCGGCATCTCCCAGCCGCCGAAGTCGATCAGGCGCGCACCGCTCCGCTGGTGGATATCGAACAGTGGGGTGCGTTTCAGCGCGGAAGTGGGCATCCGAGAAGCCAGACTAGCACATTGCAAAAAACAGGGCGCGCAGGATGCGCGGCGCGGCTCCGTTTCTAACACTCGCAGCCGTTCGCGGACCTTCGGACCGTATATTTGGTAAAGTTAATGTGCAACCCGGGCCGCTGTGAAGGTGGGAAGGCGCCGGGATCACTTCGAGGAGGCAGAGGCTCAATGCGTGGAGACAGCCGAGTAATTGCGGCATTGAACGAGGCGTTGAAGTCGGAACTCACCGCCATTAATCAGTACTTTATTCACGCCGAGATGAATGAGAACTGGAAATACAGCCGTCTCTATCACAGCATCCGCGAGCGCTCCCTGACCGAGATGCGGCACGCCGAGGCATTCATCGAACGCATCCTGTTCCTGGAGGGCGAGCCGAACATGACCGACCTGTTCCCGGTGAAGGTCGGCAGAAACGTCAAGCAGATGATGGAGAACGACCTCGCGCTCGAGATGGACGCCGTGAACCGCTACAACGCCTCCATCGCGCTGTGCCGCGAGGTGGGCGACAACGGCACGCGCGAGCTCTTCGAAAAGATCCTGAAGGCCGAAGAGGAGCACGTCGACGAGATAGAGGCCGAACTGTATCAGCTCAAAGAAATCGGCACCGAGGGCTACCTCGCCCAGCAGATCAAGAAGGAATAGATCCCTTACGGCGCTCCGGTAACGCGCTGGAATGCTTCGCCTTGCCTGCCGGTGCGCGTGCTTCCGGAGCGCCCCGCGCAACCGTGCGTACGCGCGAGCAGCCCCTGTACCATTGTCATTGATGAGGCTCATCGCACGTTTACTGGCGCTCGCGGTGTCTTTCGCGATCGCCGCCCCGGCCGGGCCCCTGGTTTCGGGCGCGTCGGCGCGGCGCGAAGCAGTAGCGCGGGCGGGCGTGCTCGGGAGCGCGCTCATGATAGGCGCGCATCCTGACGACGAGAACAGCCTCACTCTCGCCTGGCTCGCGCGCGGGCGCATGGTGCGAACGGCGTACCTTTCCATCACGCGCGGCGAGGGCGGCCAGAACCTGATCGGTCCCGAGCAGGGAGCGATGCTGGGCGTCATCCGTACCCAGGAGTTGCTGGCGGCGCGGGAGATCGACGGTGCGGAGCAGTTTTTCACGCGCGCCATCGATTTTGGTTTCTCGAAATCGGCCGAGGAAACGCTCGCCAAGTGGGGCCACGAAGAGACGCTGGCCGACGTCGTGTGGGTGATACGCAGCTTCCGGCCCGACGTGATCATCGCCATCTTTTCCGGCACTGCGCGCGACGGCCACGGGCACCACCAGGCGGCGGGGATCCTCGCGCGCGAGGCGTTCGCAGCCGCGGCCGACCCCAAACGTTTCCCCGAACAGCTCAAGTACGTGCAGCCGTGGCAGGCCAAGCGGCTTGTCTGGAACGCTTACAGCGGCGCGTCCAGCGCCGACTACCGCCTCGAAACCGGAGAATGGAACGCGACGCTCGGCTACACTTACGGCGAACTCGCCGGCCTGAGCCGCAGCATGCACAGCTCACAGGGAATGGGCACCCCTCCGCGGCGCGCGGCATCGGACGTGAGGCTGATGCACGTGGCGGGCGAGCGTGGGAAGGATCTGTTCGACGGCATCGACACGACGTGGGGCCGCGTGCCCGGCGGCGCTGCGATCCAGCCGCTCATCAAGGAGGCGCTGCGCAGCCTTGACGACGAACATCCCGAGCGAGCGCTTCCGCCGCTCCTGGCGGCGCGCGAGAAAGCCGCGGTGCTCAACGACCCGTGGGCGCAGTACAAGCGTAAGGAAATCGACGAGACTATCGCGCTGTGCGCGGGTCTGTGGCTCGACGCCTCGGCTGAACGCTGGGATGTGACGCCGGGATCGAGCGTCAGGATAAACGCTACTGCCGTGAAGCGCGCGCCGGTAGACGTGCAGTTGCTCTCCACGGCGATTCATTGGGGCCGCTCCGTGCAGACCGCGGCGGAACCGGCTGCGCTCGAAACCGGCCAGCCGGTGACGCGAGGATTTCTCCAGAAAGTCGCGGCGACGGAGCCCTATTCGGGTCCGTACTGGCTGGCTCAGCCGCCTAAGGGCGAGAGCTACACCGTTCAGGCCCCGCAGCTTATCGGAGCGCCGGAGACGCCGCCGGTCGCAACGGCGCGCTTCCGGCTCCGGGTGGCGGGTGGCGAGATCGAGATAGAACGCCCCGTCATCCACCGCTACGTTGACCGCTCCCGCGGTGAGCTGACGCGGCCTGTCGTTGTCGTGCCGGTCGTAGCTCTGAAGTTGGACAGCTCCGCGCTCGTGTTCTCCAGCGCGCAGCCGCGCCGGGTGCGCGTGATAGTCGATTCCAATGCCCCGGCCTCGGGCGACGTCCGCCTGGAGGCGCCCGCGGGCTGGAAGATCGAGCCCGCAAGACAGCGCTTCGAGGCAAGGCAGGCAGGAATGGAGATGCCGCTCACGTTCGAGGTGACGCCCCCGGCGAACCACGGCCGCGCCGTTCTGCGTGCGGTCGCAGAGTGCGGCGGGCGCGAAATCTCGACGGCCATGGATGTAGTGTCGTACTCGCACTTTCCGCCGCAGGCGGTGCTGCGCCCCGCCGCCATCGACGCCGTGCGCGTGGACGTTCAGGTGCTCGCGAAACGCATCGGATACGTCATGGGCGCGGGCGACAACGTCCCCGAAGCGCTCGCCCAACTCGGCCTCGACGTGCGCCTGCTCGGCCCCGACGATCTCACCGGCGATCTCTCCGGCTACGACGCCATCGTCACAGGAGTGCGCGCCTACAACGTGCGCGCGGACCTGCGGGCGAACCAACACCGCCTCATCGACTACGTCGAGCGCGGAGGAACGCTGGTTGTGCAGTACAACGTCCTCGATCCTCGCACCGATCCTTCGCAGCTCAGCGACCTCGGACCGTTTCCGCTGCGCACGGGCCGCGACCGCGTCTCAGTCGAAGAAGCGCCCGTCTCGTTCACGGACGCCGCGAGCCCGCTGCTCGCCGCGCCGAACCGCATCACGGCTGCCGACTTCGACGGATGGGTGCAGGAGCGCGGCCTCTACTTCGCCTCCGAGTGGGACCCGCGCTACCGCACGCTCTTCTCCTGCTCCGATCCCGGCGAGCCTGCGCGCGCCGGCGGCACGCTCTACACGAAGTACGGCCGCGGAGCGTACGTGTTCACGGCGTATTCCTGGTTCCGGCAGCTTCCGGCAGGGGTGCCCGGAGCGTTCCGCATTTTTGCCAACCTGTTGAGCGCGGGGAAGACGCTCCAATGAACGAAAAGCCTCCGTTCCTGGGCTCCTGGCCGCGCGTGTACGCGGCTGTCCTCGGCTGGCTCGCTCTCCTGATAGTGCTGTTCACTCTCTTCACACGGGCGTATAACCAATGAGGCCGTCCGACTGGGCGGTGCTCGTGCTATCGCTTGTGGGCATAGTCGCCTACGGCATTTACAGGGGCCGCGGGAGCAACACCACCGAAAACTACCTGCTCGCGGGCAAGACGATGCCCTGGTACGCCATGGCGCTGTCAATCATGGCGACGCAGGCGAGCGCCATCACGTTCATCTCGACCACCGGCCAGGCCTACGTGGATGGCATGCGGTTCGTGCAGTTCTACTTCGGGCTGCCGCTTGCGATGGTGATTCTCTGCGCGACCGCCGTTCCCATCTTTCACCGCGCGAAGGTCTACACCGCCTACGAGTATCTGGAGCAGCGCTTCGATGCGAAAACGCGTGCGCTTGTGAGCCTGATATTTCTTCTCCAGCGCGGCCTCGGAGTGGGTGTGGCGCTGTCTGCTCCCGCCATCGTGCTAACTGTGATACTCGGCATCCCGAGCAACATCACCACGCTCATCATGGGAACGCTGGTGATCGTCTACACCGTCATGGGCGGCATCAAAGCAGTCACGTGGACGGATGTGCAGCAGATGGTGATCATCTTCATGGGCATGATCGCCGCGCTCGTAACGGCCATCGTGCTGCTGCCCGCAAATGTGACGCTCGGCGACGCAGTCGCGCTCGCCGGAGCGGCGGGAAAGCTCAACGCCGTCACGTTCAACTTCGATTGGAACGACCGCTACAACCTGTGGAGCGGCCTCATCGGCGGCGCTTTTCTGGCGCTGGCCTACTTCGGGACGGACCAGTCGCAGGTCCAGCGGTACCTCACCGGGAAATCGGTTACCCACAGCCGCCTGAGCCTGCTTTTCACGGCGGCGGCGAAGGTGCCGATGCAGTTTATCATCCTGTTCACCGGCGCAATGGTGTTCGTGTTCTTTGTCTACGAGAGGCCGCCGGTGCTGTTCAATCGCGTTGAGCTCGAGCGCGTGAGCGCCGCGGCTCCCGAGCAATACCGGGCCATCGAGTCGCGGTATTCCGCAGCCTTCGCTGAACGCCGCGCCTCGGCATCGGACCTGCTTGACGCCCGCCGCGCCCGCGACACCGCACGCGTCGAAGCCTCAACGGCCCGGTACAAAGCCGCGCAGCGCGAACTCGATGCCGCTCGCAGCGACGGCGCGCGGCTCGTCAAAACCACCGGTGGCGATCCCGATTTCAACGACACCAACCACATCTTTCTCTCATTCGTCACGCGCTACATGCCGGCAGGTCTGGTTGGGCTGGTGCTCGCGGCCATCTTCGCTGCAGCCATGTCCACGGCATCCGCGGAGATAAACTCGCTTGCGACGGTTTCCGTCATCGATCTCTACCGGCGTTACATCAGCCGCAATGCGCCGGACCGGCATTACCTCTGGGCCTCGCGCGTGTTCACGGCAGTCTGGGGACTGTACGCGATGTGGTTCGCCGGCTACGGCGCGGGCCTGGGTTCGCTCATCGAAGCGGTGAACATGGTGGGGTCGCTTTTTTACGGCGGAATGCTCGGCGTATTCGTGCTGGCGTTCTTTTTCCCGCGAGTGGGCGGGACGGCGGCGTTCTGGGGCGTGCTAGCCGGCGAAGCGGCGATCTTCTACGCCCACCTCGCGACCAGCATTTCGTTCCTCTGGTACAACGTCGTCGGCTGCGTGGTGGTGATAGCCGTGGCGCTGGCGCTGTCCACTGTTGCGCCGCGCGCGACGCGGCAGAGCGCCTGAACTGGCCTATCGCCTGTGCGCCAGCAGCGGCGCCGCCGTCTTCGCGAAGTAGGTGATGATGATC
>JBLNBX010000027.1:0-4103 GCA_050260275.1 bacterium
GCGGGTGATGGAAAAGGAACTCCAGCATCTCGGAGAGGAGATCGCGGGGCTGGTCCGCATGAATGGAAAGCTGGCAACCGACCGCATGGCGGACTTGCAGCAGCGCGTGGCGGTTCTCGAACGGCAGCTCCGCGAGGTGCGGGATCAGTTGGCCGAGTCGGTCGGCCAGACCATGGATGTCGCGAGCGTGCGAAGGACTCTCCGGGAATTCGACGGTGTCTGGTCGGAGATGACCCCGCGCGAACAGGAGAAGTTCGTGAAGACGCTTGTTGAGCGTGTCGCCTACGACGGAGCCACCGGCACGGTGACGGTCGGCTTCCGGACGACAGGGATCAGACAGCTCTGTCTTGAGGTGATGAAGAACAAATGACGATCCAATCCAATGGGCTCGCCGAAATCCAGGTCCGATTGCAGCCGACCGTGCGGGAAATCAACCGGCGGCCGAAGAAGAGTGCGCCAGTTGCTCCGCGACCAGCCAGGCAGGGGCACTTCCCGCGCATCACGCAGGTGATGGCGGTGGCGCTCCAATTTCAGGAGATGATCGACAGGGGCGAGATTCGCAGCCACGCCGATCTCGCCCGGCTCGGCTGTGTCAGCCGTGAGCGAATCAGCCAGATCATGATGCTCAACTGGCTCGCGCCCGACATTCAGGAGGCGATCTTGAGACTGCCTCAGACGTCGGGCGGCCGCTTCCACGTGGGCGAGGCCATGCTGCGTCCCATCGCGCGCCTGCCGTTGTGGGAGGATCAGCGGGAGCGCTGGCGGCTTGTGATGGAGCAGGGTCAGTAGTGGGCGTCTGCGCACGCCGTGTTTCCGGACAAGCTCTGTCTCGCAGCGGCAGAGGACTACGCCGTCAGCGATGGGCTGTTGTCGGCGAGCCGCTTCTCACCGCCCGGCGCTATCCGTCAAGACGCCGCTGCGATAGCGAAGCAGACGCGAAGTGTCGGAACGGCAGAGCTGGCTTCAGTGCCAAGCGCTTTCAGGCGCCTTCGGGTTTGACTTGATCTGGAATATTCCGCCCAGTCAGCGGACTTCAGCCAGATTGGTACCGCGGCTAATCTCAAGACGCGCTGTGAGTGATCACATCGGCTATTGGAGTCTGTTACTCGATATACTATTGCCCGGAATGCTGGACACGATCAGACTAGCCATTTCATGGGAGGCGGAACATGCATCAAAGCCGATGGACTGGCATATCGAGGGGCGTGAGGCCGTCGGGAAACTGTGGAAGGTGAATGTTGACCCGGGTGGTGGCCAGCTCGACGAGTCACTTGAGGGAGCCACCGCTTGGTGGCCCGGCCCGCCCAAGGGCGTCGCGGACGTGCTATCGGTCGTACCCGAGAACCTCCAGATCAATTTGCGGTACGCGACCGCCCAGGTACCCCAATCGGGCCTGATCCGGATCTATCCCATCCGATTCCTCGATAAGCTATCCGAGCTCTGGGAAAGCCCCCTCCAGGGGCCGCGGTATCTCGATGCGCTTGAGTCACTTCAAAGCCCTGCCGCCCTGCCCGCTTTCCCGGGAACGAGTCCGCACCGTTCCCCTGAGCTGCGGATAGGGCAGAAATCGGCGTTTGAGTTGTTGCGGTACAGGAACGCGTTCCTGTGGGGGCCCCCAGGAACGGGCAAGACCCACGCTCTCGGCTGTATGATCGCCGCGTTCCTGATGGAAAATCCTGGCAGCCGCGTGCTGCTACTCTCCACCACCAACACCGCCGTGGATCTGGCCATCACGAAGGTCGATGACGCGCTCGAAAGGATGACGCCGAAGGAAGCCGTCGCCGGCAAGGTCCGGCTCCAGTGCAAGCGGATCGGGTCGCACATCAACGCAGAACACTACCAGAACAAATCCCATCTGCTACCCAAATCCGATCCCGTCTTGGTGCAGCGGCTCGCGGCGTTGCAAGCCTCCCGTCCCGATCCGGCGGACGTGGCCGCTTACAGTGAGTGGAAAGAGAAGGTCGCGGCGGCTGAAAACCAGATTCGTGCCCAAGCAAAAACCATCCTTGCCGCAGCGCGAGTAGCGGCTTTGACATGCACCCGCGGCGTCTTCTCGTACGGAGAGCTTGTAGAGTTCGCGCCTTATGATCTCGTGGTGTTTGACGAGGCAAGCCAGGTAGGCCTCGCGCATGCGGCGCCGTTCCTGCTATTGGGCCGGCGAGTCCTCTTTGCAGGCGATCCGAAGCAGCTTGAGCCGATCGTCTGCGCTGACGATCCGGACGTAAAGAAGTGGCTCGGCCGTTCGCCGTTCGATCTCATGAAAGAGGGCCAGGCGAACGTCCGGATGCTAGACGAGCAGTCGCGCATGGCGGAGGACATCTGCCACGTGGTCAGCCACGCTTTTTATGGCGGCAAGCTGCGGGTTTGCGCCAAGGCCGCGTCAAACCCGAATTGGATCGCTGAACGGAAGCTCATAAACCTGCCTACCCTCCACTACGACCGCACGCACTGTTTGGCAGTCGCCACGGAGGGGCACCTCTTCCAGCACAGCGCAGTTCGTCCGTCTTCGGTGAACCAGATCATCGATCTTGTGGAGTGGGCCTTGCTCGAAAGCGACGACTTGATCATTCTGACACCCTACCGCATGCAGCGAGCGGCTTTTCGCTCGGAGCTCAAGAAGCGAGGCATCACGGGCGTCCAGGTGAGCACCGTGCATCGGGCACAAGGGCGCGAGAAAAGGATCGTGTTCTTCGATCCAGTGCTCGGCACCCACAAGGCGTTGACTGATCGCCTCATCAACGTGGCGCTGAGCCGCGCCAAGTCGCGCCTCGTTGTCGCCCTATCGCAGGGTGATCTTGCCAATCCGAGACTGGCGCAGATCAGGAAACTGCTGGCTCTCGACATATCCGATGCGGATGCCGTGGAGCTACTCGCAATATTGACAGAACAAGACTTTCCAAAGGCGTACATTGGGCAGAAAGTGAAACACAAGGCCTGCCTCTATACCCTGGAGGGCGTTGAGGACGGAGGAATGAAAGTCGTGCTCTGCGACTGCGTAAGTGGTGCCCTGAAAAAGTTCAAAAGGGACACCCTCCTACAATTAGCAGCCGCCACACCCGGCGCCACGCAATGAGCCGCATCGGTTACTTCCGGACAGATGAGCGAAAAGTCGCCAATGCTGAGATTTGGCCAGAGCGGCGTAGGAGGAAATTACTCGCTCCTGGACGCCGCGCGATTTAGTGTCCCGTTCCCGCACGGCTGCGCTGGTCAGCCGGTCAACCTACATTCTGCAGGCTCCGCAGAACCCCCTCGCCTCAAAGCGGGCGGACCAGACGCATGTCCCGTAGCTGAACCGGAACGGCGCGTCGCCGATCTGCATCAGGGCACATAGATACTGCGACAACTCGAGCATGGTGCCGTCGTCCTCCGATGCAGTGACCTTCCCTGAGCCTCGCAGGACGTCCAGCAGCCGCCTGCCGGCTGGAGTGGGCCGATCCGCGTGATCGGCCAACTGCAAGAACGGCAGGTCGTAGTCCCGCTCGATGGAACCGGCGTCGAGAGCCGCTTCCATTTTCCGCAGGCCGCCGGACCCATAGCTGGCGGCACTTCTCACGCGCATGGCATCCACCGAGATCCTGATCGTGCCCTGCGCCGTCTCCCGAATGGAAACATGGTCCCACGTTGCGCCAACCGGCGTCGGGAATCTGACGCCTTCCTCCGGCGCCAATTGGAACCGGCATTCATACCGCCGCAGCTCCTTGCGGGCCGGCACGGGATCGTCCTCGTCGAGGCCAAAGAACGCTTGCAGCCAGGCGCGAGCGTCCTTGACGTAGTTCTTGAGATTGTCGCGTTGTGCACGGGTCAGGCGTGATTCGTCGAAACTCAATACGCCGCCGTACCGGGCAAGCAGGCGCAGGAACTCCCACTTGGCATTGGGGACCGATCCGCCACGCCGATTGTTGGCGAAGCCCAACTGCTTGAAGTCGTGCTCCCGGCGGACCGCGCCCACCTCGGCCTTGAGCGATAGCTCGCCGATCACGATCCGCACTTCTGGCCATGTCGCGCCCGCCGGAGTAGGAAATACGACCGTGCAGGCCGCTGCCGGCCGCGGCGCATCCTTCCGAAGGACATCCTCGATGAAGGCGGTGTCCACGGTCAATTTG
>JBLNBX010000028.1:0-8176 GCA_050260275.1 bacterium
CATGGCGGGCCACCTGCCGTCCCCAGAACGCCGGCACCAACCCTCCGGCGAACCTATAGATCCGGTTGAACAACGGCGTGTTATCGGCTATGCACACCAGCGCCAGGCGCCCGCCGGGACGCAGTACGCGGTGTATCTCGGAAAGCGCCCGCACAATGTCATCCGCCCCGAGGAGTTCGAGCAGATAGCAGCAGAAGACGGCGTCGAAGCTCGCGTCGCGATAAGGCATATAGCGCGCGTCGACGGCCTGGCAGAGTGTTTCGGCCTGCGGGAACTTGCGCCGGATGCGGTCGTGCGTCCGCTGGGCCATGTTAGGCGAAAGGTCAAACCCGACGGTGCGGCCGTTGCGGTTCGCCTTCACAATCCGGCGGAACATCTCGCCCGACCCGGTGGCCACCTCGAGTATTTGCATACCGTCGCGAATGCCCGAGACCTCAACTGCGAGCCGGTGCGCCCGCGAATGGAAAAAGTAGGTCGAGACAGGATAAACCAGCGCCATCCGGTCATAGACCCAGCGGGTCTTGTCGGCTATGGTCTTGGGCAATCCGTTCGACCGCAGAGCCAAAACGGCGTTCACGTCGTTTGTCAAAAGAACAAAGTCCCCTCGTGCTTACCAGTGCAGACTGCGCGGGTACATTATCACCTACGCAGACGCCGAAGCAGCGGTCGATTGCAGCTCCGGTATCTCAATCTCGATGCGGGTGCCTTGCCCGGGCGCGCTGTCGATCCACATCCGATAGTCGGAACCGAACAGAACCTTCAACCTCTCGTTGACGTTGCTGACGCCGATTCCCTGCTCGCGCAGCGTGGCAAGTTTGGCTTCGGGAATGCCGACGCCGTCATCTTCGACCAGCAGATGGAGCCTTCCCTCCCTTAGACTACTGCGAAACCGCACCGTGCCGCCATCCACTTTTTGGCTCAAACCATGCTTCACACAGTTCTCTACAAGCGGCTGCAGAAGCATGCTGGGGACCAGCTTGTCGAGCGTCGCCGGGTCCACGTCTTTCTCGAACAGCAGCTTGTCGCCGAACCGTATCATCTCGATCGAAAGATAGTCGTTGATGAGGTCCAGTTCCTCGCTGAGAGGGTTGAAGTTCTCGTGCTTCCGGAGCAATCGCCTCAGGATATTGGAAAGCTTGTAGACCACCGCGCGGGCCTGCTGCGGGTTGGTGCGTATGAGCGCGGCAACCGAGTTCAGCGTGTTGAACAGGAAATGCGGGTTTATCTGGCGGCTGAGAGCATCCATGCGCGCCTGCAGCAGCAGCCGCTGCTGTTCTTCGAGCTTCATCTCGTTCCGCGCGTTGTTCCAGATCTTCAGCGGAATCGTGATGGCGAACAGCGTCGAGGCATAGACGGCCACGACGTTCATCGGGTGTGGATTCGGCCAGCCGGGGTACAGGAAGAATATCTGCTTCGGCCAGAAGTGCCCGATGGTCATGCGCAGGAACTCGGCCCCGACGATCGCCAGCAGGCACAGTATCTGGAATGCGGCACGCGCGTGCTGGTGCTTGCGGGCGAAGATGCGGTACAGGCTCAGGTCGAAGAAAGGGGAAAACTTCCAGACCTCTTCAGGGTCCGGGGCGAGGTTGCGCAGCAAACCACCCAAGGCGCCGACGCCCGCCAGCAGGGGCATTGTCAGGTACTGGTGCCCCACCATCGCCGGAATCGATATGAGTATCCCCGAGAACAGGCCCGTTACGTACCCGCCCAGGATGCCGGCCAGGATGCTGGCCTCGAACCCGAGGTCCACGGCCCTGTAACTCGGCTGCAGTTCGCGCACGGTTACGCCCGCGCCGAATATGGCGGCGAATGCCAGGGCCAGAAACAGGCGCTGGTTGAAGGTCCGCCGTTCGCGCAGCAGCATCTGGCGGAAGCCGCTGAAACGCACCAGGAAGCTGGCCAGCAGGGCTACGACGCCCAGGCGTATCAGCAGCAGGAAGAGATGGTTTTGCCACATAGCGTCGCCGGTGCCGCGCCGGGCCGACGTGCCTGCCCGGATCGCACTCCATTATAATTGGAAGTAAACAAAGCAGTTCGAATATGGAAAAAGCGCAACCCGCCCTATTAGGCCTGCATAAGGTCGCCGAAGCCGATTTTCCGACGAGATTCGGCCATTTTCGTATCTATGCTTTCGACCTCCACGGCCCGGGCACGACCTCCGAAGCCGTCGTCCTCAAGATGGGCGACATGAAGGGACCGGTTCCGCCGCTGGTGCGGATCCACTCCCAGTGCCTGACGGGCGATGTTTTCCACAGCCTGCGCTGCGACTGCCGCGCCCAGCTCGAGATCGCGCTCGAGCAGATTGCTGCCGAACGGCGCGGCATGATCATCTATGAGCATGAGGAGGGCCGGGGTATAGGCCTGCTCAACAAGCTGCGCGCCTATGAGCTTCAGGATCGCGGCGCGGACACCGTCGAAGCCAACCTCCTGCTGGGCTTCAAGCCGGATCATCGAGACTACGCGCTTCCCGCGGAGATCCTGCGCTACTTCGACATCACCGCTGTCCGCCTCCTGTCCAACAACCCCTCCAAGATCGCCGCCCTCGAAGCCGCCGGCGTGAGCGTTGCGGAGCGCGTCCCGTGCGAGGTCGCCCCGGTTGTTTTCTCCGAGGGATACCTCCGGACCAAGAAGGAAAAACTCGGCCATCTTCTCGAGTTGTAGCGGCCCGGCTCCAGCAGTTGAACCCCCGCGCGCGGCTCTGTAAACTATACTGGCACGCGTGGTTTTGCCATGACGCGGCGTACCGCCATCGCCATCGTTCCTGTTGGCCTGCTGGCGGGCGGAGCCGGCAAAGGCTCGTCCCAGCCCGCGCAACAGCTCGAGATAACCGAATTTGCCGCCCGCCGGACTTCCGCCCGCGTAATCGAGATCGACGGCGTCGTCCGGAACACCGGCGGCCAGCCGCTGACGCGCGCCAGACTGATCTTCTATCTTCTTTCGCCCGGCGGCAGCGTCATCTCCACCCAGCGCGGGGCCATCCAGCCGGAGACGCTTGAGCCGGGCGAGGACGCTACATTCACTGGCAAACGCATGACGTGGCCAGGGCCGTAGAGCTCAGAATCGGCGCTCAGAACCGCGCCGGTACCGTCATCCCAGTCGTAAACCCCGGGCCCTATCCGATCGAATAGCCCCGTCCCTCCAGGCAATTAAATTGTTGCGACATTTGTACCCTCCCGAGCATCCTACTGGAAGGTTGATCCAAATCGGAGACGACAGCATGACAACAACGGAGATGCAAGGGGCGGTTGCTCTGGAGAACTACCGGGACAGGCACATCGAGATCGACTACACCACGCGGAGCCTCAGGGTAGACTCCGTGCCCGTCACACTCACACGCAAGGAGTTCGCCCTCCTCGCCGCGCTGGCTTCGAACGCGGGAGAGATCATGCGCCGCGACGTGCTCCTGAGCCGCATCTGGGGCTACGGACCGATGATCCGGACGCGCACGCTGGACGTCCACATCCGGCGCCTTAGGAAGAAGCTTGGGGTTCATGGGGATAGCTACATCGAGACGATATTCGGAGTGGGATACCGATTCCAGCCCGCCCACGGGTATCGCGCGCCCCTGCTGACCATGGGAGCCATGCAAGCCATCGCGTAGCTGTCGCACATCCGTCTCACAGCCGTCGCGCAGGCACGGCTTCCACGGGGGGCCGCCTGGACTGCCCGTTCATACGCTTTCGGGAACCCTTCGTATAGAATGAGGGGTTCCGAATGGCTGAACGCGTATCCCCTGCCCAACGTCTCGCGGGCTCGGTTAGCCTGCCAGGCGACAAGTCCATTTCGCATCGCTATGCGATGCTCGGCGCAATCGCCGAGGGCGTAACCCGAATCCGCAACTACTCGACAGGCGCGGATTGCGCGTCCACGCTGGAGTGCCTGCGTGCGCTCGGCGTTGCGGTGGAGCGGAAGGGGACGTCGGTCTCGATCTCGGGATGCGGCCTTCACGGTCTGCGCGAACCCGGACGTGTGCTCGACGCCGGCAATTCTGGATCCATCATGCGGATGCTGCCCGGCATACTCGCCGCCCAGCGCTTCCCCACCCGCATCACTGGAGACGAGAGCGTCCTGCGCAGGCCGGTGGATCGTATCCTGCGCCCGCTTGAGGCCATGGGTGCGGCGGTATCGGCACGCGACGGGCGCTTCCCGCCACTTGAGCTGCGCCCGGCCCGGCTGCGCCCGGTGGACTATGAGATTCCGGTGCCGAGCGCGCAGGTTAAGACCTGCATTCTGTTCGCCGGCCTGTACGCAGACGGGGTCACCACTGTGCGCGAGACCGTGCGCACGCGCGACCACACCGAACTCGCCCTCAAGGAGTTCGGGGCGGAGCTGGACGTGGAAGGCCGCGCGATTCTCGTCCGCGGCCCGGCCAGGCTAAAGGCGCGCGAGTTGTCGGTTCCGGGCGACCTTTCCTCCGCGGCTTTCTTCATAGCCGCCGCGCTGCTAGTGCCCGGCTCGGAAATCTCTATAGAAGCGGTCGGGCTCAACCCGACGCGCTCGGCGCTGATCGATTTCCTCGTCAGCATGGGCGCCCCCATCCGGATTCGCGGGCCCGAGTTCCGCGCTGGCGAGGCGGTCGGCAGCCTCGACATCCGCCACGCGCCGCTGCGCGGCGGGGTGATCGAAAAGGGCCTAACGGCGGCTCTAATCGACGAGATCCCCGTCCTGGCGGTCCTCGGAGCGGCTTCCGAGGAAGGGCTCACCGTCCTGAACGCCGCCGAACTGCGCATCAAGGAAACCGATCGTATCGCCAGCGTGGCCGAGAACCTCAGCCGCATGGGCGTGAAGGTGGAAGTGTGGCAGGACGGCTTCCGGGTGCCTGGCAGGCAGCGGTTCCGCACCGCCGCGCTCCACTCGTTCGGCGATCACCGCATCGCCATGGCGTTCGCAGTAGCGTCGCTGGCGGCCGACGGGGAATGCTCTATCGAAGGCGCTGAGGCCGCAGCCGTGTCGTTCCCCGAGTTCTTCGACCTGCTGAATGGTCTGCGCGTGCGATAGAGTGGCGCACCGCGGCTGCCGGCGCCGGCAGCATCACTGCGGCGGCGTCTCGACCGGGTCACCGTACTGGATCGTCGTCTCCGCCTTGAACTGCTTGTAGTCTTCATAGCGGACGATCATCCGCATGCGCTGCGGCCCCGTCTGGAAATGGAGCGTGTCGTCGGCGCGGGTGTACGTCGGGAACCAGTACTTGCCATCGATCTGCTCGCGGTAGGTCTCGAATTTCGGGAACTGGTTGTCGCCGCGCACAAGGCCGACGCCACGGCCGTAGCTCTTGACGATCTGCAGGTCGCGGTCGTCCACCCAGACGATGCCCTGGAAATACCGTTTGCCCTTTTCGAGCTGCTTCGGCTTGACGGCGAAAACGTAGCAGGGAATTTCGTCAGCGTTCTGCTTGCCCAGAAACCGGACGTGGTACTTCGGAATGTCCTCCGTGGTCAGCACGAAGGGCTGAACGTTGCGCAGGTCCTCCTCGTCCTCGGGCGTGAGCTGCAGATTCTTGAGCGTGGCGACAGGTGCGCGCACCACCTTTTCGGTCCGCTTGTTCCGGTCGTCGAACAGGACGTCCGTCACCATCTCCCAGCGGCCCACCGTCGCGCCCCCGGGCTCCAGCTCGAGCACGCGGGCCGTCTGCCTGTATGTGTAATTCTCCCGGGCGCGCGCGAACATCGATTCTTTCTCTGCGAACTTCGCGATGATGTCGTTGATCTCCGCCTCCGACAGCTCCTGCTGCGGCGTGCGGACGCCCTCATCGACTTTTCGCCAGCCCGCCTGCTGGGCGAACAGGGCGGCGTTGAGCATAGCCAGAAGCGCTAGATACCGCATGGTTTCCTTAATGCCGTCAACTCTTCGATGCCTGCCAGAGCGGTTCCGTTACCGCCTACAGCCAGCATACCGCCCGGGCGCGTCCAGCCTCATCCAGGACGGCCAGTCTCAGTTCGCCCTGGGCGGTGCTATCTTCGGCGGCCCCGCCACGCCATGGCCATCGCGGCATGTATGCACATACGCCCGCGCGCGGATTCGCATTCTTCGCTTGACTCCATCCTCCGAGGGATGGAGGATGATTAGCTCAGAGGGGGACGGGTATGCGCGTTCATGCGTTGTTTGGGTTGGCGGCGTTCTGTGCCGCGGCGGCGCAGTTGCCGGGGCAGACCGTGCCGGACTCGGTGCGCGAAAAAGCCAATGTTGTGCGCCCTGGCCGGGAGCCGGCGACTGAGGAGCGCATCCGGCAACTCAAGCTCCCGCCGGGTTTCGAGATACAGGTGTTCGCGGACGGTCTCGGCAGTCCCCGCATGCTGGCCGTAGCCAGTGATGGGGCGGTGTACGTCACGCGCAGGCGATCGGACGATTGCCTGATGCTGAAGGACGCCGACGGCGACGGCCGCGCGGACCAGCGCTCCGTCGTAGCCCGAGAGCCGGGTCTGCACGGAATTGCGCTTGATGGAAATCGCGCCTACTTCGCCAGCGTTCGCGAAGTGTTTGTCGCGGACCGCCAGGCGGACGGCAGCTTTGGTCCGCTTCGTACAATCCTGCAGGGACTCCCCGAGGCAGGGCAACACCCTAACCGGACACTGGGGATCGGTCCCGACCGCATGCTGTATATCAGCGTCGGCAGCACCTGCAACGCATGCATCGAGAACAGTCCTGAGAGCGCCACCATACTCCGCGCGCCGCTCACCGGCGGCAAGCGCGAGATCTACTCGAGCGGCCTCCGCAACACCGTCGGCTTCGCGTGGCATCCGAACACGGGCGAGTTGTGGGGCGTCGACAACGGGACCGACTGGCTCGGCGACCAGGAGCCTCCCGAAGAGCTGAATCACCTGGTGCAGGGGGCCAGGTACGGCTGGCCGTTCGTGACCGGCAAAGGGGTTCCGTTCCCGTTTTTGAACCCGCCCGGCGGCAAGACCGCACAGGAGTGGGCTCGCGAGAGCCGCGACCCCGTCCTGACGTACACCGCGCACGCCGCGCCGCTTCAGATGGCTTTCTACACCGGGCGTCAGTTCCCGGCCGAATACGCCGGCGATGCATTCGTCGCGATGCACGGATCCTGGAATAGAGAACCGCCGAGCGGATACGAGGTGGTCCGCATACGCTTTCAGAACGGCAAGCCTGTGGCTATGGAGAGCTTCCTGACAGGATTCCTGCTCGAGGTCAGCGGCGGATGGAGACACTTTGGGCGCCCCGCCGGTGTTGCCGTTACTCCGGACGGCGCGCTGCTCGTCAGCGATGACTCGAACGGAATCATCTACCGCATCAGCTACCGCGCGAATCGCTGACTCAACGGAACTCGTGCAATATCGGAGCTGCTGGCTGCATCCGCTCCAATTGGGATCAGCTCTGGCCTATGCGCTTGCGGAAGACGCAAGAGCCGCGGCGTTGCAGCGGCAAAGGATAACTTCGCCCGGGTGAGGGCCTTCTCGAAAAGCCGCACCCTCCTGATAACCGCGGGCATCCGGCCGATACTCCGCTGAGCCGGGCCGGCGCCGGCACTCGCACAATGCCGGACAGAGTCAGCAGTATTGCGGCGTGTGCTTCTGAATTGGGGAGGGCGGAGAAAACTTGAGCGGCGCAGCCGCATTGAGGCGCGCCGCTCTTGGTTAGTTACGCTTTCACCCGGCGGCGGAGCGCTACCAGTCCGGCGCCGAGCACAAGGAGAATGACACTGGCGGGCTCAGGTGTAGCTAAATCGATGCGAATGTCGTCCACCAGGAGTCCCATCGCGTCGTTCACGAATTGAGGAGGATCGCTGCCGGGCACCATGGTCGCATCAGCGAAAATCAGGAGCGTGGGACCCTCCAGGTAGAGCCGCGGGCTGTAGACGGTCCTGAACGGTGCTTCAGGTGGAAGCGTGTAACTCTGCATCCAGGAGCCAAGCGTCACCACGAGTGTGTTATCGCTGTCCCACAGGGGATCGAGATTGCGCTGCGAACCGCCCAGCACGAAGGAAAGTACGTAGTAACCTGGAGCGAAATCGATGATGGTCTGTATAGCGCCGCTCGTCTCCGCGGAGTAACTGCCGCTCATGTCCAGGCAGCTATTCGTCGGCGTACTGCACAACCAGTCCACCCAGTCCGGGCCGTGGATGTCCACAGTGTTGCGGATGACCGTCCAAGGACCGAAGGTGTCAGAGATCGTAGGATCGCCTGGCACCGTCCCGTAGGCGGCGTTCGGATAGCCT